>CAZVMT010000106.1:0-10647 GCA_964628765.1 uncultured Candidatus Bathyarchaeia archaeon | reverse complement strand
TCGTCGGGGTGTAAACATGACAGGTGTATATATTCTCCAGGCCTAAAAGCCAAACCTATCCGACTCCCGAATTCAGAAACATCCTCGAAACAATCCAAGACATAAAACGAGAAGTAACTGAGTTCGGCCACAGCACAACAGACACGATAGCCTATAACAGGCTCATCAAAAGAGTAGACTCACTCGAACAAAGCATCTACCTCCACAGCAGGCAACTCAACCAGCTAGAGCAGGCATTGATGACGGCGGCCAGCACGAAGCTTACAGAGAAGCAGCGAACCATACTCCACTGGTTGACGACCCAGTACGAGGAGGACGAGGTCTACACGAACCTAATCAAACAGCTCAGCGAGGAGCTTGAGATACCTGAATCCACGGTAAGATGGAACCTACGAGGCTTACGTGAGGCGGAACTCATCAACGCGGGCACCAAGGACAACAAGGGTGTACCGGTGAGCCTAACCATGATGGGCAAGATCATGGCTAATTACGCGTATAACCTCTAAACCAGAAACAATTTAAACCATCAACCTAAGTGGGATGTGAGGCATCATGAGCAGCATTGAAGCTTACATAATGATGAACATCAAGTCAGGTTCAGAGGACGAGGTCTGCGACTCGCTGACCCAGTACCAAGAAGTCGAAGAAGTGGCCGTAATCTACGGTGAATACGACGCCATAATTAAGGTAAAAACCAGCAACATGAAGACTCTCGATAACTTCATCACCGAGACACTCAGGGCGTTACCGAATATCTTCCTAACAGCTACAATGCTAATCGCCAAGCAGTTTAAGTAGAAGCCACAGGCTTCCTCAAAATTTTCATAAACAGACAGCAAAGTAGCATCTACATGTTTCACAACCAATAAAATTGCGTAAACTTTATTATACGAAATCGTATTCATAGGTTCCACGCGCCCTGGTAGTATAGTTCGGCCCAGTATGTCCGGCTGTCACCCGGACGATCCCGGGTTCAAATCCCGGCCAGGGCGCCAACTTTTCAATTACATTTTTACATCAGTGTTAGTTATTAGCTGTAGAACTAGAGAGAGATAGCACAAAGGAGAAAGATGGATATGTTTATGCCAAGAGCCTACGACCGGGCCATAACGATATTTTCACCAGAAGGAAGACTATACCAGGTCGAGTACGCCCTCGAATTAGTAAAAAGAGGCGCACCAATCGTGGGAGTAGCCAGCCCAGAAGGAATAGTATTAGCAGCTAACGAGACCCCTGAAAGCGAACTAGAAGACCCAGAATACTTCCGCAAGATATACCAGCTAGACGACCACCTCGCAAGCGCAATATCTGGCCTAAGCAGCGACGCAAGAGTGCTCATAGGACAGGCAAGGGTTTACTGCCAGAGCAACAAGCTTCTCTATGATGAGCCGGTGGATGTCGAGATACTAGCGAGAAGGCTCGGGGACATGAGTCAGGCATATACACAGCACGCAGGTGTCAGACCTTTTGGTGTAACCATGATACTCGCAGGAGTAGACGCAAACGGACCCAGGGTGCTGACCACTGACCCCAGTGGGGCATACCGTGGCTTCAAGGCAGTAGCGGTTGGTAGAAAGAACGATGAGGCCAACAAGCTTCTAGAGGAGAAATACTCTGATGGTTTGAGCCTTGAGGAAGCCATTAAACTAGCCATCGATGCGGTGAAGATCGCCTCTGATTCAGAGCTCAACGAGGAGACGATAAAGGTAGCGATAGTGCCGACGGAGACCAAAGTATTCAAACGCCTGGAATCAGAGGAGATCAAGGGCTATCTCAACTAGAGGTAGAAGGGCTCAATATGAGCAAAGAATACACACTTGTTCGCCACCAGACTGGTGGAGAAAAATTCGAGATACTTGTAGACCCAGATAAAGGACTGGCCTACAAGAGAGGAGAACTCGGCGAGATCAGGAACGCCCTGATGGTAGACACAATATTCACAGACGCCAACAAGGGCGAGAAGGCGTCAGCCGAGAAACTCGAAAAACACTATGGGACCAGCGACCCCATCGAAGTCGCTAAGGAGATGTTCGAGAAGGGCACTTTCCAGTTAAACGCCCAGCAGCGCCACGAGATGACAGAACGGAAGAGAAAACAGATAATCAACATCATCTCAAGGACCTATGTAGACCCCAAGACGAAGCTGCCTCATCCACCTGTACGCATCGAGAACGCTTTGGAGGATGTGAAGTATCACATCGATCCATTCGAGGATGCGGATGAACAGGTGCAGAAAATAGTGCAAGCGCTGAGGTCAGTGCTACCGATGAGCAGCGAGAACATACAGATAGCCATCAAGATACCCGCAGAGTATACGGGGAAGAGCTATGGAACCGTGAAAAACTTTGGTACCATTAAGCGGGATGAGTGGCAAGCAGACGGGTCATGGGTAGCAGTCGTAGAGTTACCGGCAGCCATGCAGGTTGACCTCATGGAGGCACTGGGCAAGGATACGCAGGGAAACGTGCAGTCGAAGATAATAAAATAGAAGAGGAGAGAATATGAGCGCGAAATTTGAGACAAGGGACATAGTAGTACCCGGAGACCTCCTATATGAAGGGAGAGCCAGGACCGGGGATAACACGTACAGACATGAAGGAAACGTCTACGCAACGAGAGTAGGCTTGGTAAACTACAATAAGGATAGGGTCTCCGTGATCGCTTTAGAAGCGGGATTCATACCACTGGTAGGAGACCTTGTTATTGGCGATATTACAGACATCGAGCTTGGACAGTGGAAGGTAAATATCGGCGCAGAAACCGAGGCCATCCTCACGGTAAACGACGCCATCGGGAAACCATACAGGACATACCAGGAGATGCCGAAGATACTGGACATTGGAGACACCGTTGTAGCCAAGATAGTTGACCTGGACAGGAGCCGTACACCCATCCTATCAATTATGGGGCGTGAACTCGGCAAGGTAAGAGATGGATTCATCATAAACATCACCCCCTCCAAGATACCGAGACTCATCGGCAAGAAAGGAAGCATGATAAACATGATCCTCAAGGAGAGCCGTTGCCAAGTAACCATCGGCCAAAACGGTAAGATCCTGATAAGCGGTAGAAACCGTGAAGACGAGGAGCTCGTAGTCAAGGTCATCAACAAGATCGATGCAGAGGCCCACACATCTGGGCTCACCAACAGAATCCAAGAATACCTGAAAGAACTGAAAACCAGTTCATAATCCCACATTTTTAATTTAAAACCATTCAATAAGCCCATTGATTCTTCATCGAAGTTAAGAACTCTTTATATCTGTTAACGCAATTTCAACTGCAGCAGTTGAAGGTGTAACTAAACAAACGCAGCTAATTGTGTTTGGCACTCAACTAGTGACATGCTCAAAGAGGAAAAACCTCACAAGACAAGGAGCATATAAAATGAGCAAAACAAAAACAAAAACCAAGAGAAAAAGCAGGAAGACATACAAAAGAGTCGATGGCAGAAAGGCTGATGAACTAAGGCCTGTAACCATCGAGACAGGTGTCGTTCCAAACGCTGACGGCTCAGCGTACATAGAGATGGGAAGAAACAAGATCATCGCAGCCGTCTATGGACCGAAAGAGATGCACCCCAAGAGGCTGAGCAAGCCAAACATGGGTGTCCTAAGAGTAAGATATCATATGGCGCCATTCAGCGTAGACCCGAGAAGATCACCCGCACCCTCACGAAGGGACACGGAGATCGGTATGGTCATGACAGACGCCCTTGAGCCAGCACTTTTCCTTGAGAGATACCCGAGAAGCGTCATCGATGTATTCGTCGAGATAATCCAAGCAGACGGCGGGACAAGATGCGCATCAGTAAACGCGGCAGCCGTCGCGCTGGTAGACGCAGGCATCCCAATGAAAGACTTGGTCGCGGCTTGTGCAGCTGGAAAGATGGATGGAAACATCGTCCTAGACCTTGGAGACTATGAGGACAAGAAAGGCGAGGCAGATGTACCACTAGCTTACATGCCCAAGCTCGAAGAGGTAACCCTACTCCAGATGGATGGCATATTGACGCCAGAGGAGACAGAGGAAGCCATCAACATGGCGATCGATGGATGCAAACAAGTCTATGAGATCCAGCGTGAAGCCCTCAAGAAGAAATACGGCATGGTAGAAGGCGACGAGACAGAGGAAGAACCCCAAGAAGCAGAGGAGGAGACAGAAGAATGAGCAACAACATAGTATCAAGGCTCAAGCGGAAAAAGATCGAAGAAGTGCTTGAAGCAGGAACAAGGATGGATGGAAGAGGACTACTAGACTACAGGGAATTCCAGGTGAAGACAAACTTCCTCGAAAAATCAGAGGGCTCAGCAGAGGTCAAACTGGGAAAGACCCACGTAGTAATCGGCGTCAAAGCTGGACTGGGAACACCATTCGATGACACCCCAGACGAGGGTGTCTTAATGTGCAACGCGGAGTACACTCCAGTCGCTCACCCCACATGGGAGCCAGGGCCTCCACCACATGGAGCCATCGAACTAGCCCGTGTAGTCGATAGAGGACTGCGCTCAGCTGAGATCCTGAACATGGAGGACCTAGGACTGGTATCAGGGGAGAAGGTGTACATCATATTCGTAGACCTATACATCCTGAACTGGGATGGAAACCTCATCGACGCCTGTGGCGTAGGTGCCCTAGCGGCCCTGAAGACCGCTGAGATCCCAGGATACAAGGTATCCAAGAAGAACGAGGTATCCGAGACAGGAAAGACAAAGAAACTCAAGCTACGATGCGAACCAGTCCCAGTAACCATCTACAAGATCGATAAGCACTTCATCCTCGACCCAACAGCGGATGAGGAAGAAGTGGCTGATGGCAGACTAACAGTGACCTTCGAAGAGAATGGAAACGTCACTACTCTGCAGAAATCTGGGCCAATCGGCTTCACATTAGACGAAATAAAGAAATGCATAAATATCGCAGCGGAGAAGGCGGCAGAGATAAGGTCACACACAGTGGCGAGCGAGTAATGGCGAAAAAGAAACGTAAAAACATAGGGCTAAGAGGCAGGGGAGGAGCCACCCTCCGTAAACGATACGGCAGGATAATGGACTCCCTTCACACCTACCATAATTGCCCCAGCTGTGCGAGCCCAAGCGTAAAACGCGTAAGCGTTGGGCTGTGGGGATGCAGAAAATGTGGACACACATTCGCTGGTGGAGCATACACACCATCGACAAAAGTAGGCCAAGCCTCTCGAAGAATACGGGTCCAAAACTAATCCTTTTTTAAACATCTATTTCTTTTAACAAGCAATGTCAAACCCAGAGACTCCTGTATTAGCCACTATAACAATTGATCTAGACGAGAAGATGCTCAAGGTAATCGAGACGGCTTTGATCCCAGAGACAGATACTCCATCCTCTGATAGATCCGAGACTAGTGTCATTTTGAAGGATAATCAACTTGTTATCCAGACACGTGCATCTGATACCACAGCCCTGCGGGCTTCACTTAACAGTTATCTGAGATGGGTTGACGGGATACAGAACATTCTAACGGATATCTAGTGAGCTACGAAACCCTATATACGGATTGGGGCGCCTCTTATTTGTCAATTCAGGTGAATCAATTTGAGAAATGAGTTGAAGAGAAGGCTCAAGGCAAATGAGCAGCTCTATGGAACATGGATTACAGTCGAGAGTCCGATAATGACCGAGATGATGTCTAGCCTCGGCTTCGATTATTTTGTCATTGATACAGAGCACGCTCCATTAGAGCCGCTAATGGCACAGACGTTGATGCAGGCGATGCGTCCAGATACCAAGACCACACCCATCGTCAGGGTCAGGTGGAACGATCTAGTCTCGATAAAGCGAGCACTGGACATAGGCGCATATGGCATCTTGGTTCCATGGGTGAATAACAAAGAAGAAGCAGAGATGGCTGTCAAGGCAACACGGTACGCCCCAGATGGACTCAGGGGATGCGGCCCGAGGAGAGCCGCCCTATTTGATCCAGACTATTTGAAGACAGCGGATCAAGAGATCATGGTCGTGGTACAGATCGAGACCAAGGAGGCGGTGGCCAACATCGAGGACATCTGCTCGGTCGAAGGCATCGATTCCACATACATAGGCCCAGCCGATCTATGTGCGAGCTATGGGCATCTTGGTGACCAGAGTCACCCTGATGTTCAGAAAGCCATAGACATCGTGTATGATGCATCAAAGGCTGCTGGGGTAGGCGCTGGTATCCACGAGGCATCGGGTTCAACAATAGCTGAGAGGATGAAGAAGGAATACAACCTAGTCACCTTGGGAAATGACCTGATATATGCCAAGAAAGGGGTTCTAGCCCACTTCAAGGAACTGGGAATAAACCCTTAACCACTTTTTTACTCGTATTCTATCGTAGCCGGCGGCTTCGGAGTCAAGTCATAGTATATTCGGCTCACTGTTGGGCAGCTGTCAAAGATCTTGGATGCTGCCTCACGCAGTGTAGTCCATGGTAGCCTCATTATCGTGGCTGTTAGGAAATCCCTTGTCTTTACCGCCCTGATGGTGACTGTGTATCCCGGTGAGTCTCGTTTATCAACCAATAACACTAGGCGTGTAGCCTCAGGGTAGTTATCGAAGACATAATCCCTGATCTTTGCAAGCTGATCATAATTGGGATCAATAGTACGCTCCGAGTCATCAACTAACGCCATAGTCAACAGGCTGCCATAGGCTCTCTTCCCACCGAGGATCCCAGTCGTCTTCTCAACAAGAGTACCCGCCCGTACATTGTTCTCCGACATCTCCAGTAGTTCTGCTGCGTCTCTCCTGAGTACCTTCAACTCCTTTGGGGCTTCTCCGCTGAATATCGCTGCGAAGTACTGTGATGGGCTATGTGGACCGATCTGTTCCTCAACGATGAAGGTAGCTTTCTTCAACTCGTCCAGTTTCTCGTTTGTTAACTTACCTACTACTCTTATACTGAGCCCTGGCCCGGGGAAGGGTTGACGCTCTGCCAGTTCTGGTGGTATCTGCATTTTTCGAGCGATTTCCCTGACCTGATACTTGTAGAGGCTCTTGACTGGTTCGATTACTTGGAACCCGTATTTTTCCACTGGGTTGATGCCGATTTGTTCAAGGATATTATGCTGGGTCTTGATCCCATCAGCGGTCTCTTCAACATCTGCTCTGATGGTTCCCTGTATTAGATATTTACAGTTCTCTTCCGTAGCGATGTCCTTTAGGGTTTGATAAAATGTCTCCCTGAAGACTTTTCTCTTCTCCTCAGCGTCGCTAAACCCATTCATTGCCTCCATGAAACGCTGGCGTTCATTGAGAATCCTCAATGGCAGGTTTAAGGGCTCGTTTGTGAGCAGGTTTTTCACCTGTTCTCCTTCTCCGAGTCGCATGAAGTTATCATCGATAAATACGCAGATGAGGTTTTCACCAATTGCCTTGTGAGCGATTACCGCTGATACGGTGCTATCCACCCCTCCGCTCACAGCTACGATGGCTTTTTCTTGACCAATAATGTCTTTTACTGCTTGAGTCTGCTGTTCAATGAACGCGGAGACATCAAAGTCTTCCATTATTCTTCACCCTGAGATGGCAATCTCTTTGCATAAAAGCTTTCCAAATACATAGTTAAAATAGTTAAAAAAGCAATAATTTATTGATTAATTTTTATAATATAGATGTAATATTTAAGTAGCCAAGTACACGAAAAAATGGATAAAGACGTGAAAAACAATGATTAGAACCGTATCAGTCATAGGAGCAGGCGTCATAGGAGGCGCCATAGTAAAATGCCTAATAAAATCCAAAAAAGTAGAGAGCGTAATAGCGACCAGGCGAAATCTCGATGCGCTCATTCCGTTGGCTGACATCGGTGCTAACATTTCTGATAACAACAAGATAGCTGCAAGGGAAGCTGATGTAATATTCCTCTGCGTCAAGCCCAACGACACTGAAAACGTGCTAAAAGAGATCAGGGAAGAAGTGCAGGGGAAGCTGATCATATCAACAGCGGCTGTAATCCCCATCGCTTCCCTCGAAGCCATAATGCCAGAGGCAAGATACGTCAGGACCATGCCTAATATAGCCGCAATGGCTGGGGAATCATTCACAGCATACACCATGGGTTCGACGACTCTTCTTGAAGACAAGGCAACTGTTGAGTCACTGTTGAACACCATGGGGACATGCATGGAGATCGAGGAAAAATATATGGACGCCGTAACAGGGCTAAGCGGCAGTGGACCAGCCTTCGTAGCAATAGTGATCGAGGCGCTAACATATGCAGGTCTGAGAGTCGGACTCCCAAGAGAACTGTGCAGGGTAGCCTCAGCCCAGTCTGTCCTGGGTACCGCCCGGTTGATTATGGATAATATCTGTACTCCCAGTGAGATCGCTGAGATGGTTACCACTCCAGGCGGTACTACTATTGAGGGCATCTATCAGATTGAGGATGGTAAACTCAGGACAGCTTTGATGAACGCGGTCCAGGCTGCGACAGAGAAATCAAGCAGCATCAGGAAGGCCTGGGCAAAATAAAATCACCTATATTTATTGTGGGATAGGGGAACACCCTCTGAATCGAGTCTGGTGACATAACACGAGTAACTATCTAGTTATGGGCACGGGTCTCGCTGAGTTGAGCTTTGCCCTGCTATCAGCAGATAAGACCCCTGTAACGGTCATCACCAAGAGCAAGTTAATGGAATCCAACAGCAGCCAAGCCCAAGGAGGTATAGCTGCAGAATGAGACCCCCAGACATGTATAGGGAACAGATACAGGGTTTGATGTGGAAACACGTTGGCGTCAACAGGGATCGAGATAGCCTAAATCAAGCAGTAAAAAGACTCAATGAACAATACCATAGAACACAGACCAGACTAGAAAAAGGATACATCAGTGACTAATATCGAGGCTCGGAACCTCGCGTGTTTAGCTAGACTTATGGCTAGAGCAGTCTATACTAGTACTGAGAGCCTAGGAACCCACGTGTTACATGATTTTCCTGTTCGTGATGAGCACTGGCTGAAGCATATAGAGTTTAAGAAAGAAAATGTGACCCTAGTGGATCACGTTTGATTTACTTTATGTATTTACCGAAGTTACCTGGTGTGGCGTGGGGTGGAGGTAGCTCCGCCATGGTCTTTAACCCAGGCTCCGAGTTGATGACGTGGGGTATCATGTTGGTGGTCATAGCGATGGTGCCATGGTCTCCATGCACGCAAGGGGTGATCTTATTGTTGATGGGTGGCACTCCCTTGATGCTCACGCTGTCGAATTCCTCATCGGCTCCGATATATGCCTTGAAATCCATGGTGATTATTGTCTTACCGCCGCTGATTCCATAAGCCATCTGTTTCCCACCGGCAGCGCATCCAGCTGGTACAGTGATGGCGTCGCTCATTACCATATGATCGAATGTCACAGGCTCCGGGGAATCTACCTTGATCTCGTCAAGCGTCCATCCTAGAGTGTCTGCGATCATCTGCATACTCTGCTCAAGTCCAACGTGGCCAGTGATCTTGTGGTTATCTATCGCATCCCTGTACTCCTCGACTGTCATGCCTGCACCGATCTTCTTCTGGAAGGGGATTCGACGTGTCGCGGCATCCATCTGACGGGCGATATACATGGATTCCACTTGTTCACATGGTCCAGATAGGAATATTGGTAGGGTGTCCATGAGGAAGCCGGGGTTAATACCTGTCCCGAGCATAGTTACTCCCTTTTCTTTGGCTAGTTTATCCAGTTTCTTGGCTAACTCAGCTGCTTCTTCTTCCACGTATGGGTAGCCTAGTTCCTCGCATGTGCTGATGATGTTTACTCCATGCTTGAGGATCCCAGCGAACTGGTCATAGGTCTGGCGCAGGTAGCTCATAGTGGTGTGGCATACTATGTCTGGCTTGGTCTCGCTGAGAACCTTGTCCACATCGTCACTGATGATGACACCGATCTTTCCCTTTCCAAGCACCTCACCCAGATCTTTTCCCACAATCGCTGGGTTGATATCGATGGCTCCAACGATCTCGATCCCCTCCTTTGAGAGGAGATATGTGGCTAATCGTTTACCGATGACTCCGATACCATATGAGACGATTTTAACATTCTTCAATATAGATCATCGAATATGCACTCACTATCTCTTTAAATCTTTACCGCAGACCCATAGGAGTCAAAGTATGTAGAGAGATGGTGCAGACATTTCGCTAAATAGCGCTTTCAGAGAGTTTTGTTCGTACCCCGAAGCGGGGAGGAGAAACAAAATGAAATTAACCAAAAGAAGCGGTATGACCGGTCTTGAGACGGCTATTATATTAGTAGCATTCGTCATCACAGCAGCAGCGTTCGCATTCGTTGTACTTAACATGGGATTCCTGACAGCCGAGAAAGCACAGTCAGTCATCTCAAGTGGTATGGCAGAGGCGAGCAGCGCGCTACTGGTTGACAGCGGCGTAATCGGACAATTCGGCTCCACTGGAGGCGACCAGGCCGACATCGACCTAGAGAAGCTGACCTTCTACATCAAGCTCAGCCAGGGTCATGAACCAATCGACCTAGACGACAGTAAAATGGTAGCTACATACACCAACGCACGATGCCACGGAGAGCTATACAACGCGAATGGAACCATCATGACAATCACTGGAGTCAACGATGACGGTGACTCTCTGTGTGAGACTGGTGAGAAGTTCA
>CAZVMT010000105.1:2334-10696 GCA_964628765.1 uncultured Candidatus Bathyarchaeia archaeon | reverse complement strand
TATTACTAACGGTTCCCACGGAGATAACGAGATAGTGTTAGAGGTTGATCTCCATCACTATGAATGGAGATGGCTCCATCTCAAACCCGTAATCCAGCAACTCTTTCTCAATACCAGATTTATCCTCAGGATAGAGGCAGTGCATTGAGCCAACGCCCTTAGATGCTCCATAAACGTGGGCGAACTCTAAACACTTCTGGATGTCGCCGTCGAATAAACCGATGTGAAGCTGTTTATCCTTCATGAAACGTGCACCCATGACCACGACGCTGCCAGTAGCTTTGTCTCTGTAAACCATTCCGTTCTCGCTGAGCCACTTGCAGAGCTCGGGGCTCCACTTGTAGTAGGTGCGGTTCATCACCATCCAGCCACCCCACTTCATACCTAGGGGCATCAACCGCTCTGTGGCTTCAACTGGGTCAACAATGGGCTGGAAATCCGTGTCAAGCTCCACCTCGATGGGTTCACACTTCATCTTGACGCCATGGAATGTCTGTGCGAGACTAAGACCGTATCTGCGGGCGAGACCAGCGGATACCACGTTCTTGACCCCAGTATACATCCTCATGGTCTTGACACCCTTCTCAGCGCTCAGCTTCAGCCAGTGCATGTAGAGACGCTTGCCGAGTCCAATCCCCTGCCTCGCGGGAATAACCCTTAGCGTTTCCAGCCAAGCTGATCCATCTGGGAGGATGCTGTATTTACCGCATGCTACTACTTCTCCGTCTACTTCCTCGACGCTCCAGTCGCCTTGGGTGTCGTTGATGAACATGTCCCAGACGTAGGGTACGTAGCTCAGGGTTGGCGTTGATAGTGACTCCACCCAGATGACCTTTTCCCGGTCTTCTGGCTTTGCTTTTCTTAATACGATGTTCATGGCTCTCACTTTGATACCCGTAAGTGTGTCGAAGGGCATTATTTCATGGTTTCCAAAACATATTTCCGCAGAAACAAGATTATTTTTTATCTGATAGCGCAAATATTATAAGTAATTTCTGCGTATCTAATAACAATCCTCGGCTCGGCATCGTTGATCATTGTCGGCAGCTAGGTACTGCAGTTCTGATCCGAGGAAAACCACCCAAAAACTAGTCAGTGTTCTTGATCGAGACCGGCAGCCTTGGACTCACAATAACCGGGATATCCACGAGGAAGGGACCGACCTTCACAGGAAAGGGCCAAGGCAGCGGACCCTTATGGAGACATACTCCGTCTCCTTTCTCGAATAACTCGATCTGGGTAGCCACGATGGTGGAGTTGACACTCAAGTACAACGCAATTGAGCCCAGTAACGACGCGAACTGATTCACCTGCAAACCAATACCCCCAGCTATAGCGGCGAAGGCCGTATCCTCAGCCAAACCCATCAACTCCTGCCCAAGGGACCCCACGTCGATATGCCCATCTTTGACGAACTTGGGTGAGAGGGGGCTGAGGCTCCATAGCGCGTCCTTCAGCTTGACAGCGCATTCATGTTCAAGGCAGACATGCACAGCGATAGGAATTGATTGTATCGCTGTAGCCCATTCGCCTATCAATGGTAGCTCCTTGAACTCTGTGAATCCCCACGTTCCAGCTAATAAGCAGTCTAGGGGTTCCCTGTAACGCTCTACGGTACCATGTGAATCGGTTTCTATCATATCTAGGGATGTAAAAGGATGAGATAAAAAGGGATAGAAAGGGTGACAAGTCTTGATAGGTGAACTTCTCAGGCTCAACTCAGTTTGAGGATCAGAATATCAACATCAGACACAACAAGATAGTAGATTAATGTAGACTTAACACGGTCAAGGAAAAACCGAGCCAGCGGAGCCATAAACTGGGGTTAATTCTTTATGAAAGAAGAAACTAAATCCATCTGGTGTCTATGAAGAAAAGGGGTTTTAGCTGGTTATTCATCCTGCTAATTCTATTTTCAAACAGTTATCCTGTTTGGGGAGAGTTTACATCATATTCAGTAACAGATGAGCTTGATGACGGCTTTGATTATCATGTATTCTATAATGATAACAACAAGGTTCCAGCGCCATTGTTCTTGGATGCTGTTGAGGCTGGGGTAACCCAGGATGGCTCCACACTGGATTTCTACGTAGAGTTTTCAGCACCCATCCCAAATGACGCCCCATACAGCCTTCAGATAGCCCTGGATACAGACCAGGATACAGCCACGGGGTCTGTAGGTCCTCCTTGGTACTATAATGGGCTTGGCGTGGATTACCTCGTGGAGACAGAACACACAGAGGGAATGTCTAGTGGCGGTGTCTATCAATACGACTCTGGGGCATGGATTGAGACCGGTGTTCCAAGCATTGAAGTAAATGGGACCAAGCTGACTGTCTCAGTAGACCACTCAAGCATCGGAGACTCAATGGGCTCCAACTTCAGGGTATACGTGATCCAAGGAATCGCCGTAGACACGGTCCCAGAGGTAGATAAAAACCCAATCACCTATATTATCACTGGGGAGCCTGAGGAGCCACCGATAATCATCGACATCCCCCTAGACCTTGTAACAGTAATTGTTTTTGATTTCCCTGAGTTAATCAAGGAGGGGACGCCTTTTGAGTTGGATGCGTCATCGAATGCCTTGGATTCAACGCTGACGTATATCTATGAGTGGGACCTGGATGGGGACGGGGTGTACGAGGTTTTACTGGATACACCGGTACACACTCATACCTTCGCCAATAAGGGAGATTATCCTGTATCGCTGAGGATCACCGACTCATCTGGAGAGTCAGGGGAGGTAACCCAGATCATCCACGTCCAGAATACGCCACCATATGACGCCGAAATCATAACCCCGGCAACAGTAGAGGTTGACGAGGATTTGACACTATACGCTACTGCCAGTGACATTGGGGATGACCAGCTAACCTATACATGGAGTATTGATGGGGAGACCCTAACAGGGGACACTGTTATCACTACGTTTGATACGCCGGGAGAGAAGACCATCACACTCACGGTAACGGACCCCGAAGGCGCAACATTACAGGTAAACGATGTGGTAACCGTTAATGAACCAGCGGAGCCAGGGATCGATCCACTGTTAATCATATTGGTGGTATTCTTCGGCATAGCTGGTTTCTTCATATACAACATGATAAAACCCAAAGGAGAAGTCAAACCAAACGAAAAGAAAGAAGAGGAGAAGAAAACAGGAGACTTCTGCGAGGAACACCCAGAGATAGTCGAGCAGGAAGAGAAAGCCTGCTGGGACGCCCAGATGGACCTAGATAACGCAGTCGGGGACGTGCAAGACAACCTTAACACCTATCGTGACCAGTGGCGAGCAGACATCAGGGAAGTTAGCCGAACGATAATGGAGTGGGACATCGCCTACGCCATGATACAGAGCCTAACTCAGTCCGAGGAGGAGATCAGGAAAGACGCTGAGACGGTGCAGAAGATCGCTGGACTCGTTCAGACTGGTGGCGGAATGGGTAAGACCGCCTTCAAAGAGGGGGGAGAAGCAGCCATGAAAGAGGTGGGTAAGTATATCGCCTCTGAGGCTGGGAAGAGTATTGCGGGTGGTCTCAGCTCGACTGTAAATGATGTTCTTAGCCTTGAGACTTGGGCGTACACCGAGATCGGTACAGGCATAGCGAAGCTCATAACCGGCGAGGACCCGAGGAAGGAGGCGTCAAACATCAGGAAGGAGTCTCTACGCACCATCAACCTGCTCCAGAGCTGGGTAGATGACGATATGGCGCGTTCTACGAGATACACTAGTAGAACGCTGCACACGTGCATCAATGAGGCTCAACAACTGCTCGATGCCCTCAGTAAAGCCATGGATGACTTCGAGAATGCCATCGAGGGATTCAGGTGCGTGGACTGTGAGATACCTGATCACATACTGGATGAGATTGATAGTATGATTAAGGAGCTTAATGATTTCATGAAGACCTTTGGAGATCTCATTGATCAGGTGGAGCAGAGGCTTGAGCAGGCAGCGGTGCTTCTGGCGAGAAAAGATGTCTATGAGGGTCCCATGACGTGGCTCCACGCCCAGAACAATGAGATACCCAACATACAGGAATCCCTCCAGAAAAGCACAGACGCGAAGAATGGATAACCCGAATAAATCCAAACTCGCTGAAACATAGGAAGGCTTAGACTCGTCTTACTCTATGTATCTCGATGGGAGGAGTCAACCTCTGCTCCTCATGGGGCTCAACCTGAATAGCCCTCACCACATCAATGCCCTCTATCACCTTACCGAAGGCAGCGAAGCCCTGACCATCAGGGTTGCGCTTACCACTGTAATCCAGTTCGGGTTGATCGCCTATGCAGAAGAAGAAGCTGCTCTTGGCTGAGTCTGGTTTGAACCGCCCCATGCTGATAACGCCATCCAAGTGTTTTAAACCCGTTAACATTGTCCTCTCCAGCAGTATGGGTGGATGCTCTTTTTCTTTTGGTACCTGTCCGCCTTGGATTACCTCGATCTTCACCTCATCATTGGGCTGGTTATCCATGGTTACTGTTCTGAAGAAACTGGTACCATCATAAAGTCCTTCATCGACGTAGCCTAGGAAGTTCCCAGCCGTAATCGGTGCTTTCTCTTGGTTTATCTCTACTTTGATGTCTCCCATCTGGGTCTCTATTACAACTGGGCATGCCATCTCGATCAATTACAAACAGTGAAAGGAATAATAGAAAAGACTAGTGTCTTCTTCGGCGATTGCTGTGCCTGGTTTTTAGGCAGGGCTTGCAGTAGACAGGGCGCCCATCAGTGGGTCTGAATGGTAGCTCAAACTCTTTCTTGCATTTCCTACAAATAGCCTTAAACTTCTCTGGGGGACCCTCTTTCACCTTTATGCTGGTCTTCAACTCAGTGATCTTTGTGCCTGTCTGGGATTTGATCTCATTTAACGAATCCTCCTCGCCGTGGGCAACGAAGGTGATAGCTGTACCCTCGGTCTCCATCCTCGCGGTTCGTCCAATCCGGTGGAAATACGCTGAGGTCTCCTGAGGCATATTATAGTTGATGATGTGAGTGATAGCGTCTATATCGAGACCCCTAGCGGCGATATCAGTGGCTACTAGGAAATCCAACCTATCCCGCCTGAAGCTCTGTGTGACCTTATCTCGTTGGGGCTGGGTTAGGTCACCGTGGAGTGCGTTTGCGTTCAAGCCACTATTCTTGAGCTTCTTCGCTAGGCTGTAGGCTCCTCTCCTGGTCTTCGTGAATATTATCGCCTTCTGGACACCCTGTTCATGTATGAGTTCTTTTAGTATAGGGAATCGACTCGCTGAGTCAACCCGGATGTATCTTTGCTCGATCTGCTCTAGGGTTATCTCATCCTTGCTGACCAGGATCTTCTCGGGTCTGTCCATATACTTGTTGCATATGTTCCAGACATTCCGATCCATGGTGGCAGAGAATAGACTGGTCTGCTTATGCTTGGGGACATTGTCAAGTATCTTATTGATGTCTTTAACAAAACCCATATCCAGCATCCTGTCAGCCTCATCGATGACCACCATCTGAACCGCCCTCAGCCTCAAGGTACCACGATTCAAGTGATCAATGATTCGCCCAGGCGTACCCACAACTATGTGGACGCCTCGTTTCAGCTGATTAATCTGTCCATTGATCTTCTGCCCACCATAGATGGGGCAGACCTTGATGCCCATGTACCTGCTGATACGTGAGATATGGTTGGCTATCTGGATCGCTAGCTCCCGGGTGGGGGCTAACACTAGCCCCTGTACTCTGTTATCGCTGATATCGATACTCTCTACCATTGGTATACCGAAAGCGGCGGTCTTACCGGTTCCAGTCTGGGCTTGACCTATTACGTCTCTGCCCTCCAATAATGGTAGTATTGATTGTGCTTGAATTGGTGATGGTTTCTCGAACCCTAGAGCCCTGATGCCCCTGAGGACATCCTTACTTAGGGGTAGATCATTGAAGTCTTGTACCTGCATACGTTTTTACTCATATCACTAAACTACGCATGCGGTCGCCTCGTTAGCTATATACATGAATATGTTAGACGTGACAGCCTCAAGGCAGGCTGGTGGCATTTAAAGGTATCATAATTTAATTAATAAAAAATTGCTTGGAAACCCGAAGCGGGTTATCCAGCAGATATGTGCAGATACTTAGTACCTGCGTGGTGGCCTGTGCTTCTTGAAGCATTCCTGACAGTAGACGGGACGGCCTTCGGTTGGTTTGAACGGAACCTCGGCTTCCTGACCACAGTCGCTGCAGATGATCTTGTGCATTTCTCGTGGACCACGATCATATCTGCGCCTCTCTCTATAACCCATTACTTTCACTCCTATTACGTGATGATACTTAGAAGATAGATTGCCTAAGATCTAGGTATTCACGGGTAAGAACCAAAACCGGTTATTAAATCTATGTATATGTCAGTTACTAGCCTCGTGTCATAAACTCTTTACCAGAAAATAGGTTAAAATACGGTGACATGGCAGATGTGGTATGGCTTCAAAGGTCGATGAAGACATCAAGGTTCTAAGGCAATTCATAGAGATATACTGCGACACAAAACACAAAGATAGAGCGAAGACCAATGAGGATGACATAACTCTCTGCGAGGAATGCCACGACACCCTCCGCTACTCCACTTTGAGGCGGGAATACTGCCCCCAAGACCCTAAGCCAACATGTAAGAACTGTGAGATTCACTGCTACAAGCCTGAGTACAGGACGAAGATCAAGGAGATCATGAGGCACAGCGGAATGACGCTGATAAAACGTGGTAGATTTGACTTAATCTTCCACTACTTCTTCTGATCTCTTGGGCTCCTTGACGTAGAGCCACGTGATAATGAAGCAGGGTATAGTTACCACCCAGAATATCTAGATGGGCAGGGTATGGCTGATGTTATCATAGATCAATCCACCAAGTACGTTTCCACAGGCTATCGCTATGAGGCTGAAAAACCCTTTGCTCCCCATGACACGTCCACGTTTATCCTCTGGGATCAGGTCAGCCCAGAGAGCCTGAGAAGCAGAGTAGAAGAGGACATTTAACAACCCAATGATGGGGGTGGCGAGGACCAACTGGGTAAAATTAGCGTCAAAGAGCACTGGGATAGCAGCAGCTGTCAATGCGTACCCAAATAGCATTGGTCTCACTCTCCCAAACCTGTCAATGAGCTTACCCATGGGGATAGCGAATAATATCATGGTTACTCCGATGATTGCCCCCAGTTGGCTGAACTGAACCTCAGAGATACCCAGATCATTGACTATGTAAAGCGTCATTATGACATTGAACATGACATTTGGGATAATGTACAGGAGTTCTACTGAGAAAAGCGCCGTGAGACTCCTTGGGACCTCTCTCCATATCTCTACCCCCTCACTGAATCCCTTAAAATTACTAAGACTCTCCACCACATCCTTAGCTGTCACCTCTGGTTTATCAGTCTCCTCTACGAGTCTCCACCTCATGAGCGAGGCTGCTAGGAATGCAGCGGAGACAAAGATGAATCCGATTCTTGATGTCCCGATGATCCCGTAGCGTGTAAAGAGTAATCCAGCTATCAGGGGTGATGGTGTTGTCGAGACCTTTGTTATGAGGTTGATGAGACTGTATCCAGTACCACGCTTGTTCTCTGGGAGTGACTCCATAACGATACTGTCAAAACCAGGTGCATAGATCCAGCATAGACCGGTGAGAACTTGACCTAGCAATAGGTAATGCCATGAAGGCGCAAAAGCGTAGATTAGATAAAACGCGGAAGCAAACACCGTCATTACGATAATAAGCTTCTTTCGTCTGAATCTGTCAGCGAGGATCCCACCAGGGATCTTGACATATGCCTCGACCAAGATAGCCACAGCGTTTATCGCTCCAAGGATCGTCGCAGTTCCGCCCAACGCGGTGAAATACAGCGGATAATATGTATGCGCCATCTCCCTTGAGAAGTCCACTAGGAGCCAGCCTGTGAGAATGATTAGAAAGTTTCCCCGTATGAAGCTGAAGTCTTGGAGAATGCTGTTTTTATTGCTTTTTTGGGACCCAGCTTCACCCACATCGCTAACGATATTTTCTTTGGTTATAATATTTACTCACAAATTGTGATGATCCAAACAGAAGGAAAAAGGAGAAGTGAGATTGAAGAGCGAGGCTTTGACCATCCTTTCAGATCTTGCCCCCGAGGGGAGCTGTCAGTTTCTCGCTCTTCTGAAGGCTCCACCCATAGTGTCTCCTTCCAAAAATCCCTAAATGTTATCTGTATTTAACGGTTACAGTGAAGCCGCCTACTACACACATTTTAGGGGGGAGGGGGTATTTATCCCAGCCCCAGAAACGCCTCCAAACGATAAACCAGCCCCAAAACAGCTTATTTCCGATCACGATCTATACCAAATGCC
>CAZVMT010000105.1:0-2324 GCA_964628765.1 uncultured Candidatus Bathyarchaeia archaeon | reverse complement strand
CCCCCCCCCCCCCCCCCCCCCCCCCCCCCCCCGGGGGGGGGGCGCCCGCCCCCGTAGGAGCATCCCAGCCATTAAACAGGCTCCAGCGCTGAAACCAGCCCCAAAACAGTTAATTTCTGATTTAAATGTGTACATAGTAACCGGGTAATCAATACCAAAAACGTCATGATAAACATAAAAATAGATAAAAGCCTACTCGATCCAGAGATCCCTGTCCTGTGGTTTCCATACTTCGACCTTCATGCTGGTGTGATCAAAGACATCCATGTGATATGGGTCAACCTTCTTGTAATCCGCATAAGGACCCTCATAGTCTTTCCTCCGCGCCTTGTACGCCTCAAACGCAGCCAAGCTCTCATACTCCCAGATCATCACATGTCGCTCGGTCTCCTCACCCGCGATATACTTAGTGACATACCTGAGGCTCTTCCACTCATGGAAGAGTTCCTTGTGAGATTTGACCCACGCCATCCAGTTCCTCAGCGCCTCTTCATGCTCATGCTCCTTACCGGGTTTAACCTTCCATGACTCAACTTCATAAATCGCCATAATAACCAATAATCACAGTCTTGGAGCATGTGTTTAATTATTACGAAGAGAGACCGGCAATTATATCATTTTTATTAAAATATGCGTCAAAAACCGCTATATTTTGCACACTTTGTATAGCAAATATAGATTTCAGGGCAACCCATTAATGCATATATAATTGTAATGATTAATCTATACTAACATGAAATACGGATTCATTGCATATGGAAACCTGAAACCAGAGTACAACAAAAAACCGTTAACGGAAATCCATGAAGTAATGAAAAAAGTAAGAGAAATCGCCGATAAGCACGATATAGAGATCAAGATGTATGGGGTACCATACGGCGTATCCGAGGACTTTGTCGTCGTATATGAGTCCGACAAAGGCTTGGTCAATTATTACAACTTTGGCACAGAGGCGAACCTGCCCTACACGAACACTAGGACTAACCAAGTATCCATAGACTCCTTCGTCTAGAAAAAACGCCACGTGATTATGTTTTATACATAACAGGAGTAGACTATCTTCATGGGCGAGAGACCGAGCCTACCACCTAACCTAGCATTATTGATTAGTATAATCGCTGTCAGCACAGCGAGCATACTGATAAGGTGGACTGACGCTCCCCCACTAGCCATAGCGTCATACAGGATGATCATCAGCGTAGCCATGTTAACCCCTTTTTTCCTCAGAAACAATGGAGTGGAAAAGTTGAGGACACAGGGGAAAAGCCAGCTGTTGAGCCTATTCGCTGTGGGCGTGGTATTGGCTATTCACTTTGCGTCATGGATAACGAGCCTCAGCCTCACATCTGTTGCGAGTAGCGTCATCTTCGTCCACATCGACCCCATCTTCGTCGCCATAATCAGCCACTTCTTCCTCGGGGATAAAATCACAAAGAGAACACTCATCGGCATCATCGTGTGCTTCATAGGGATCTCGATTATCGCCATGGGTGACGCTGGAGGAGACTCAGGGAGCCTAACGGGGGATTTACTTGCACTCACGGGGGGAGTGATGCTTGGGCTGTATATTCTTGGGGGCCGTATTTACAGGAAGAACCTGGACCTCGCAACCTATGTTACTCCTGTTTACTCGGTGGCAGCGGTCGCGCTTATCCTGATGAGCCTAGTCACAGGAACAAGACTAACTGGATTCGATGGAGCCACCTATGGCATGTTCTTCCTCATCGCGTTGATCCCTATGATATTTGGGCACACATTGTATAACTGGGCTCTACGGTACCTGTCAGCTCCCGTGGTCAGTCTCAGCCTACTCGGCGAACCCGTTGGTGCGAGTATCCTGGCTTTTCTATTGCTGGGAGAGGCCCCCAATAGCTTCACCTTGATCGGTGGCGTCATTACCCTTGTAGGGATATTGGTCTCCGCCTATAGGACTGGAAACATAGATAATTAACATATATTAGCTAAATAATAGTGAGTAATGGTTAACAACCCAATACATTTAAACCATAACCCACCAAAAATACGGCGAATAACACCCCAAAACATGAGAGTGTATTCTTGGACGCAAACATTATCGTAATTCTGCTCAGCCTAACCCTCTTCCTCGCATACATCGGAGGAATACTATACTCCAAGACACATATCCCAGACATATTCTGGCTCATATCCTTCGGAGCCATACTAGGACCCGTAACAGGAATCATCGATACATCAGCCATGACAGGTTTAGCCCCCATGCTGGTACTCATGGCGTTAAACCTGCTGATGTTCGAGGCTGGGCTAAACGTAGACTTCAAGACCTTCCGTAAGAGCATGGAAAAAAA
>CAZVMT010000104.1:0-10730 GCA_964628765.1 uncultured Candidatus Bathyarchaeia archaeon | reverse complement strand
TATAGTTTAAACTAGGATATTTTATATTATAGTTATAACTGTACATACCCATGGCATCCTTAAACACACGCCAGATAGCAGCCATCGGTGTAATGGGCGCACTCGCAACCATAGCCACAATGATGTTCGCATTCCCAATCCCCGCCACAAGCGGATACTTCAACCTAGGCGACGCAATCGTCATGACCACAGCACTCACATTCGGACCGATTATCGGTGCCCTCGCAGGCGGACTTGGCTCAGGACTAGCAGACCTACTAGGTGGATGGTACAACTGGGTGATATTTACCGCAGTAATCAAGGGTGCAGAGGGTTACGTTGCAGGTAAACTAGCTGGACCAACAGAGGGAAGACCCCTCCAGAAAACCATCATCGCATGGATCGCAGGCGGAGCAGTAATGGTACTCGGCTACTTCATAGTACAGGTATTCATGTATGGATTCTCCGCAGCCATGGTAGAGGCACCATTCAACATGGTCCAGATGCTGGTAGCTGGCGTAGTCGGAGTACCTGTATCCATCGCACTTAAAGACAGACTGAATGTGATATAAGCCACCACCCCATTTCTTCTCACTGTGTCATCAGCCGAGAAAGCAGCACAGGTACTACCAAGCTTGGAAAACTATGACCTCAGGGTACTCCAAGCAATAGAACTCGGTATGATACAGCACCAGATAGTACCCCACGACGAAGTGCACCGACTCAGCGGACTCAACATCAACGAGATAGACCACAGACTCGACATACTCTACAAGAACGAACTCATCTACAGGGAACAAGATCCCTATCTGGGTTACCTAATGAACTACACCGCCTATGATCTCCTAGCATTAAACGCGTTGGTCAAGGCAGAGATACTGGAATACCTCGGACCGCCGATTGGGATAGGGAAAGAGGCAGATGTCCTAGAGGGTGTCACACCATTAGAAGAGACAGTCGCGGTGAAGTTCCACAGACTCGGCAGAACCAGCTTCCGAGACACCCGTAGAAAACGAGAATATCTCTCTGATAGACGCCACACCTCATGGCTCTACCAGTCGAGGCTCGCAGCGGAAACCGAGTATGAGGCACTCAAGAAGATGCACGAGGCTGGAGTACAGGTACCCGAACCTATCCACCAGAACCGCCACATCATAGTAATGCAGTACATCAAGGGAACCCAGCTATCAGACATCATAAGCCTCGAAGAACCAGATATCTTCCTCAACGACATACTGGACAACATGAAGAAAGCATACGCTGCTGGAGTGATCCACAGTGACCTCAGCGAGTACAATGTCTTGATCGACGAAGAAACCCATGTCTGGATAATAGACTGGCCTCAATACATCTCAACAGACCACCCTAACGCGGAGGAGATACTGGAACGAGACATCGGAAACATAGCCTACTATTTTATGCGAAAACACGGCACAGAGATGACCCAGAAAGAAGCAATAAAATATGTAAAAAGTTAAGCGAGGGTTATCTTGACGTCCAATGCGCTGACGCCCTTACCCTCATCATAGACAAAAATCGGGTTAATATCAAGGTCCTTCAATTCAGGGAAATCCCAGACAAGATGACCCACACGCAAAATAGCCTCACGAATAGTATCTATGTCTGCTGGAGGCTCACCCCTGACTCCCTTCAATAGGTTATATGATCTGGTTTCCTCCATCATCTCCTGGGCCTCACGTACATTCATAGGCGCCAACCTGAAAGATACATCTTTCAAGAAGTTCACATAGATTCCACCTAATCCAAACATCACCATGGGGCCAAACTGAGGGTCACGACTCATGCCAATGATCATCTCCCTGCCCTTGGGCACCATCTGGTCAACTGTGATACCATAGATCTTTGCCAAGGGTTGGGCTTTTCGGCTCTTGCGCATTATCTCCTCGAAGGCGATCCGAACCATATTGGAGTTGGTTAGGTTAAGCTCAACGCCGCCGATATCCGATTTGTGCATAATCTCTGGGCTAACCACCTTCATAACCACAGGATAACCCATCTCCTCAGCGTAAGCGACAGCCTCATCCGCGGTCTTAGCTAATCCACTGCCTGGGGCAGGAATACCATAAGCCTTTACTACCTGCATAGCCTCGTGGGGGAACAATACTTTACGGCCATCATTGATAACGTCATTAAATATCTTCCTAACCCTAGCCCGGTCAATATCATCGAAAACCGGTGGCTCCAACTCTGGCAGCTTCAGATACCGGGCATACTGGTATAACGCGTCGAGAGTCTTGATCCCCTTCTCGGGGAAATTGTAACATGGAACACCTTGATCTTTCAGATACTCACTAGCATCCGCGACCCAGTTCCCCCCCATAAAGACACAGATTAACGGCTTCTCAGGGTATCTCTTTGAGATATCTACCACATGTTTCGCTGTAGTCAAGCTATCTGTCATCGCTTGAGGAGTTAATAGAACAACAACAGAGTGAACATCGGGGTCTTTCAATGTAGCCTCAACAGCGATAGCGTAGCGATCCGGTAAAGCATCACCCAGAATATCAACTGGGTTACCTGTGGCAGCAGCTGGGGGAAGTTTTTCTTCAAGGTATTGACGCGTCTCATCGCTGAGAACAGTCATCTTCAACCCAAGTTTCTCAATCAAATCCGTCGAGAGAATACCAGGACCACCAGCATTAGTGACAATAGCTACACCCTCATCAGTTGGCAGATTCTGCTCGGTGAACGCCACAGCATAGTTGAACAGATCCTCCATGCTCTCACTGAGAATCACACCCGCCTTATCAAACGCCTTCTGATAAGCGAGGAAACTACCCACAAGAGCCCCAGTGTGGCTCCCAGCCGCCTTCGCGCCTGCGCTACTGGTGCCACCCTTAACGACCATGATGGGTTTCTTCTTGACTACCTCTGAGGCTACCTCAAGGAACTCCCTGCCTCTCTCGATGGATTCCAGATAAAGTAAAATTACCTTGATATCCGGGTTCTCGGCCATAGCCTCGATGAAGTCAACTTCATCCAGATCCGCCTTATTCCCCAGACTGATTATACTACCGAACCCTATCTCTTCCGCAATAATCCAATCCAGGATAGCCGTTCCCAGTGCACCGCTCTGAGTGATGAAACCGATACTACCCTTCTTTGGTAGGGTCGAGGCGAAACTGAGATCGTATGGAACATGGGTGTTGATCGCTCCCAGGCAGTTTGGCCCCTGTATCTTCATACCATATTTTTGGGCCGTCTCTACGATCTTTTTCTCCAGCTCGGCGCCCTCATGACCTGTCTCCTTGAAACCAGCGGAGATAATAATGAGTGCATTGACCCCTTTCTCGCCGCACTCAACCACTGTATCAAGAACATATGCAGAAGGAATAGCAATAACGGCTAACTCTACTTCACCAGAAATATCGGAAATAGACTTGTACGCCTTCTGACCAAGAATCTCGCCACCCCGCACATTCACGAGATAGACAGGGTCCTCATAGCCACTCTTGAGAAGGTTGTTCGCTAACACGTAACCAACTTTCCCAGGTGTGCTGGAGGCCCCTATTATTGCGACAGAACTTGGTCTAAATATCGCATCTAGCTTCAAATGTCTAGCACCTTCAAGACTCTTCAAAGATAGGGTTTCACAATAAAAACTTTGAGCATTTGCGAGACCCAGAATATTAGTTGTAATTATTTAGAACTAAATAATAAATAAAATTGGAAAAATAGTTAAGCTTCCACGTTTCCAATATTCAGAGAAATAAATTGAGCCAGGGAAAAAAGACCTTCAACGACCTAAAAAATGATATAATCGACACAGAAAAATGCACAAGCTGCGGAACCTGTGAGGCAGTCTGCCCAGTAAACGTAATCCAGCTAAATAACGGAGTACCCACACTAATAGGGAAATGTATTGAATGTGGCATCTGCTATGGGAATTGCCCTGTTGCTGACTTCGATGAGGAGGAAATGGAGCAAAGAATCTTCGGTAGAACTAGAAAACCCAGTGAATCACTGATAGGAATCTATACTGAAGCATACTCAGCCAAGGCAACATCAGTGGATATCCACGAGAAAGCACAAGATGGCGGTGTGGTAACCGCACTCCTCACCCAGTTCCTAGAAGATGGCGGCGATGGAGTAATCGTAGCAGGGTTTGAACCCGACAAGATATGGGTACCCTCACCACGAATAGCTAAGACCAGAGAAGAGATCATAGCAGCAGCCGGAACCAAGTACACTCCTAGTCCATCGCTGGTAGCGGTGAAAAAAGCCGTAAAGGAAGAGAAACTAACAAAAATCGCTGTCGTTGGGACGACGTGCCAGATGCGTGGCTTGAGCCTCGCCACCATGGGTCCTCTCAAGAATAAGCGGTTTTCCGATGCTGTAGCTCTCAAGATCGGGTTATTCTGTATGGAGTCTTTCACGTATGATAGCTTCATGAAGTATCTACAGGACAATGGGGTAGACCCGGGTCGGGTCACTAAGTTTGAGATCAAGAATGGGCGATTCTATGCTTGGGATGGAGAAGAAAGACTTCACAGAGCCAAGCTCTCCAAGGTAAAACCATTGATACGGCCAAACTGCACTCATTGTCGCGACTTTACATCAGAATTCGCAGATATTTCTGTGGGTAATGTAGGCAGCCCAGCTGGATACTCAACTGTGATAGTCAGGACCGACCGAGGAAAGAAAGCACTGGAGTCTGCGATAAAATCCGGGTTGATAGAGGCTGAGCCTATGCCTGATTTTGATAAGGGTGAGACCTCGGTTCATAAACTGGCTGAGATGAAGAAATTACACCAGTAACCCTTTACTCTTCGCCCTCTCCACCAACATATCAAGCATCGACCTTGGTAGAGACTCGGGTTCACCCACCAGCATAACATCGTACTGAAGCTGGGCAAGATCCTCTAACACCTTGGCGTTTTTCGCAGCCTCCTCAATACTCTTACCTATCGTAGTACTCCCATGATGAGGCATCAAACACGCAACATGCTCCCTCATAGCCTCAACCATGTTATCAGCCAACTCCTCTGAACCCGGCGGAGCAAACTTGGATAAAGGAACCCCCTTAGCGAGTGCTGGTGCATCAAAGAGGTCCAGACCCATTGGCACTATCTCTTTTCCGATTATAGACAAGA
The DNA here is from genome assembly GCA_964628765.1 of uncultured Candidatus Bathyarchaeia archaeon. Classification (GTDB taxonomy): domain Archaea; phylum Thermoproteota; class Bathyarchaeia; order TCS64; family TCS64; genus RBG-16-57-9. Next base: position 5,637 of record CAZVMT010000104.1, on the reverse strand, counting down.
TTGTGCAATATTTGGGGTGAATATGCACCACACCCCCTGCTTCAGGCCACTGTAGATAAAGCTTGGTGTGGAAAGGGGTCTCTATGCTTGGCTTGGCGTCTCCTTTTAACACTTCACGGGTCTTGATGTCTACCAACAGGAAATGCTCTGGCACGAGGTCACAGAAGCGATACCCTGATGGCTTGATCAAACAAGTACTAGTACCTGGAACCCTCGCGCTAATATTACCGGAGGCACCATGTGTCAAACCATCCGCAAAGAGCTGTCTACCCACATTTGTCAATCGATCACGTAGCTGTTGTTCAATATCCGACAATGGAATCAAATAAAGAAAACTACCTAGAGATAAAAGCATACACTATGACTTGAAGAGCCGAATACGTGTATTCATCCAGCGATTATAATGGCTCTGATACTTTATAGACTCAGCCTTTCTAGGCTCATACACTTTACCGAGTCGAACCATATTCTCCAGAGCCTCATCAAGATCACTATAATATCCGGTTCCGAGGGAAGCAAGAATTGCTGTCCCCACTGCTGTAGCGTCCCTCACCTCTGGAACATATACAGGCATACTCAGAACATCGGCTTGGATCTGCATCCAGAGATCACTCTTGGAGTTACCGCCACTGAAATGGAGTAGGTCAATCTGGACACCAGATATATCTTCGAGTTGATCCAAGTTCGCCTTCACCCCATAGCAGTTTGCCTCAAGAACCGCCCTCGTCAATGTACCGAGATCAAAATTATGACTACCAGTTATTGTTGGCTCAACTGGAAGATTCCCCAACTTATCCATAGGCCAATAAGGCGGACCATTATCAAACAGATGCGGTCCAAGATACGTCAATACGCCATGGGAGCCCACCGGTACCTTCTCAGCCATCCTAATGAGGTCAACATAACTTGATTCGTAGCCAAGAAGCATATCTTTTATCCATCTGACTCCCCGTCCAGTGTAACCTGCATTGGATTCAAGAATCCAGTAATCATTCATAAGGTAATTATTACTCCATGTTCTCATCTCAGAATCCAGTAATGGCTCATCCAAGACTAATTGAACAGGTGTAGTGGTACCTCCCACAGCCCCAGCTTGCCCATTCATTAAACCCATCCCGAGTAACCCGCATTGAGTATCTGCCCCTCCAACAATAACAGGGACGCCTAAAGGTATCCCAGATTCATCTGATACCGGTTTAGAGACGTAACCCAGAACCTCGCCATTCTTCACAGACTGAGGAAATATCTCCTTTGGTAGCTGGAGTTCCTCGATTAATTCCCAGTTCCAGTCATTAGTCTTGATATCGTATAAGCTGGTTTCGCAGGCACTGCTTCCCTCAGTGGCAATCTCGTCACACAACTTGAAGTTAACCCAATCACTGATCATTAAAAAAGAAGAAATAGAATCAAAAAGCCTTGGCTGAGCTTCATAGACCCATGGTAATATTGCTCCAGCTATCCAATTTGGAACCGGCCAATGTCCTGAGCTCTCATACATTTCCTTCCCGTGGGCATCCAAGGTTTTGTATCCGTGTTTTTCTGATTCCTCATTCAGATGAAAAAATAGATCGTTTCCCTGTTCATCAAGGAGTATGAACTCTTCCCGCATACTGGTAGAGCATACACCGATAACATCCACACTGGACCCATTCATCAACTCAGAGACCGAGTCAACAATCATGGCCCAAGCAGCCTCACTTCTCCAGTCATCCCTGTCCCACAATCTTTCAGAGCGAGCCAAGACCTCACCACTGGGTGAGATTAGAAATGATTTGACGCTCCCACTCCCCGCGTCAATAACCAGAAAAGCATCAACCATAGCCTTAACCTAGCCAAGTATTTCTTTGTTGACGACGTGCATTAATTGGATTTTTTCTCCTCTAAGATAATGAGCCACCTGCTGAGCTACCTGTCTGTACCCTCGCATCTCTGTGTCGGGTGAACGCCCAGCAGTGTGAGGGGTTAAAGTAACGTTGTCTAGTTTAATCAATGGATTATCCTGTTTAATTGGGTCCTCCTCAACGACATCGAGTGCAGCCGAGGCGATAACACGGTTTTTCAAAGCATCGTACAGTGCTTTCTCGTCGATAATGCTACCCCTAGCCGTGTTGATTAATATAGCAGTCTTCTTCATCTTGGAAAAAGCATCCTCGTCTATCATGTGGTGGGTCTCGGGAGATAACCTAGCGTGAATCGAGATAAAATCAGATACACGTAGAAGAGTATCAAAATCCACTGGCTCACATCCCTCATCAACTAACATATTCTCATCGATGTAGGGATCATAGACCACGACACGCATATTGAAGGCATGAGCCCTTCTCGCCACCCGGTTACCGACCTGACCATACCCAATTAACCCGAGAACCTTCTCATTAGCCTCCAGCCAGTTAAACGAACTGAGGTAACCAGAACGACCGCTCTCGTTTACTTTGGTGAAGTATTCTCCGGTCTTGATCTCCTTGTTAGTCCTTGAGATAAGCCTTGACTCAGAGAGTATTAATCCAAGGGTTTGATCAGCGACAGACTCCGCGTTCCTACCCACAGCCTTCAAGACGTAGATACCCCTCTCTGTAGCTTTCTTTTGATCCACATTTACAGGTCCACCACGGGATATACCTATGATCTTGAGAACATCTGAAGCCTCTATCACATCACGGGTAAAAGGAGCATACCCGGAAACAACGATTTCGCATCCAGCTATCGCTTTCTTTATCTCCTCTGGATTGCCAAACGCTTCTTTCACATTGTCAACGATATCAGTGGACCATTTGTATGACCCCTCAATGTTCTCCATATAGAGAATATCATATTTCCCGACATCTTCCCCCAGAGCTTCCCTGAAAGAGGCTCGCCACATCTCTTCAGCGTCTCCTCTCATCCACTTATCATAAAGAACCAGTATCTTCGTCAAATCGATTAACCGAACATCTAATGAGTAATATGCTTTCCGTTAAAAAAAGAGAAAAAGGTTACTTCTTCAGTAACCCAAAGTATACCGCAACAACAACAGCTACCAAAGCGACAACTATAGCCGCATACATCATAGTCCTAGTCGTACTCTGACTAGCCTTCATTGCCTCATATTCAGCGTTTAGATCATCATAGTTATCCTGTAAATCTTCGTAGTCGGATTGAGTGCCTACCTGAGCCTCTAGGGCTGCGTATGATGTCTCCAGTGCACTTATCTGTGCTTCGAGAGCCGCGTTCTCAAGGCGTAGCGTATCTAGATCATCTATGAGATCGTTTTTATCTTCGATTACCTCGGCGATCTGATTCTGTATTGTCTCCAGGTCTATTATCTGGAACTCGTTTCTCAGCTCTAGCTCACCATCGATATATAATTCAACTGTCCAGACTCCCAGTTTGTTCTTTGCAGTGGACTCTGCGACATTAATGGAGTCAAAGATTATTCCCCAGTTCTCACCAGCCTTATCTATCACAGTAACTGCCATGTTTCTGAACTGGCTGTCATTTGGGTCTATCCATATTACCCGGTAGTTGACGTCCGGTGGGTTCTGGATCTGGACCCAGAGTGCGATTTTCTCTGTGTATGAAAATATAGTACTGCCAATTCCCTTAGGTTGGAGATCGACTGTGCCGTATCCATAGCACATCGCGTAGTCTTGGATATTCTGTGCCTGTGTCGCTGTGACACTTAGCATTGAGAGGGTTATGATTAGTAGTGTTATTACACTGAGTTTTTGTTTGCTCATAGTTCATTGATTGGTGTTTTCGTTTAATAAAGTTATTTTCAGGATCTGAAAGTAACTCCCGCATTTTACAAAATATATAGCATAATTTAGTTAAAAACAGTCTCTAATACAAAGACCCAAAAAAGCCCATAAACAAGACACGCATTTAGTCACAGAAAAACGAGACAAATTAATAAAACCAGTTAAAAAAGGAACTAGATAGAATCCCTGATGACATCCAGAATCCTAGAAGCCACAACATATTTCTCGACCAACTGGACATGCCGAACATTCTTATCTCTGTCAATGATGAAAACCTCGTTAGTATCGGTGCCAAATCCGGTTTTCTCACGGGAAACATCATTGGCAACAATTAAGTCCATTCCCGCACCCATCATCCTGTCATAGGCTCGCTGGATGAGTTCTTCATCTGAAAGATTGTACTCTGCTTTGAACCCGACGAGGTATATGTTTGGGTCGATTTTCTTCACATTTTCTACAACTTTGGGTAATGGTTTGAGGTGTATGATCCACTCATCCTTGCCTGATGGGGTCTTCTCCATCTTTCGCTCAGACGCTCCGTAATCGGCTGCTGCTGCGCTTAGTATCGCTGTGTCATATTTTTTCAGCCTTAGTTCTTTTTGTACTGCTTCCAGCATCTCCTCCGTGGTTACGATTTTGACTATTTTTGTCCCTGCTGGTGGTTTGACGATACCTGGGCCATATATGATGGTTACTTCTGCGCCTCGGTTCAATGCGTTTTGTGCTATGGCTATCCCCATCTTGCCTGAGCTGGGGTTTGTGATGTATCTGAATGCGTCCAGGTATGCTCGTGTTGGTCCAGCGGTGATGAGTATTCTTTTCCCAGCCAGATCTTTCTCTGTGGTTAATCTGTCGATGACTGCCTGCACTATTTCCTGGGTGTCAGGGATCTTTGCCTTTCCTTCCTCGAATCGTGGCATCAGCACCTGTATTCCATGTTGTTGGAGTTTCTCTATGTTCTCATTTACGATGGGGTGCTTGTACATTGAGGCGTGCATGGCGGGGGCGATGATAACAGGTATTCCTGCGCCTATGCCTGTTGTGAGGGTGGTTGTGACTGGTGTGTCGTCGATTCCCGCAGCTACTTTTCCGATTGTGTTCGCTGTCGATGGTGCGACCAGTATGAGGTCGGCGCGGTGGCTGTGTTCTCCTGCGTAGGTGACGTGTTCTATCTGGCCTGTTAGCTGGGTTACTACTGGGTTTCCCGTTGCCCATTCAACCATGTCTGGGTGAATTATCTGTTGGGCTGCCTTGGTCATGACAGCGTATACGTCGGCTCCCCTTCTCATTAGTTCGCGGGCGATCTCTGTGCTCTTGATGGCGGCTACGCTTCCAGTGATGCAGAGTATGATTTTTTTGTCTTTGAGTTCTGTGGTTTTTGTGCCTATGATTTCTTTTGAGGTGTGGGGCCCGAATGCCATTTGTGATCATGGCTAGGCTGTTGGTTGTGTTTTTAAGGTTTTTTAGAAGTTTTCGAGTCTATGCTTCGTCTAGTTTTTCTTCGATCTCTTCGAGGCGTTCATAGATGTCTTCGAATTTTTCTTCGATGGATTCTATCTTGTCTATGATTCCTCGGATCTCGATTTCCAGGTCGCTGATTTTTTGTTCTAGGCTCATGTTTGTACGAGTTTTTCTCATATGCTTGGTTTATAAGTTTTTAGGGGTTTTGTGTGCTTCTTTGATGAGTTCTGTGTACCAGTGGGTGTCTCCTTTGATGTATTCTTCTACGTTTATGGTCATTGGTTTGCCGTCGTCTTTGAGTAGTATTACTTGTTTTATTTGGCTGTTGATTATTTTGCGTTGGCAGCGTTGGCATGGTAGTGCTAGGGTGTAGTCGCCGTTTTCGGTTATGCCTGCGATGTAGAGGGTTGCGTCGATGCGGTCTGCTCTGTTGCTGTTG
>CAZVMT010000103.1:0-10734 GCA_964628765.1 uncultured Candidatus Bathyarchaeia archaeon | reverse complement strand
ATCCTGAACAACCGCGCCAATGTTCTCAAACACAACGTAAAGGCCAACCCCACAAAGTGGCAAGGCACGGCTGTAGAACTCCAGATGGATGGAGACTATAGCCGCATCATGTACAGGCTCATCGAGTACTTGAAGCAGACAGCTATGGTGGTGCCCTACGCGGATATCACATACATCGACCCAAAGGGCAGACTCTACAAGTTTGAACGGGGGACAACCAAGATGCCCCCACTCCCAGAGTCTGTGCTGCCTCACCCCCACGGCGTAGACGTGGAGACATTCAAACGCCTCATCGCCTCGAAGAAAGCCAAGAACATGAAGCAGTTCATGATGGAGAACTTCCAAGGCGTGGGAGCCATCACAGCGGACCGCTTCCTTGAGCTGGCTGAGATAAACCCCAATATGAACCCAAAGAAGCTCTCACCAGAAGACATCGTAAGAATAGTGCGATCCACTAAAGAGTATGGGGACTTTAAACGCCCAATAGCCACCTGCCTTAGCCCCATCGGGGAGGAGCTACTGGAGACAGGGATCACAAAGGAGCTGGGGTTGACAGAGGAAGACTACATCAAGGTTGTAACCCGTAAACCAAGCACATACTCCGGGTACCCCTTCATAGTAGAGGCAGCCGTAGCCACTGGGAGAACCATCAGAAAGACCAACGGCCCAGGTATTACCTTATACAGGTTTGCCAACCGCATACCCCTGCTGTTTGATGAGGGCAGTGGGGTAATCTGGAAGGCAGCGAACAAGAATATCAACTGGAAGACTTACAGCGTAGAAAATGAGACGCCGTTGGTTATCGCTGTGCATGTATGCAGTACAAAGATCCCCTACAAGAGTGTCGGCAAGGAATTCATGGCTGACCAACCCGAGGTAGAGAAGGAGATAACCAACGCCATCAGGGAAGCCTCCAGAGGCGTAAGGAGTTTCATCAGACGCAGAACAAGGATCCAGCGGGAACGCAGGAGGCTAAACATATTCGCCAAGTTCCTACCCAAGATCGCTGAGTTCAGTGCAAAACTTGCTGAGCGCGATGAGGAACCGGATATAGAGCCTTTGCTTGAGGCGGTTAGCGCTAACCTGCCCGAGGTTGAGGAAAAGATAGAGGAGTTGTCACAGATTGTCGAGAGCTCAGAGTGAAGCAGAACGTAAACGTCAGGCTATGGAGAAGAGCCTCACCCAGATGGGGGCATTGATCTATGACCAGATACAGAACAGGGAGTTCCCGTGGATACATATGCAGAGCAGGAGCACGGATAACATACTGTATGACCCTGAGGTCCGGCAATATGTATTGGGGCCGAGGATGATAAGGCGTCACAGCAGAAACATCCGGCACATCAGGCCCTTCACGCAGCTGGTCTGGACAAGCTGGTTCGCAAAGGAACTGGTACGGCAGCGCAAGACCAGCACATTGAGGGAGGTCTATTACTCTGCTAGAGGCCAGCGTGACATCGAGTACACTGGACAGCAAGAGTCAGATAACATCATCACAGACCTAGAGGTAGCCCTGAACAGGGCTCGTGAGGATTTCCACATCTTCCCAGAGGAGCGTTCAGCCATCTTTGGAGACCTGACCATCGAATATACTGTGCCTGGGTACGAGGGGAGGAGAACCAACCTGACAGACCACCCAGACGGGATCATGATAGGACCAGCAGTAACAAGCAGCGAATTCATCGAGACATCAGCCGATAAGGTGCTTGTGATCGAGAAGGGCGCCATGTTCACGAGGCTAGTAGAAGAACGCGCCCATGAAAAGTTCAACGCGATACTCATCCACACAGCTGGGCAGAGCCCAAGAGCCACAAGAGGCATCATAAACAGGCTCAACCACGAGCATGGTTTACCTGTTTACATATTCACAGACGGTGACCCGTGGGGTATACACATCGCCATGGTTATTATCAGTGGATCCGCTAACGCGGCTCATCTTCGCGGGCTCACTACACCAGATGCAGAGTGGATCGGTGTCTGGGGCAGCGATATCATCGATTATAAGCTGCCCACTGAGCCCTGCACTGAGTTTGATAAGAAGCGTCTCCAGGAGTTGAAGGATGACCCGAGGTACAAGGATGATGTTTGGCAGCGTGAGCTAGATAAATTCATCGAGCTTGAGCAGAAAGCGGAGCTTGAGGCATTCAGCCGTTATGGGCTCACCTATATCGTCGACAAGTATCTTCCGGACAAGCTGGGAGGGTAACCATTTTAACCCTAATAATACATCAAACAGGTGAAAACAATGGTTGAACTCCCTAAACTAAACCTCACAGGACTCGCGACGATTCTAGCAGGATTCATCTTCCTAGCAACAGGTGTACTGATGTTCCTGAATGCGAGCAACACTATACCAGACCCGGTAAGCCCGGGAGTACTCAGGCTCCTCGGAGCAGTTACGGCGATAGTTGGAGTATTCCTATTGGCTTCCCGGGATGAGTAATGTGGCTGTCAAGGGCATTATAATGGCTGGTGGCTTGGGTACTAGGTTCAGGCCATTGACTAATTATCTCCAGAAATGCATGATACCAATCGGTGATAAGGAGAAACCCATACTCGAATACATTATCAGGCTATTCAGGTACCACGACATCAAAGACATTGTATTGCTTGTTGGGTATAGGTATCTCCAGATCGAGAACTATTTTGACCAAGGGGAACGCTTCGGCGTAAACCTGAGTTACGTTGAGGACAAGCCTGGCTGGAAGGGCAGCGCAAACGCCATACTCAACGCCTACAACGAGGGAGCATTCAGCAAAGATGACACCCTCATTATCTATTACGGGGACATCGTGAGCAACATCAACCTCGTTGAGCTCCTTGAACAGCACAGGAAAACAGGTGCAAAAGCCACTATCGCGCTTACCACTGAGCTTAGGATCAATGAGGGAACAGCAGAAGTGGATGGAGACTGGATCACTGCGTTCAAGGAGAAACCCCTGCTAGACACGATGGCAAGCATAGGGGTGCTGGTGATTGATGGTAGCATCATTGATGATATGATGAAGCTTCAAGTGGGTAGCCAATTCACAAGCTTTGACATGATGGGTGACGTGGTTCAGTACCTTGTGGAGTACAAACATAAGGTCGCGGCCTATCTAACAAACGCCTTCTGGTACGATGTGGGTTCAGTAGAACGCTATGAGAGGCTCGGTAATGAGCGGATTAACGAGGAACTGGGCTTCTTATTATAGGTCGATAAATTCTTATTCTCGCCTCAAACGTATCAAACGGCGATATTATTGAAGACCCTGGTTCTTGCAGGAGGATTTGGAACACGTCTCAGGCCACTGAGCTGTAGCAGACCCAAAGCCCTATTCCCGATAGCTAACAAACCACTCATTGATTATACCCTTGAATCCCTCAGAGACGCTGAGATAGAAAATGTTGTATTAGCGGTCTACTATATGGCTGAGTCCTTGGTACGATATCTTGGACCAACCAAGTACGACCTCGGAATATTGTATTCGAGAGAACAGCGGCCACTAGGCACGGGTGGACCTATCAAGAAAGCCAAGGATATGCTCAACGGTGATAAGTTCATGGTGATGAACGGGGACCTACTCACAGACTTTGACTACAGGAGGTTGATAAACTACCACGATGAGAAGGGAGGCATAGCCACTGTGGCCTTGACACAGGTAAGTGACCCCTCAAGGTATGGCTCAGTTGAGCTGGACTGGGAGGGACGCATCACCCGTTTCGTAGAGAAGCCCGAGTTCGGTAAGGCTCCGAGTAACCTGATAAACGCGGGGATATACATCATGGAGCCCGAGATATTTGACTATATTCCGGATGGAAAGAAGGTGCGAATAGAGACAGAGGTCTTCCCCAAGTTGGCTGATGAGCAGAGGCTCTATGGGTTCGAGAGCCACGGGTTCTGGATGGACATCGGTGAGCCAATTGATTACCTGGCAGGGAACGCTGCGATATTGGCTAGGCAAAGGGATATCGTGAAACCTGATTCCGTTGATATTGACTCCAGCGTTACCTTGAAGGGACCATGCAACTTCGGTGAAAACGTTACCATCGGAGCTGACTCCAGGATAGGCCCCAATGTTTCCATAGCAGATGACGTGATGATTGGAAAAGGCTGCAGGATCGAGAACAGCATAATATTCGCGGGTGCAGTGATCGAGGACTATAGCAGCGTCAAGAACGCCATTCTAGGAGAGAACAGCGTGCTGGAGCGTTGGGTGAAGGTCGAGTCTGGGAGCCTTGTAGGTGACTTTGCTCAGATCTCTGATGGTGTAACCATCACGGAGGGCGTCAGCATCTGCCCAAGTAAGACAGTGGAAGAGAGCATACTACAGCCTAGACAGGTGATGTAGTGGGCAAGCTGTTCGGCTCCAACGGGATAAGGGGCGTAATAAACCAAGACTTTACCCTAGAACTAGCTTCAACCATAGCTGCATCTGCTGGAAGCCTATTGGGCAAGGATATCGCTGTTGGTCGCGATGGACGTACCACGAGCCCCATGTTCAGGGATGTTGTGGTGAGCGCGTTACTTAGCGTGGGGTGTAATGTTCATGATTTCGGGGTAGCCCCGACACCTGCGCTCCAGTATATGATAAGTCGAAGCGAGTTACATGGCGGCATCATGATTACTGCGAGCCATAACCCACCCCAGTTTAACGGCGTCAAGATAATGTACCATGATGGAGTCGAAGCACCAAAGCACCTAGAGGCTGAGATCGAGGCGCTAGTCGATAAAGGTGGACCAATGAAATGCAGATGGGATCAAGTGGGTAAGGTATTCTACCACGACTATGTTGAGGAATACACTGACGCAGTGATGAGCCACGTCGATCAAGAAGCCATAAAGAAGGCAACGCTATCAGTGGCGCTTGACCTTGGGAACGGTGCAGCCGTATATACGGCGCCAGTGTTGGCGAGCAAGCTTGGCTGCAAAGTGTACACTATAAACTCTGAGATCGATGGAAGCTTCCCCGGAAGAGGATCAGAGCCAACACCAGAGAACCTCATTGACCTCAAGGAGTTAATCAAAGCCACAGGCTCAGACCTGGGCATCGGCTTTGATGGAGACGGGGACAGATCCATCACCATCGACGAAAAGACAGACGCGGTGTGGGGAGACAAGACCCTGAGCCTCGTGGCACAGGAATACATGAAGACCCACCCCAACGAGACCATTGTGACTGCCATCAGCAGCTCACCGAGCCTTGAGAAAGTAGTTGCCAAGTACGGTGGCAGGGTCCATTGGACAAAGGTAGGCAGCGTTCTGGTGAGCAGGGCTATGGTGGATAACGGCTACATGTTGGGGGGTGAGGAGAATGGCGGCGTCATGTATGGACCGTTCCTGGCTGTACGTGATGGCTGCATGACCATGGCGTTGATGCTCCACTATATGGCTACAAATGAAAAAAAATTAAGCGAGCTAATCGCTGAACAGCCTCAACTCTACAAGCATAAGGACAAGACGCCGTGCCCGGATCTGCTCAAGGAAGAGGCGTTGAGGGTACTGGTGGAGCGCGTTGATGCACCTGAGATAAACACCATGGATGGGGTGAAGATCGTCTACGATGATGGTAGCTGGGTTCTTTTCAGACCCAGCGGAACCGAGCCACTGTTCAGAATATACGCAGAGTCCAGTAGCGAAGCGAGAGTCCAAGAACTAATCGAGAAACATAAACAGCTCGTGAAGAAGGTAGTTGATGAGCTCAGCGCTGCATAGCACGAGCAAGCTCCAATAAAGCCTTGTACGGATTAGGGGCTTTGACCACTCCACTGGCAACCAAGATACCCTTGGCTCCTAGGTCCAACGCGGCAGAGGCGTCTTCACCGTTGGTTATCCCAGCTCCACAGAGTACCTTCACGTCTGGGTTGATGTTTTTGACGGCTGTAACTGAATCCGAGACTATCTCTGGTTGCGCCGTTGAGACAGATATGCCGGAACCTATGAGTTCAGGGGGCTCGATGGCTATAGCGTCGGGTCCGAGTAACGCGATCTTCTTGGCTGTGTCAACAGTGTCAGCGCATACAACCGTCACCAAGTCTACCTCGTTTGCTCGTTTGATGGCTGCCTCGATCTGCTCCAATGGGATCTGATGCTCACTGTGATTCAGCAAAGTACCATAGGCTCCAGCCTCAGCCACAGCCTCTGGCAACACATGACCAGTATATTTCCCATAGTAAACCGGGTCGATGTGCTGAGAGAACACGGGTGTCTCGGATGAGACGGTTACAGCAGCTATGTCTATTGTCTGGGGGGCTACTGCGATACTTATCCCTGTTTTCTCGTTGACCCTCTCAGCTATTCTCGCGAAGTCTATGGCTCTCTGCCCCATAGCTTCCTCGTAGGTCTTGAGGTTGAGAAGAATGATTGGGTACTCTACTATTACTACGGACATCTTGTTCAACTCTGAATGCGGGGTTCAATGTTTTAATGGTTGCGTGTTGCTAACTTAAAGCTACTATTGTTGCGGTTTAAGTTTCGATATTGAGGCTCACTGTTTCAAGAAACCACCTATCATAACAATGGAACAGGTTGATACCTGTTGTTGATTTGCTTGAGTCTATGGGAGCAGCCCAAGGCTAGGGCTTGTATTTCTTCATGAACTCCTCTGTAGCAGCTAGATAGGCTTCGATGTCCTCGTATGTGTGGGGGCTGCTAACCAAGCTGTGGCTCAATGTTGGGCTAAGGTAGATGATGTTTGACTCAAGCATATGCTGGAAGTAAGCCTTAGTCATCTCTATATCGTTTCCCGCTGTGTCTCCTGCATTCATTGGTTTCTCTTTCTGGAAGTGGATACCGAAGATGCTGCCGACACCAGTAACCGAAGCAGGGTATCTGCTACCACTGAATACATCTTCGAGGCCCTTTCTCATCTTATCCCCCAGCCTATCGATGTGCTTGTGAATGGCTTCATCTTTGAGGGTATCAACGGTGGCGCAGCCAGCCACCATGGTGATGGGGTTCCCGGTGAATGTGCCACCGTGAGCACTGCGCTTCTCAGGGTCGGGATACTTATTGTGGTCCAGTAGCTCCATGACCTCCGTTGGTCCACAGAAAGCACCAATGGGGAACCCGCCTCCGACAATCTTGCCCATTACGGTGAGATCGGGTGTCACGCCATAGTATTCTTGGGCTCCACCCATCCCCAATCTGAAGCCAGTGATGACTTCATCGAAGATCAATAGAGCCCCTGTCTCGTCGCAGAGCTCCCTCAAACCCTCAAGGTACCCGGGTTCTGGTGTCAGGAACCCAGCGGCACCCATGACGGGTTCAATGAGTATGCAGGCGAGCTTGTGCTTTCGGGCTATCTTCTTGGCTGCTTCGAGGTCGTTGTAGGGTGCAGCCATGGTGTCCTCTGTGGTCTTTGGGTTTAACCCAGCGGACTCTGATCTACCGTAGGGTCTGCTAACATAGGCGTGGAGGCTGTCATATCCACCGTACCAGCCTCCCTCTATCTTGAGCATCTTGTATCTGCCGGTGTAGGCTCTTGCGAGTCGGGTGCCGTACATGTTTGCCTCGGTTCCGCTGCTGGTGTACCGCACCATCTCGGCTGAGGGCACATATTTTACTATTCTCTCGGCGAGCATAATCTCTTTTTCGTGGCTGAAACCGAAATGGGTGCCCAATGGGAGCTGCTCAGAGACTGCTTTAACCACGTTTTCATGGGCGTGCCCCAGTATCAACGCACCGTGGCCAACCCAGTAATCAGTGTAAACATTGCCATCCACATCATAGACCTTGACGCCCTTGGCGTGATCAACATAGAAGGGATACGGGGGAAGAGCCCTTATGCCGTAGCTCACCCCAGCTGGCAGTACCTTTCCCGCACGCATGAACAGTTTTCTTGATTTCCCTGTTCTCTGATCGTAACTGGACAACTTACTCGCCTATGCCTCAAGATACATGTTTCAGTGTTTAAAATATGAGTGTTTGATGTTAGGGTTTAAAGGCTGGTAGCGCGCTTACGCCTCTGTGAACCCGGAGAAAATCAACGAGAGCATCGTGCAGCTAAAGATTCCCATGTCACGGAACCCACTGGGGAAGACATTCAGCTACCTGCTGCTGGAGTCCAACACTTTGATAGATACAGGAGTCCCAACAGAGGAAGCCTATCAGGGACTCAAGGACCAGCTCAAAGAATACAATATGAAGCCACAGGATATCGAGCAGGTTATCATAACTCATCTTCACAACGACCACATTGGTCTCGCTGAGGACCTCCGGGAATATGGCGCAGAGATCTGGGCAGGCGCGGCAGCCAAGCAGCGGCAAGAGCAGATGGTCAAGGAGTGGGAGAACCTCTACGAGAACACGCTCCATGAGCTTGACCTCTTCGGTGGACAGGAATACAAGAGCAACATCACAAGCCACAGATACATCTTCAAATCCGATGTCAAACCCATACCCATAGACAGATACCTCCAAGACGGCGAAAAGTTTAGCCTCGGAGACCTTGAGCTGGAAGTAATCTGGACTCCTGGACACAGCTACGAGCATATATGCCTGCTAAACCAAGCCCAGAGGATTCTATTCAGCGGAGACCATGTGCTACCAAAGATCACCAGCCACGTAGCCCTCTACAGCTACAGGGACCATGACCCACTGAATGAGTACTTGACAAGCCTAGCCAAAGTAGAGGACCTTGACGTAGATACTATACTGCCGGGTCATGAGTGGATATTCCATGACCTCAAACCCAGGATACAGCAACTCTATATACACCACCGAAACAGGCTCAAAGAGATGAAGGCAACCCTAGAGGACGGCCCACAGACCGTCTACGATGTGGGTCGCAAGGTCCACTGGGATAGCAGGCCGTGGCCTGAGATGACATTCTGGACCAAGCGGATGGCTGCTACCGAAACCTATGCTCACTTGGTCTATCTCAGAAACAAGGGCGAGATCAAGCAAGAGCTACATGATGGGACCTGGTATTTCAGCCTAATCTAACTGACTATATATACTTATTTTAGTTTTCTTGGAAAGTACTTTAATTTACGGATATTCCAACCACCAAGGTGAATAATTATGTCAGATAAAACACAGCTATACGCAGGTATAGTAATCGCATTGCTCCTCGAGCAGCCGTTGGCTGGATGGTTAAGCCAGTCCCACCAACATCCACAATTGATACAGTAGCAAGGTCAGTCTACGACGGGGTCGTAGCCGATCTAGCCGCTACTGAAGCCGAGGTAGCTGGTCTTGAATCCGATATAGAGGATCTGGAGGCTGAACTAGCGGCAGCGCAGGCAGAGATCACCGAGCTGAGTCAGCCCTTCAAAGTGGGTATGATTACAGGTACAGGTGGCCTTGGGGATAAATCATTCAACGATATCGCCTTCTCAGGCGTTACTCGCGCATTTACTGAACTCGGAGTAGAATACGACTACGTCGAGCCAACAAGCATCGCAGAGTATGAAGGATATCAACGCGACTTCGCGAAATCAGGCGAATACGGCTTGATTGTCTGCACCTATCTTCATCAACTCCTCCATCGCGATAGCTGCTGAGGGGCAGCCGATACCAGATGATGTTGCTGTGATCCCAACTCCACGGGTCTCACCTGTAATGGTTACATATCCACGGTAAGTGGCCTTCTTCTCGGCTTTATCAAAGTGCTTGACTATTCGTTCCACCCTGCTGGGGTCACCGGGCATCAACACGTATCGCGCTACATCACCGATACCACACATGATGTGGAGCTGAATCCTTTTACTCATCGATTCTCTGAATTTGAATCATCTAACGGATATAAAAGGGGTTAAAGAAGCTCCTCGGGTGAGGAGGGTGGTGGATTGATGGCGTTGATGACCTGCCTCGCCCGTACCTGTGCCCGTGTGAAAGCTCTGAGGGACTTTGCAGTATCATAGAGACCTGAACCCGCATCCAATCCATTGGAGTACTCTTCCTTGGCTATGCTCAGATATGACTCAAGCATATTCAGCGAATTCTCATTCAATGATACAGTACCCAATTGGTCCTCCGCATTCGCGATGAATTGCTCAGCTTTCTCTCTAGCATAATCCACTATACCCTCAGGGGTTTCTTCGAGTTTGATCTCAAAGAAAACATTGGTTTCCCTGTAGATTGGCAGGATTGAGCCGGGTAATAGAGGAGTCATCCCTGCCTTAGCGGGGCCAGTACAGAGGGAGAACAGTCCCTCGCTTGGCTTCATCACTGTAGTCATCGCGTTTGATGCGTGAGCCGTGGATATCTCTCCCCAGTCACCGGTTTTCTGGTAATCCTTGACGATCTTATCGTATGGTCCCTCTGGGAGTTTTCCGCTCTTTCTGTACATCATCTTCATGTACTCTTGGTCGATCTCGCCCTTCCCAGCGTCCAACATATTGAACATGAATATGTTTCTCTTGGCGCTGTTATCGTAGCTCATCATCATGCCCCGAATCATCATATCGCTAGTGGATAACCTACCGCTAGCCCACTGGAGAAAGAGGCCGATGGATTTGGTCATCCCTGTTGGTTTCTTTGGTCTCCAGCCGCCGTGGGGATCGTGCTTCCAGTCATCCTTGGAGACGCTCATCCACTCGGATTCGATTGCCTTGGGGTGGATGGCGCTGTTGTTGGCGTATAGGAAATCGGTCTCACCCATCAAGCCAGCCTCACGGATAGCTAAGGGCTCTTTTCTTCCCTCGATAACATATCCATATTCATCGTCTGCATAGAACCCACCCACAGTGCCCTGGTCTCCCTTACCGACATCACCGATGGGCATGCTAATCTCGATATCCAATGCTTGC
>CAZVMT010000102.1:0-10767 GCA_964628765.1 uncultured Candidatus Bathyarchaeia archaeon | reverse complement strand
CCAATATTTACCACTTTTTTTATCTTTTCCTACTATAGTTCCATAGTCTCTACATTTAATTATTGGCATGTATTATAACCTCTTTTATATCATCCCAATCAAATTCATATTTTTCATTTGAGACACACCCACGAAGTACAATCTTTCCTATAATATCTATTGAGACAACTCCTCTAAATTGCTTATCTTTTCTTCCATCATTAAATTTTATAATTACTGTATATAAATTCAAAATTTCACCCCTTCTACTTACTATTGTTGGTTGTGATATATGAAATGCGTCAACAAGTGTATCTAGATATATATTATACTTATTTCTTCCAAATATATAAATAAGTGCTAAAATATATCCTTCTATTTTAAAATGGTGTTCAAAATATTTTTTTAGTCCATTATATCGTTTATGTATATCAACAGCAAACTCATACGGCAAACCTAATTTTTCACATGCGTAATCTATAAATTTCGGATGTTCTGGTTGTTTTATATTTAAATTATATAATTTTAATATTGCTATATATGATCTATTAAAACTTTTTTCCATATATCCATAATTCTTTTTATCATCATTAAATTCATAATCTATAACAGAAGCCAAATCGTAATTAGAAATAGGAAAATCATTTATTTTACATGCTATCTTTATACATGCTAGATATGTAGGTGCTAATTTATTTGTTTTAAAGAAACTATTATCTATTTTTCGTATTCCTTTAAATAGATTTAATGCTTCGTGTTTTATATGTTTTGGTATTTCTAATTGTGAACATAATTTAGTTATGGACTCATATGCTTTTACATAAATATAATCTTCATATTTTTTTTGATATTTAGGACTAAAACTCCTACTAATCTTTCTTATCTTTGGTGATAATGGATGATCCCATCCTCTCATTTCTATTGCATATAATGTTGTTATATCTGCTTTTCTTGCTGGATGACCATTATTATCACTAAGAATCGGTCTATCCTCTATAACAAGACCACATTTTTTACACACGTTGCCTTCTACTTCTTCTCCACATTCTTCACATTTCATAATATATCATTATGATATATAATCAAGCATAATATTTAAATGTTTCGATTATGAAATTTTTTATATTTATAAGTCTATTTATAAGTATAAAAAAAATAATGTGGATTAATTGACAGATGAAAATACTATACCAACAATACCGTTAACACAAGAGCCAAATCTTCCATATATTCGTTTTCTTGATGGATATAAGAATCTACAAGATGGATATACTGAAAATCCATTTGGTCATTATAAGAGTGCATCATCTATAGATGTTGAATCGGAATATTTTATGCAATGGGTTTTTCCTTTAAAACTCCATAGAATGGCATTAAGAACCGCAGCAGGATATAAAATAGTATATAAACAAGCTGAGGATGTTTGGAATAACAATCTTGGTATTACAATTCCAGATGATGCAAAAAAAGCAATAAAGAAAAATAGACAGCTTATTCCATATCTAAGAAAATTAAAATGGTTCAAAGAAATGGAAAAACTTACTGGATATTATATAGAACAAGGCGAAGCTATAATGCTATTATATTTCGACGATCAGGGTGACATAGAAAAATATGAATTTCCAGTAAAAAAGACAGACGAGATAATAGGCGTAGAGGCTTTCAATGTTATAGACTACTATATACCAGAATTTGATAAAACTGGAGAACCAGCATTCTATGAAATAACAGTTAAATCAAAAGGACAAAATAATTCATATATGACTGTGAAAGTTCATCCTTCCAGAGTATTACGATTTTGTGGACCAAATGTTGAATATAGATGGGAAGGATATAGCGATTTGGCTGCTGTTTATGATTCAATAAATATATTATCTACAATATTAAAGGCTTCTGGAGAAGCTGCATTTAGATGGTCTACAGGACACCCAGTTATATTTACAAAAGACTTGTTTCTTGAAACAGACCTAGATAAACTAAAAGACTCAATAGGCGACTTCACTAGACGAAGTTGGCATATGGTACCATCAGAATATGTTGACCGTATAGATTTGATGGGACAAGCTGGATCTATGTTAAACCTAAAAGCATTAGCAGATATAGCAATAGACCAAATAGTAATAGGAAGTGGGTTTCCAAGACCTATATTATTAGGTGAAGTTGCTGGTGTTGTTGCTGGATCAGAAGTAAACGAAAGAACTTATTTTGCACTATTAGATAGGCGACATACAGAACTAGAAGAATTTATATATAGATATATAGAAAAAGATATAAACATCCAAAAATTACTTTCAGATGTTAAATATTTCGAACTAGATTGGGGAGTACGAGAAGTTCTAAATAAACTTGACCAAGCCGATCTTGAACAGAAAAGATATTCTAATGCTATTGCATTATTACAAATATGTACGGTAAACGAATGTAGAGAAGTAGCAGGATTCGGACCAATAGAAGGAGAAGAAGGAGATATAATAATGCCTTTGTATGAAATGGAAATGAATATGATCCAGATGGAAATACAAGCACAACAGGCTGAGAAACAACAAGAGATGAAATCAAAAGAGAACCAAGCAACTACAACCGCAAAACAAAAACTAGCAAGTACAGAAAAGAAGGCACAAACTGGACATGATCTTGATAAAAAGGGTAAAGGAAAATTAAAGGATGCGTTTGATAGTTTGTTAAGAGAAAAATCAATAAGTGAAATTTGTAGAGAATGGAATATTCATGATTCCACATTAAGAAAAATTTACGATAGAATAAAAAAATTAGGTGTATAATATGGAAGACGCTTTAAAAAGAGGAAAACATTATAATTGTATAAAAGCCCTGACATATCAAGGTTTTAGTGAAGAAGAGGCAAAACTTGCGTGTGCAAAATTTTTAGTTGATAATGATGCTGAAAAATCAGCAGAATGGGATCTAAATTTGGATTTTGTAGATGCTGATGAAGAAATAGAAGATAATAGACTAAAAGGCGAATCAGGAGAAGAATGTGTAAAGAGAAAGATACATATATTTGCTCATGAACATCCAGATTGGTCACATGATCAAGTTGTAGCAGCCTCACATGGATATTGTGGATTATCTAAATCAGATGCTATTGAATTATCACATATATTAAAAAGAAGCACAAGCTTATCTTTATCAAAATTTTCAACTCTAATAAAGAATATAAAATCAAGAATAGGACTTAAAGTTCCTCATATGGGAATACTACCACAAAAAACATCACTTCCAATGAAAAATCTTAATAGATTACAGACAAAACTTGAAAAAACAATAACTCAAGAACAAAAATGGCTAACTGCTGAACAATACGAACAAAGGAAACAATATGCTAAATATATGAGAAAAAGTGACGCAGAAGAAGAAATACAAGATGAAGAACTTATGTCAGATGAAGAGTTTACAGATTCTATAAATATATTATATAATGAAATATTAAACTATTTTCCGTTTGATGATGCAGAAACCGCCATTGATAAAGCATTTGAACTTCCAATTGGAGATAATGCATGGATTCTTTCAAATGAAGCTCAAATAATATCAATGAATGATGGATTAAATAATATAATAAAAGCACCTATTATCCTAGCAAAAGAAATGGTTCAGCCGTATACAACTGAAAAGGGAGAAGTAGAATATCACTTCAAACCATATAATGAACTAGAAAAAGCAGTAGAAAGACTTGGAAAGAATGGATCACTTGATATGATAATTGAACACCAAGATTGGTATGATACTGATAATATAATTGGTTATGTAAAAGAAATACGAGCAGATAATAAAGAAAGATGTATACGAGGAATGGGCTATTTCCACGAGTCTAAACTTCCGAAAGGATTAAAACAGATGATAAAAGACGGTGAGATTGTACCAGTATCTATAGGGTTTTTAGCAAAATTAGGCAATTCAGGAACATGGCAAGGAATAGAATATAAACATACCCAAGAGCATATGATATTACGTCATCTGGCTATATGTTTGGATTCTATAGCTCGTTGTCCAGCTGGTATGTGTGGTGTAAATCTCAAAGACGCAAATAGTGAAAAAACCAAGACTTTTATTATTATAAAGAAAGATAACTATTATTATAATATATGTAATATTATTAGAGATTCTAAAAAAGAAACGAATACAGAATCTATTATCAAAAAAATTGAAAAGGTTGAAAAAATGCAAGAGGATTCAAATCGACCACAAGGGCTACCATCTGATATTGATGCTATTCTGTCAAAACTCATAAGTCTTATACAAGATCAAAAAGTTGAAACAGAGCCTATAATGAAAAAAATCCTTACTGCATTGGGAATTAAAAACAAGAGTGATAATAAAATGGATGAAAAAGAATTTAAAGACACACTCGATAAAAAAGATTTAGAACTAAAAGACCTCATTGAAAAATTAGAAAATGCCAAAAAACTAAATGATAGCTTGGCATCAGAATTAAGAGAGAATTATATCGCTAAGATTAAAAAGTTTGGGGATAAATTTTCAGATGAGGAACTTGAAGCGAAAAATCTAAATAGCCTAAAGGAAATTGCTGATGCGGTTTCACGATTCGCACCTTCTGAAGATAAGCCTGAAGTTATTCCTGTCGCTGGTAAAGATGACAAGAAAAAAATGGAAGACGAGATTGGGAAGGAAGAACGAATAGACTTTTCAAAAGTTTTTGATGATGTTAGAAGTGAATTTAATATGCAAGGTCTATAAAAATGGCAAGAACAGCATTAACTTCAAGAGTTCTTATTGCACTTAATGGGGCACAAGGACCAGACTATTATCAGGCTGGAGATTCTAGCATATATCCTGGAACTATTGTTATGGAAGACGACGCTGACGAAGTAAAACAATGTACATCTACTGGAAAACCTATTGGTGTTGCTGATTGTGATGCAGATCATGATTTATCAACAGTATATGCCGCAGGTGAAAGAATTCCTATTTGGGGATTAGGTAGTGGAGTAGATATATATGTTAAACATGGTGGCGAAGCCTCTGACACAGTAGAAAAAGGATCTATTATGCAAACTGCCGCTTCAACAACTTATGCTGGAACTATGGCAGAGTTTGTTCGTGCAACAATAACCACAGCCGTTTTAGCTGCAAAAGTTACAGAAAGACTTATCGGTTCAGGATTCTGGATTGGTAGATCATTAGAAACCGTAACTTGCACAACTGGAACTGCAAGATTCATTGCCGTTAGATTAAGCCTCTAAAAGTGATTAAAATGGAAGATACTATATATTTTGCTGATAGTTTTCCTAGTCAATGGATAGATGCTGACTATCAATTAATGACCAGAGAAGTTCAATCTCTTGATAAAATTGTCTATGGAGTAGTTCGAGCTAAATCAATTGCTAACAAAATTTTTCCTACCATTAAGATTCCTCAAGGTATGAAACAACATATTGTTGCAACTGAAGTAGAACAAGAACCTCCTAAATTTGATGATAATTTTATGAGAGAAGATATGGATCAGGTTAGAAAGTCAGAAACCACATTTTATCCTGTTTTCATGCATAAAGACTTTCAACTTTATATGACTGATATTGATGCAAGTAGAAATAATAAATACTACAATACTGATTTAAGGGCATTAACCCTTAGAGGAAGTGTAGGCACAATAACTGATTATAAAGAAAGAGTTATTTGGCGTGGATATGATATTGCTGGTAGAGGTATTGCAACTGCAAATGAGCAAGGAAGTATTGATTCCCATTCAAAGGGTATCATGAACACATCAAGCATTCTAGATATGAGTGCTGGTGCTGGTGGAGATTCAGACATTACCGCATCTGGAGATGGTTCAGCATCTGTAGCTCAGGGAATGAAAGTTCTTATTGCGAAATTCTATTATGGACCTTATGATTTGATAATGTCTCCATTAGTCTATGCACAATTAGCATTAAATCAAAATGCGACTACAGAAATTCATGATATTGAAAGAATGCAGTCTATGATTGATTTAAATGGTAATAAGATTTTGAGAGGTATGAAAGCCACTCCTTATTTATTAAATGCGGCAGAGACTACATCAACTGGTGTGATTGTTATGGTAGATAGAAAAACACCTGCTGGTGAACCAACAATTGTATTAGGAGATGAATATCCAATCAGACATATTCCAACATCACAAAATGCTTTGGGAGTTAAAGGAAAAGTAATTTGGGCAGGTATTCCGTGTGTTTTAAGAACAAACGCAATTGCACATGACTCGGCAATAACGACAACTTAAACTAAATAAATAAGACAGAAAACGTGTATGTATTTCTGTCTAAAAATATAATCTTTTTTTTATTTAAAACTTATTCTAATATAGCGACTGCTCTCGAAGTCATATTATAATCCATTTAAACAACTTGAAAAAAATCATTCAAATGGTCTGTGATACTCATTTACCCTAGATGAAATAAAAATACGAAAATTGATATGAGTAGGCGTCTTCTACTCCTATTATAATAGGTCTCTTAGAACAAAAAAATCAAAAATAATCCAGATGAAAAATATATCTTTAGTTGAATTTTTATTAGTTTTAAAATCTATTTATATAATATAAAAAATTATGGTAGTTGAATATGACATATGCAACTGAAATAGATATTGAAAATATATATGGATATCCTATTGATGATCTTGGTAATTCAAGACCGACAACAACACAACTTGCAGGAATGCTTGATCAGGCTGATTCTATAATCAATGCTGAAGCTAGACGTTCTTCTAATGCTACAGATGCTAGTGGGAGATTAAAGGTTGTGGCTGTAAGTCTGGTACTTAAGATGATTGTTAATATGTTCGCATTAACAGATCCAGATGTTTATGGATTTTCAGAAGTAGAACTAACAGACGACCAAAAAAGAATAATACATTTAGAATTGGGAGTTTGGAATTCAAAGACTTGGGAAGTTGGCGGATAATCAAAAATAGGTGATTAAATGGGAAAAATAGCAGTTCAGCGAAAACGTATAATACATAAGCCACGTACAATGATACCTGCTGGTAGAAGGCAGGTAAAACAAAAATCAATATATCCTAGACGAACTGTATTTTTATATAAAGGCAAGATTACATTATATAAACATAGAACTGTCTATAAAAGAATATTTAGAAGATTTCATTCACCTCTTAATGTTATAAGCCCATTCTTTAGATTTACGAAAGATATTGTAAGAATTTATAATACATTTATAAAATCAAGAGAACAATGGTCTGCTAAAAAAAGAAAGCCGAAAGTTAGTACATGGTCACGTAAAAGATCAAGTTGGTCATCAGGAGCAAGATCAAGTTGGTCTACAAGTCCTGAACGAAAAAAATGGGACAAGTTCTTTAATAGTAGAGGATTTAAGGGTTTTATAAAAAATCACGAACAAGCAATGAATATGAAAAATATATACCAGCAACCAAGAGGACCAGATTTCGATAGAATAAGAAGAAATTGGGCTAAAAAAGAATTAAGAGGTGGTCCTAGAGATATGTCTGGCAGAAAATATAAATACTTTGGACCATATCCAAAAATACTTGGACCGAATCTGGTAGTTGATATTATTCCAACAAAAACATTATTATATGCTTTTAAATCTGGTCAAAAAAATAACAGAACTGATTATTTAAAGAAACGAACAAAGGCGGCTCTTGACGATGTTAGAGAAAAACTGCTTGAATATGCAACGATAATAATAGAAAAATATGTTCCTAAAGAAACTGGAGATTTGCAACAATCTATGTTAAAATCATTATTAGATTCTAGAGTTCTTGGATTCAGATTAAAAATGAATCTAAAAGCAGATGTACCATATGCTGGAGTAACTAATAGAATGCCAGAAAAGATGCTACAACATCCAAAAATGGTTGGTGGAAAAGAAGTCCGACAAAGAGGAAGACGGAGTCATAAAACATTATATGACCCAAAAGCACAAAAAGGATATTTTTATTTAATATTAATGTTATTAAAAAATAAAGCAAAAAAGCTAATACAGAATATGGTAAATGGACTAGTATATACTTGGGCTTGGCGATCAGGAACTCATGCCTATAGACATCCGCCTGGAAAAATTGTAAATATAAAGCATGTTGAGACAATTCCAGGCTGGGTACGTGTTTCTCAAAAAGAACATTTAAAAGCAAAGTATTTACATGGATATATACCAAATTTAGATATTCAGAAACCAGCAACTATGATATACTACGAAAAGAAAATAATACCTGATACATTAGAAGACCGAAAAGATATGAGAGAAGTAAGAATGAGAGAACTACAAACTAGAATGTGGAAAGAGGCTAAACCAGTTCAAGTAAACTACCCAAAAAATTTAATAAAAGGATTTTTTAAAATAAAAGGGTTATATAGAAGATAATTATGACAGATGTTAATACAATTTTAGATAATGCAACTCAATGGGTAACAGAATCAGTTACAAAACCAACAATAAAAGTAGGACAACTACATAGTATTAGAATGATGAATAGAGGAATCGTCGTAAAGAGAATTAGTAGCGATGATGAATTATTTGGAGTTATAGATAGAAACGCCTATTCTGTAGAAAGTCAAGAAGCATGGACATGTGGAATGGTTAGTACAACATCAGAAGATGATCTCGATGCTATTATAGGATGTGTAAAACGAATTCTTGCAGAATATGGACAAGTTTCTGGTGAAGAGACATATCTTACGTGGCAAGGTGGAGAATATAAATACTTTAATAATGTTCGTTTTGAGTTTTATTTTGTGATATTAAGGAAAAAAAGTCTACAACAGGAGTTTTAATAAAATATATTTTTTTAAAATTATAAATCTATATATAAATATAAAATATAAATAAGGAATAAAAATGACAATATATGACAAGTCAGGTCAAAGAATATTTTTCCAGAGAGAAGGAGCTACATATGGTAAGATATATGATCCAGAATCAGCATTAAGTGCATTCACATCAGTTCCAGATGATTATCCTCATTGGCGAAGATTAGATATTATACCAGAAGGACAAGATATAGTATTACCAATAGTGGAAAAATTAAAGAAATTTGATATATCAGATAGTAAACACGCAAGTGCTATTTTTAGTGGTAATATAGAACCAGTCGACTTTACATTAAATATGGATGCTCAAGCATTAGAATTTTTACCAATGGCTATTGGCGATCCTGCTGTTACATCACATAAACAGGAAATGGTTCAGAAAATAACATGTTTGGCTAAAGAAAGTATAACCAACAACGACTACTTTCTATTGGATATTATAGATGGTAGTGGAGATGTTGAACATCACCTATTTTAGTTTGATGTAACTACAAGTGGATCAGCACCTACAGTAACTGGTATAAACGCAAGTAATAGACACGAAGTAGCAATAGACGAAGATGATACAGCAATTGAAGTAGCAGTAAGAACAGCAGCCGCAATAAATGGAGTAAGTGGTGTAACTTCTGGCGAACCAACAACAGCAACATTAACAGTAACAAATGATAATGCAGGGGCAGTTCAACCAGCTCATGATGGAGAAGCGGCAACAGATTTTATATTCAATCAGATAACACAATGGGGATCAACAGATTATGGAGTTGTAGAAGCAACAGATACTGGATTACCATCATTTACATTTAGATTTGAACAAAGAAATGCTACATCATCAGAAGATATAATTTGGGATGCTTTTGGAGTTGTGGTTGAAAGTATAAAGGTTGATGTGAAATTTGGTGATAAAATAGCAAAGGCTTCTATTACATTTAAATGTCCATATGCACTAGAAAATGCACAAGGTAGAGCAGATATTGAACCTCCTAGAAAATCAATAGACGGCTTTCCTACTATGAGTGCATTGAAAGAAACAAGCGGATCAAATTATTATATAATTCAAGAAGGAACAACAGATAGAACTCCAGAAACAGTAGATGGTATATCATTAGAAATAAGAAATAATGTTGAATTTAAAAGTGATATAGCAAAAAGATATGCGATTTTGGCATGTGCTACAAGGCGAGATATAACGATGAACATAGTTGGGGCTACTGGAGAAAAAGAATTATTTACCTATTGGCAAGGTGTGTATAAAGCATCTGATGGAGATTGGATACCAACAGGTGCAAGTTATAAATTAAACTCATATTTTCATCTAGTAAGGGATGCTACATATGATTATATATTTATGCATATATATAACTGGCTATTAAGAGAACATAATTTTCATTTCATGGCAGTAGATGAAGCAGTAAAAATGGTAGATATGACTTTTGAAGACGGAAGTTCAGATACTAATGGAAGAATTATTGATGATTTAGACTTTGTATCTTATATAGATAAAACAGTAATGGTAGTATAAGGTGATATTATGATAGAAGTAAATGGTAAAGAGTATGAAATAAATCTTGATATAAAACTCGGCAGTCAAAAATTAATGAGAAAAATAATGAATAATCCAGAAGATAAAAAGACAGATATATATATAGAAATGCTTATGAAAGATTTATTAATACCAGAACCAACATCAAAAGAATTGTTTAATTTTAGATTTTCTGATATAAAGAAAATAATGACTAAGTTCGCAGAAGAAAGCAAAGAAACTAATAGCGACTTCAAAAAAAAACTTTCTCAATAGTACGTGGAAGTTTTTTCCCAGATACAGATCTTTTTGCAATACAAGCAGTTCTTATGGCTCGATATAACCAGCCTTACTCCGAAATAAAAAATCTACCTTATAAGACTGTATTATTTTTATTAAGATTAATAGAAGCAGAAGACCAATACACCGAACAGAAAATAGAAAAATCAAAAGCAAAAAATAA
>CAZVMT010000101.1:0-10773 GCA_964628765.1 uncultured Candidatus Bathyarchaeia archaeon | reverse complement strand
CTGGAGGAAACTGGAAAGAGTCTTCGCGACATTCCATGACATCGTAGACGGGGAAGGACTACTGGATGAGGAAACTCGTGAGACATTACTCGCGGAATACCCCTAAACAGTTTCTCAAACATTTTTTCATATATATTCAAAGGATGCGTAAAAGTCCTACATTCATATTTTAAATATCTGGTCTGGGTCTTACTTTTTGATTAATTTGAGTATTGATACCGAGAAGATGCTGAAAGAAGCATCCAAATGGAAAGAAATTGCACCCCCAATGCATGCATTTTATAGAGGAAAAATCGAGGTGATGCCCAAAGCGGCAATCAGAACACTGCAAGACTTTAGCATATGGTATACGCCGGGGGTCGCACAGGCTTGTCTGGATATAGAGAAAGACAGGGAGAAGGCATTCGAGTTCACAAGTAAATGGAATTATGTCGCTGTTGTAAGTGATGGAACAAGAGTGCTAGGATTAGGGGATATTGGAGGTCAGGCGGGTATGCCGGTGATGGAAGGTAAGGCACTCATATTCAAGTACCTTGGAGGCGTAGACGCGTTCCCGATCTGCCTCAGCACCAAGAAAACCGAAGAGATCATCCAAGCAGTCAAATGGATCGAGCCAACCTTCGGAGGAATAAACCTAGAAGACTTCAGCAACCCCAAATGCTTCGAGATACTCGACAGACTCAGGGCAGAGATGCCTATACCTGTCTGGCACGACGACCAACAGGGCACAGCAGCCGTAATCCTAGCGGGAACAATAAACGCCCTCAAATACGTGGGCAAGAAGATGTCCGAGGCAAAGTTCACCATAGTAGGCACGGGTTCCGCCAACACGAGAACCTACTACGTGTTGAAGGCAGCTGGTGTGAACCCCAAGAACGTCATCATGAATGACAGTAAAGGCACCGTTGGCACTTACAGGGAAGAACTCAAGGGAACATACAAGTGGCCCATCGCTTTAGAGACCAACCCAGATAACATTGAAGGCGAAATCAAGAATGCCTCCAAGGGAAGCGACATCATAATAGCCGCAAGCAAACCCGGTCCAGGTACGATAAAGAAAGAGGATATCGAGGTCATGGCCTCAGACTCTATCGTATTTGCGTGCGCTAACCCAGTGCCCGAGATATGGCCATGGGAGGCAGAGGCGGCTGGAGCCAAGGTAATCGCCACGGGTAGGAGCGACTTCGCCAACCAGGTTAACAACAGCCTAGTGTTCCCAGCCATATTCAGGGGAGCACTGGATGTCAGAGCCAAGACAATTAGCGATGAGATGTGCATCGCTTCAGCGACCGCCCTAGCGAAATACGCTGAGGACAAGGGACTATCAAAGGATTACATCATACCCTCTATGGATGAATGGGAGATCTACCCGATGCAGGCGGCGGAGACTGGGATGAAGGCACAGGAGCAGGGATTGGCACGGGTCAAGATGAGCCGTGACGAGTTATACGATAGGGCGAACGCGATCATCAGCAGGACCCAGAAAATCGTTAAACTCCTAATGCAAGAGGGCTACATAGCTGCCCCACCCAAAGAACTAGCCTAAACAATCTTTTATCCAATTTTTTACTACCAGAAACCCCATGCTAATGCGGTAATAATTAATCGAATTTATGAGTAAAACCTGACTTTTCATATTCTAGTAATCCTTTAATTTAGGGGAGTATAGAAGGGTTCAGCATAGTGATCGATATGGGTAAAGAAATAAACAGGGGAGGCGACCTCTAATACCCTATTGCACAGAGTGTGGTGGAAGCCTAAAATGGGACTCCAAGCTTCGTCAGTATAGTTGCCAGAGCTGTGGACTAACATACACTGAAGCCCAGCTAAGCCGCGCCTTGGATAAGCTCTACACAAGGGAAGATGACGAGGATGAGAAGAAGAGGCAGCGAAACCAAGACTATCTTGAGTGGTGGACGAGCAGCAAGAAAAAACGGTAATTCCTCACACATTTTACATATATATAGTATTTATTCGAATATTTTCTGTAAATTCTAACATGTTTAAAGTTTAATACCACCTATGTTAATTATTACATAGATAACTTACTGGTGTTCATATGGTATTTCCCGTCGAATCAGAAGATCGGACTATGCGCAATCTTCTCATGCTTTGCCAAGACAATGCGAGATTAATTGTAGAAGCTTTCAGGAAGATTTTAGCAATCACTGACGCCCTGGTAAAGAAGGAGGGAGTAGCCGCCGGGTATATCGATGATATCCAAACCATAATGAAGGAGTCAAGCGACATCAAGGCGACATTAATCAAGGAACTCCACGAGATCGGTGGAGTATTAGTGAGCAGGGAAGACTTCTTCAGACTCATCAGCAGCTTTGGGGACATCATGGACCATATCCATAGTGTTGGTCAAAGGCTATCTGAGATGGAGAAACGAGGATGGGCAGTACCAGATGGAGTAGCTGAACAACTCACAGAGGTAGCGGATCTGGCCTTTGATAGTCTTCTCAAGCTACGTGAAGCCATGATGAGCCTCGGGTTCAACAGCGAGAAATCCATTGGATTCACAAAGGAGATAGATGAGATAGAACGGAAGGTAGACACTGTTCACGTGCAGGTGGAGATGGAGATAATTAGTAGCGGCGCCGGGATAGCCACAATAATTATGCTCAAGGACACTGTCAACCAGATAGAGGAACTAGTAGACACCGTAAGAGACGCATCAGACCTCATAAGGATAATCGCCCTCTAGGGTGATTGCGTTTGTCCGAGAGACCAGTTGCAGAGCTTCTAGATGACAACAGGTTGATTATCTGGGATATCCAAGATGCTAGAGAAATCTACAATAATGGATTCTATGGGAAACCCCTTGGAGACCCAAGGCCGAGAGAGGATTTTGATGATCCTCTGCTCCTGGACCCTGTGGAAGCCCAGTATCTGGTTGAGAAAAAGAGGATCAAGGTTACTCAGGGGAAGAAATACCTCAACAAGAAAAAGTTGAGAGCGGTTCTAGAGAAAAACTTCAGCGATTTTGATAATAAATATCGAGTATATTCAGATCTTCGCGACAGGGGTTATGTTGTCACGCCTGGAATCAAATATGGCAGTGATTTCGCTGTCTATGAGGATGGGCCGGGAATCGACCACGCTCCATACATTGTGCAGATAATGGATGCAGATAATCTTCTCAGCGCAGCAGACATAGTGAAA
Organism: uncultured Candidatus Bathyarchaeia archaeon; assembly: GCA_964628765.1. Lineage (GTDB taxonomy): Archaea > Thermoproteota > Bathyarchaeia > TCS64 > TCS64 > RBG-16-57-9. The sequence goes on along the minus strand of CAZVMT010000101.1, from coordinate 7,605 downwards.
GCTGGTAGGCTAGCTACGACTGTTAGGAAATCATTCATCCTGACTATCCTGAATGACGATATCAGGTATCTTGAGTTCAACTGGTGGAAAGCCTAGGGTATCTATTTCTTGAGTCTCTGCCCACATTTCCAGCATATTACTAGGCTATCTGGGACCTTGAATCCGCACTTTGGACAATAAATCAACCCAGCCTCTGGAGCAGGCTCAATATGATCCTGTAAAGTTGCTTCTACACTCATGACTCAAAAAAACATTGAAATCTATTCAAAGCTTTATGGAGCCTCAATCTATTAATTAGTTAGATTGTTCTTCGTTCATCAACCGCTGGAAATCTCTTGGCTCCTTGAAGTCACGGTAAACCGAGGCGAAGCGGACATACGCCACATAATCCAGTTCCCTGAGGTAGACTATGATCTTGTCACCGATCTCCTTCGATGAGACCTCTTCCTTTCCCTCGGCGAGAATATCCTGTCTTACTTTCTCGGCGATATCCTTGATCTCCTCAAGGCTCACTGGGCGCTTCTCAGAGGCCTTCTGCAGTCCAGTGATTATCTTGTCTGGGTTGAATCGTTCAAGGCGCCCATCTTTCTTCTTTACCATTAACTCGATTTCCTCAATGTACTCATATGTGGTCATTCGTTTTCCACATGAGAGACATTCCTTTCTTCTGCGATTCATATTATTAGGTGAATCTCTTGTCTCTAGAGTTCTCAACTCTTCAGAGCCACAGAAAGGACATTTCATTGGTATACACCTTGTTCAGTGATTATCAGGGTAACCTTATACAAAGTATAAGTCTTGTGCAAAAAAATCGAGTAAAAAGACCATATTCATTCGACCCTCACGATTCTATACTCATTTAGGTGCCTTGAATGTGAAGACAGCCTATATACAAACCAATAAAACCATAAAAGAGTCCAATAAACACGCCGAGAATCCAAAGATACACAGCCTAGGGGAGAATATGGATTGGTAATCTAGTTTATTGGTCCAGATTCTTTATACATATTTTTGATGGGTATTTGTCCGGCTGAATAAAAATGCAGGTTGGACAAATAACACTCGAAAAAGAATCCAAGAAAAAAAGTGAATTAATGGAAGATGAACTGGATCTACTGCCGATCTTCACAAAATCCACGAGCAGAAACAGGATACCTTCCGAGACCCTCGAACACATCGATGCTTTGAAGAGCATAGATCAGGCTCTTGGCAAATTCAAACTCAATCGAAACGAGGTAAGAGTATTTCTCTACTTGGCACGCTTCGGGGCGCATAAGGCACAGAGCATCGCTGAAGCATTAGGGGTCCACAGGACAGAGGCATACAAGATTCTTAGAAGGCTTGAGGAACAGGGTCTCATCACGAGGGTAATGGAGCGACCCATGAAGTTCCTAGCAGTTCCATTTGAAACGGTTCTGGATAATCTCATCGAGGAGCGCCGACAGAAGATCTACCAGATGGAGCAGAGAAAAGCAGAGCTCCTGCAAATGTGGACTAGCCTCCCGAAGCCTGAGAAAGTTAACACTAGGAAAGAGATGTTCCAAGTACTTGAGGGGAAGAAGCATATCAGCGTCAGATTGAACGAGCTTCTCCAGAATGCTAAGAGCGAGTTCCACATGATCGTTTCCGATGATAACTTGATCTGGCTATACAACACACCCTTTCTGGATGATGTGCAGGAAAAATCAGAGAAAAATGGATTGACAACGAGACTGATGACAAACTTTAGCCCCACAAGCAGCTACGTCATGGAGCAGATGGAGATCGGTGATGGAGACTTCGCGTATTTGAAGGATGAGAAGATACCGGGGTTCTTCATTAATGATAAGAAAGAGATGATTCTTCTCATGGGGAACGACCAGAACAACGTGACTGGGTTGTGGACAAACTATGAGACCCTTGTAGAGAGTTACAGGATTCTCTTCAGCCTACTCTGGAAGAAGAAGTAATCTCTTCTTAAACCAATATTGTTGATATATTTAGTAACGATACCATGAGTTTTAGCAGTCCAGCTACCAGTGGAAACAAGAACAGGTTTCTCGGCGTCTTTTCCCTAGTGAAATTATTTACCAGGAATGGCACAGCGAAACATACACCAATTAAAACCAGATCCACCTGAATCCATGCTCCCCTGCTCATGAGATATGCGGCCAACCTGTTTCCCTCGGATAACCCCAGTGATAACCCGATCCTTGTAGAGGTCCAATCCCCCAACGCACCGATCAATAATGTTATCAGAGCTGAGTTTTGGAGGGTGTTTCCGCGTCTAAACATATGGAGCGGAAATATAGATCAGTATTCCATGATTTAAAACCGATCAGTTTCAACTGAAAAACGCATTGATGAACATGAATGCTTACTCTACACGCCAGTAGAATAAGATATCACTCGTAGGATTGTTGGATAGATGGATCTCAAAGCTATCTGAATCCACATTTTCAACCCAATACTCGGTATTCAGTCGACTGCCAGGAGTAACAATAACAATGACTGGAACACGATCAAGAAGATGGGAAACTACAATTATTCTTGTGCCGCTTGGGATCGTTGCGTCTCCCATGTCATACTCTTTGGTTAGACTGGAATGTGCTTGAATCCCTGATGGAGTAATCAAGGTGAGATACTCAAAGATAGGAGCAGCCTCATCCAGATGAATTTCAAGCTCCAAGGTCTCCTCAGGGTCCCACGCCCCATGTACTGGACTCGATAAGCTCATGGGGTTGATGAGATCGTTTTGCTCGTTCCTAAAGAAGACCCTATTTATGCTCCAGTAACTGGCCGCTGTCTCTGTCTGATCATAGGAAACCCAGACCGTTTGTTCACTGGAGCCATTATTGTATGACACGATTAGGTCCATCGTGTTGAAGCTGTTGAGCATAATTGATGTGCTCCCAATGTTGCTTGCGTTGATCCGTAGCGTCGATGCATCGATCAGTGACCAATCCCCGAACTCGATCCTCTCATTAAACACCACATCCCTATGCTCAGCCTGACTGGTAATCGCCTCAGATAAAGTACCGAAGCCAGAGACAGTGGACATGATCAAGATGGAGACCCCTGCCACGAACATTATCGCCGTAAAGGCTGTTGCGACGACAGTGGATTGACCCATATTAATCTCCTATTGTGAATATGATCTCTTCATTCACCCCATTGTGGGTTGTAAACGAGAAGTAATAATCCCCACCCGTGAAGGCGGACCCGCTGGTAATCAGTATCTCTATTGTCTCACTGCTCTGCCAGTTATTATCAGAGCCCCCGAGTATACTGAAACTCCAACCAGCCCCAGATTCACTGTACTCAAGGTAACCAAAGTTACCGTATTCTCCGAATAAAACATCACCTTGTTGAACATAAGCGGCAGGGATAATATTTGATCCAACGTTTTTTATCCAAACCTTAACAGTGGTATCAGACGTATTTACCGCCTTGAGTATCGCTATCTCGGTCTCCATCTTATCGCTGAGCTTCTCACTCATAACGATAGAACCCCGCTGCAATCCACCTATACTCGATAGAAACACTTGGCTAATCGTTGCGGCTGCGATAACAACTGCGACTAGGACTATTCCCTCGGATACTACTGACTGTGCCATGGCTACTCCATAGAAGTCTACTGTATTTAGATAGATTATGAAAGGAAATTATGGAATATCATTACTGTGCTATGACTGGAACCTTCTTGTGCTTCAGCTCCTCCACAAGTTCCTCAAGCTCAGCGAGAGTCGCGATAACCTCGCTCTGCGACAAAAGCCTATTCATTTCCGACTCCTCTTCTACGGTATCGAATGGGCTCTGAAGCACCCCTTCCTCGATCAATGGTTCAAGCGTCTCTGATTCCTCTTCGAGTCGTATCTTGGTTGTCTTATACTTTGCTTTGGACTCATCGTTTTTGAGTTTGTCTTCATTAAACTCATCTTCAATGAGTCTATCAAATTCAAGCTCATTATTGATTGGTTCCTCAGAGACAGGGTCAAGTTTAGGCTCCAATGTTAGTTTATCTAAGCCGGGAATAGGCGCAATTGGCTCTATTACAATGGTAACACTGTTTTGTTCTTGGTTTATCAATTGATTTAATGCTAAAAGTCCCTTCATCTTTGTCTTTACCTGGAAGAACTCGTTGATCACAATGAGCATGCTCATCGCTGTTAACACATAAGATGCGGTTAATGAAAGCTCAATACCATCCAGTTTAAACCCATTGGAAAGATCAATAGACTCAGATATCACGTATAGCTGTGATATCAATGTCATGCTAAGTAGCAGGGTGACTACCAGAAGCAGCCTCCCCATCTCAAAGTTTCTCTTCAATATTTCCGACATCTTTTTACACCTATATCATCGCCACTCCCGCAAGGTAGCCTTTCACTGCCTGGCTTATTACTAGGTAGATTGCACCCCCCATCGTGAGCTGCATTCCCATGTAGTAGAGTACCGTGAAGCGGCTGTCCCCTTCCATGTTGTAGATGCTGAAGACATTGTTCAACGAGAACAATCCCAATGCGAACACGAAGAAGAGCCTCATGAAGGCTACATCGGGCACGCTGAAGAAGTCCAGCATAGTAGCCATCTCACCGATAAACCCTACGAGTGAGTCAAAGAACCCATCAATAACAGAGAACAAAGCAGATGCAACAACATATATCGGTACAGCTAACCCAACATGATAACCAACCGCAGTGTATCTTTGTTCCCGGATAGTAGTGTAGAGGTGGTAGAATTCCTCGATGTGCTTGTATGCCTGCCCTAGGTCCCCACCAGTATAGATGGTATCAGTCATGATGGTGTTGATACGCCTGATAAGCAAGCTATCTATCTCTGTCTCGAAGCTCCACCAAGCTACCCTCGGCTCGATCCTCATTCTAAGCTTGTTGTTCAGACTCTTTATCACATCGTTGAGACTGCCAAAGTCTGTCTCAACTGCGCTATCCATGATTTGAAGCAGCGGGATGTTCGCCGATAGGTTTGAGGCCATGTATCTGAAGAAGGTGGGGTAATCCTTCTCACGTGCCCTGACCTTGCCAACATACTGTTTTCCAATTAACCCAGCCATGAAGAAGACTATCCCAATCAATATGAAGTGCATGAAATTGTTCTCAAATGGAATAGTCAATATCGCAGCCGCTGCCACTAATGCCATCATCGTCGCGTATTCAGCCCTTTTTCTAGCTGGTGGCTTTTCCTTTTGACCCTGTATTAACAGGTTATCTGGCTTCGCCGACTGGAATATGAGCCAAGATATTATATAGAGAATGAAGCTGACAATGATCACTATCAATATGGCTAGCATGATCATGACTTTTGCATCGTAGAAGATGCTGCTGATGAGCATCGTAGTGGTCATGAACAAGGTAATGCTAATCATTGGCAGGTATGCGTCACTCAGAGTCTTCAACCGGTTCATTGACTGCATACGCGTGGAACTATACTCCGCTATGTAATTCGAGTAATATTTATCGACAAATTGATTGATGGGTTCACCTGATGCGATACTCTGGCTAAGCTTGAATAAGTAATCGCTAAATTCTTTTGTTGGGGTCTCGTAGCTCATTATCTCGGCTGCTTTTGCTTGAGGATACCTCCACTGAGTCATCAATACAAGTATCCTTTTGAGGAATGGCGATATGTACTTGAATATCGTTTTCTCAGCGGCTACCTGCAGCATGAGTATTCTCGTGATTGTCCCAGAGGTGATAGACTTCAAGTATAACATGAAGAAGGGAAACTCAAACTCGATATTGTCTCCGCTGCTCATATTCTCTAGGAATTTGAGTTTCTTTAACTTCTCTAGGCTCAACATCTTAGTCCACCTTCAACCCCAGCTTCAGGGCAACTTGTTTCTCTATCTCAAAGCCAAGCTTCATCATAGCATCATTCTTGAGCTTCTTATGAGCGGCTCCGATCCCGACTCCCTGAACCCATAGCAGGGTATCGAGAACGTCATCATACTCCAGGATGCCTAGACTGATCATATATTCCAGGATTTCAGCGCGCATGTACAACTCATCGTAGATCTTTCTAACATCCATCCCGGTGTAGCCCTTCATGACCGCGATCTTCTGATCCAGTAGATAGCTGGTGCCGAGTCCCCTGAACATGATCTCATCAGTGGAGGGCTCGAAGCTAAAGACCTCAACGAAGTTATACGCCTGATCTGCAGGTTCATAGCCGAGAATCTCGTTTATCGTGAGCACTCTACGCTTGTATTTCCCAGTCTCTGGGTCGTGAACAGCGCTCTGGAACAAGGCTGCGTTCAGGTTGTCCACGTGAGTCTTGGGAACGTTAATTGGGAAGTTTGTTAACCTCTGAACCAGTTTTCCCACTGTGGCTGCGTGGAAAGTAGCTATACTTGGGTGCCCAGTTTGCATGGCTTGAAAGGCGATGTTACCCTCAGCGCCCCTGACCTCGCCGACAATGATATAGGTTGGTCTCTGACGTAGGGCTGCCTTGAGCAAGGCGAACATGGTTACGCCTTCTTCGCTCCCACTGTTGGCTGTGTCCCTGACTACTTCTCTGATCCAGTTCTTGTGGGGTACATGTACCTCTGGAACCTCTTCTATGCTGACGATCTTGTAGTCTCGGGGCATGAAGCACATTAACGCTGATAGACTCGTGGTCTTCCCAGAGGCAGTCTCACCACATATCCAGAGACTCATCTTGTTCTCAAGCAGTATCCAGATATACGCAGCAGCGAGGCTGCTGAATGTACCCCAATTGATTAACTGGGCTACGCTAATAGGATTCACAGCGAATTTACGTATTGTGAAGTTACTCCCACGGGTCGAGACATCCTCCCCAAAGACGAGATTAAGTCTTGAACCATCAGGCATCTTGGCGTCAACAATAGGTTCCCTGTGGCTTGCAGGCTTACCGACTATTTCACTGAGTTTAAGGACGAATGCGTCTAAGTCATCTGGATCATTAAGAGCGATACTGGTTTCGATTGTTTTAAAGATCTTATGATCTATGTAAATCGGTCCTGCTCCGCTACAGTGAATGTCTTCTATATAGATATCCCTGATGAATGGTTCTAGGATGCTTGAGCCAACTTTTTCGCAGTAGACCTCGTATTTTAGCATCTCGTTGCTCAATGGGTCTAATGTTATTTCCTTGAAGTCATTCTTCTTGAACCTGGATAGTAGGCTGTTACCATCATCGTTTGCCTCTGGGTTAAAGTTCTTGGTCTTGAACCCTTTCTCGACATTGATGAAGGTATTAAGTATCTCGTTGAGGTACCCTGTTTTTTCTTCCGGGGTCTTGAACATCAGGGTCTCATCGATACTTATGGCGATACGCTTCTCCACCTCACCGAGTATCCAGTCACGGTGATAGATCAGACGAGGCTCTATTGGCTCGTATAGAATGTCTTTGTTCTTTCCATGGGTGTGCAGGTGGATAAACACGGGGTCACCAACCGGATAGATGAGATTAGGCTCATCTATTCCAGACATGTCCCTGCCCAAGCTATGAATAAGCGTTGGGAGTGGCTCTTCGTTCTTGAAGAGTTTGGCCATATAATATCTGAAGTAGGGGTTTTTCTTCACACGTTTTTCCCATAATTCGTCATATCCTTCGAGTCTGGCTATTCGTCCAGCTACACTTAGA
>CAZVMT010000100.1:0-10810 GCA_964628765.1 uncultured Candidatus Bathyarchaeia archaeon | reverse complement strand
TCATAGGCGACAACCTCCAACGGATTCCTACACTCTGGTGTGCAGAGCTCGAAGAGATACGAGTGAATGTAGCAGAGTCCACCGTTGCGGAGAAACGCCCTAGGAATACCATCATCTTGCCTGAAGCTGAATACACCGGTTCCCTCCAGCGCCTCAAATAGCTCCATGGATGGGGCACCCGTAGCGTACTCCTGTTCTGCTCCCTGCCACATGTTTAGAGTCAAATCTGTCTCATCTTGAACCGGCTTTGGTTCTGAAATAGTTACCGATCCAGTGCTGGAAGCTGTTAAATAATTACTCTATATACCGTGATATGTGATTCTATGTGCAAAGATATACCGGATGAGCTCTACGCGGACCTAGCGCTCATCAACGGCAAGATAGCAACCATAGACAAAGATGATTCAATCGCCGAGGCAGTAGCCTGCAAAGGCGATAAAATAATCAAAGTAGGCACCAACGAGCAAGTCCAACCCTACATCGGTAAACACACACAGGTGATCGACCTTGAGGGAAAACTGGTTACCCCCGGGTTTGTTGATACCCATGTTCACTTCAGCTCCGGTGGCAGAAGGGTACGAGTCGTGGACCTAAGATACGTAAGGTCTATGGATGACCTCATCGAGGAACTCAAGAAGAAAGCCGAGACCCTCCCCAAGGGACGATGGCTCCAAGGCTACGGGTACAACGAGTCCAAGCTCAAAGAGAAACGATTCCCCAACAGATACGACCTAGACAAAGCGTCAACGGACCACCCAATCAGCATAACCAGACAGGGAGGACACGACGGCATAAGGGTAAACAGCCTGGCACTGGAACTGGCTGGCATCAGCAAGGACACACCAGACCCAGAGCCACCCTCATTTATTGAACGAGACAGGGAGACAGGGGAGCCCCTCGGCAATCTCCGCGAGGAAGGGGCCAAGCCAGTGCTTGACCTCATCGCTGAAGAGCCTGTAGTAACCCGTGAGGAGATGAAACAAGGATTGGTCAACACCGATAACCTCTTCCTCTCATGGGGCATCACGAGCATCCAGGAACCCGGGGCCCCCATGGACTTCCTACCCATGTACCAAGAACTCATCAACGAAGGCAAGCTCCAAGTACGAAACAGCTTCCTCATAGCAGCCCCAGTCCTCGGCCGATCATATCACCGCAACGAAAGATACCAAATCGCAGTAGACATCAGCGTCGAGGCAGGGTACTCCACCCACTTCGGAAGCAACCACCTCAAATTCGCCGGCATCAAGCTGGGCCACGATGGGAGCATGAGCGCGGGAAACTGCGCCGTCTACGAGCCCTACCTAAACTACCCTACACCAGACAACTATGGTGTGGTGCATGGTTATACGAATGAGGAGCTAAACGATGGCAGAGCCCTAGCCGAGTTCGCTCCAATAGTCATCAAACTACACAAGGCTGGCATGAGATGCGGCATAGGCGCCATAGGCGACAGGGGGATAGACTTCTTCCTAGACGCAGTGGAGGCAGCTTATGACTCAGCCCCGAGACCAGACTCCAGACACAGCATGGAACATTGTAGCTTACCCACTCAAGCAGCGCTTGAGCGCATGAAACGCCTCGACGTCACCTCATCCACGAGCGTGGGATTCGGATGGGAGCTGGGAGACCAGCACAGGGGCTTCATGGGGATGGAGCGAATGAAACGCTACATGCCAATGAAATCCTTCAAGGAAATGGGCATAGTGGCTAGCGGTAACGCTGACTGGCCCGTCTGCTCTGCCAACCCCTTCGAGGGTATTCATGTTTGCGTCAACAGGACCACCGAGACGGGGCAGGACCTGAGCAAAAACCAGGCCATCAGCGTCATGGATGCCATAAGGGTCTACACGTGGAACGGAGCCTACATTACCTTCGAGGAGGACCTCAAGGGCAGCATCGAGGCTGGTAAACTCGCGGATATGGCTGTGCTGGATACAGATATCTTGACCTGTGATCCCTCTATGATAGTAAAAACCAAGGTCCTGACCACGATACTGGACGGCAAGGTCGTCTACCAGAGAACCTAACCCTATCTCTTCAACAGAAACAACCCTGTCCTCAGGGTCGATATCATCGTGGCGATACCAGCGATAGTTAATGTCGCCATCGATGCAAATCTAAGCTGGCTAGTCCATGGGTTGGTGGTTCCGATGACCCACCTGTATTCCTTGAATAAATAATCCAAGCCCTTCTCCGAGCCGTAGGCGAGGCAGGCGATAAAAATGAGCACAAATGTGGCTCCCCAGAGGCGCTTCAACCACCTTGGGATACCAAGAGACGCTCCAGCCTCCGAACTCGATGGCTCAGTGAAGTTGATCTCTTCCTCAAGCTTGGGTTCATCTGAATTTCCCCGCCTGAAGCGGCCCAGCAGGCCGCTGAATATGCTTTTCTGCTCCTCTTTTTCCTCGGGTTCTTTTGGTTTCTCTTCGATGACTATGTTTTGCACTGGCTTTTCTACCTGTACTGGGGCTGGTTCCATTAGGGTTGGGTCGTCTTTCAGGACTCTCATATTGGAGAATACTATGAAGATGGCTGCCCAGAGGGGTAATAGACCCGCGAACACCAAGACCCAGTTCAACCTAATCCCTTTGAAATCAGCTATTCTGCTTTAAACCAACTATGGAACAATAATCAGTAAAACCCAGCCTAGAGGCAGTTCGGCAAAATATGAGCCTGAGGCATGGCGTACTCGACGTAAACATCCTGTACAGCGTACTGTGCCTCCTTGTCATGTATGACGGGAAGCATAACAGTGAACCTTGAACCCACATCGATGTGAGACTTCAACATTATCTTACCCCCATGCGCATCAATCACCCTCTTACAAACCGTCAAACCCAGCCCGGTTCCCTTCGCCTTCGTGGTGAAGAGGGGGTCAAATATTCGATCAACATTCTCCTTAGCTATACCGCACCCTGTATCCCCTACGCTCACATAGACATTGTCTCCCTCTCGGTGACCGGTCACAGTAAGTTCTCCACCAGTTGTCATGGATTGAACAGCGTTGGTGATCAGGTTGGTGAAGACCCTCCTCAGCTTGGCGTTATCAGCGTATATCTCCGGGAAGTCCTCATCAAAGATGACATTTTTATTAATCATATCCGGGATCTGGACGCTTTCAATTATCTCATAGACCAGTTCTTCGAGGTCAACATCCTCTATCTCTAGGCTTATTCCCTTTGTTAATCCCTGGAGGTCCGAGACTATCTTGTTCATGTAGGCGGCTTGGTCTCTGATCCTTGATGTTAGTCTTTTGAGGTCCTGTAACTCTGAGTCGCTAGGCATCTTTTCATCAAGCTTGCTTATCCTGTTTTGGATCAAGTCCGATAACATGAAGACAACCTGTAACGGGTTCCTTAGATCATGGCCTACCATGGTTGCTGTGGCTCCGATGGAGACCATCCTCTCTGTGTCCTTGATCTTTGCTTGATAATCACGGAGAGTGTCTAGCATCTTTTCTATGTCTTTTGATAAGTATGATATCTCGTCTTCTCCCGGCATCTCGACGGATACTTCACCGATGGTGGCTGGGTCGATATTGGCTACATCCCCGCTAAGCTTGGAGATGGGCATTATGACCATCCTGTTGAGCGCGAGTAAAACCAACATACCGATGGAGACACCGATCAAGACAAATGAAATAACAAAATAGTTTACCATCAATACTCCCTGCTGATGTATCAGCCTCGGAGAGTCAACCTTGAACAACAGCGTAGGGACTCCGTAAAGATCATTCATCACCGCGTATCCTGTTACAGTTTCTTCATCGATTTTTTGTATAGTAATTGGTGTGTCTTTAAGTTCTTCGAGTATTCCCTCATACTTGAACTCATCCCGTGAGTCGATTATTGGAATCAGATCAAATGATAGGAAAGAAACCTCCTCTATAGTATCTATCAAAAGGGAATCGATCTCCCTGCACATGACGATGGTTCCCACGTTCGTATCCATGCCTGCGCTAACTGGCTGAGACGATATTATGCAGAGCCCCGCAGGGGTCTTTAGTACCCCTGATAGGCTGCTCTCGGGTTTTTGATGTACCACCAAGATGCTGTTCATCTCAAAGAACTCAACAAGCTCTTCAGGTACAGGCTTTTCCATGTCGGCGATAAGATCGAATCCTTTGCCCAGTAATGCTTCTCCATTCAGATCAAATAACAGGACATAGTTCACATCTGCCTCAGATAACGCGACATCATTAAACACCCCTAGGATATATTCCTCTGAGAGCAGGTCGTGGGCTTTGATGTATTTATAAATATAAGAGTAGGTCGAGAATCTGTTTGTTGCTTCCTCGATCTCATAGACTTTTTGCGCCAGAGATGATACGCTCCTGCTGGTTTCATCCTTGATCTCAATGTTTTCCAGCTCCTCGACCCCCCTCAATAGAACAGTATTCGACGCGAACTGTAGCACGATAAAAATCAGTAAATAGCTAACAGTGAGGAGCGTGAACAGTTTGAGCCTAAGCTTCAAATCGTCCTCACCAGCTCTTGGGCTCCATACAAATCAATAGACTCTAGTGCTTCCTTCACGGATTTAATCAAGTCTTCTCCCGAGACTGGCTTCAAGAGGACCTTACACCTGTTCTTCATCTGGGGATCGATGAAGTCAAAAATATAGGAATACCCTGTGATGAATAGAACGGTATTGATCCTTTTTAATCGGTAAAGTGTTGAGGCTATCTCGGTTCCCTTGATGTCGGGGAGCACGAAATCCAGTAACGCTAGATAGTACACATTCTTTTTCGCTTTCTCGATGGCTTCCCTGCCACATACAGCAGTGTCTACCACGTAGCCCGCGTCTTCCAGTAATAGCTTGAATAGCTCTAGTATCTCCTCATCGTCATCTACGATGAGAATATGGGGCGCCATAGCTGATATCGAGACTTACCATTCTTAATTTTATAAAAAGGATAATGGAATAACATACCATTAACTTGTGACACTTAAGTAAAGGTTAAAACGTTGAGTGGTGGGGCTGGAAGGACTTGAACCCTCGACATTTGGGTTTCCCCAGCTCCAGAAACTCCTCATTCCCCAAAGGGTCGGTTTCATAGATTATGATATTCTGGAGCCCAACGTCATAGCCACTAGACCACAGCCCCGCCAACACTTGAGCATGCAAAAACACAATATAAGTTTACCCCCACCACGAACCACCTGAAACGATTACTCCTCCACTCACTCGTTTTTCCCGAGTTCCCTGAACCACTTTGTGACCTTGGAGTATCCTTCGCAGATGTAATCACTAGCGTATTCTTTCGGCATACCCAATGTATCAAATTGTTCCGCTATCTCATTCAGCTTCTTTACGATCTCAAATGTTACATAATCGATGGCCTTGAGCCCAGTCTCTATGTCGCTCGCTATCTCGTTGGCCAGTTTCTCGTTTGGCTCGTATCCCCAAACTTCTTTATTCCCATCCTCGTAGTGAATCACAACGGCTTTTCCGTCGACCAAGACCTTGGGGTACTCGGGAAGCTTAGGGAGGGCCGTCATTCTATGTATTTGTTTAAATTATAACTTAATATAAAACATTCTGTATTTTTGTAGTTTCTCTTCGGTGTCAATTTCAATAATAATTCAAGTTGTCTCCTAAACAACATGCTTATTCTTGACACAATTACTAAAACAGATGCCTACGAAATTACGTGTGTTTGACTCTCCTCTTCAAGAGACAGTTCATCTCCAAAATCCGGGACGGCACCAAGACACAGACCCGAAGACTAAAACAACCCAAACTAAAAATAGGTAAAGCATACTGCCTCAGATCATCTTATCGATCTATTCTACCCGAGAAAATACTCATCACAGACATATTCCAGCAACTCCTCGGCGAAATAACAGAAGAAGATATACAAAAAGAGGGCTTCCACACAGAAGCTGAATTCATCGACATATGGCGAGAAATCTATGGGAGCTACAAGGCTGATGAGATAATCTGGGTCGTTGAGTTCCAGTATCTTGGTGATACCGAAATGTTTAAAGAAAAGCCCTAGGGTTGTATGGTTGGTAACCGGCCAAAGGGCGTGGGACCCACCCGAACCCATTCCGAACTCGGAAGTTAAACCACGCTCCGTTTGCGACACTAGTGTTGTCTTCGGCTACGCGAAATCGCGAAAGCTGGTGGCCACCTTCTAAACAGCAAGCCTCCAAGAATAAGCGCTAACACGGGGGGGGGGGGTAACGCGAAGCGCTTAGAAAACACGCTTTTTCCCAGAAAGAAACCCTAAAACAGCTCCGATTGATGCATGATCTATGTGAAAAACCGGTACCTTAACGGGTTTTAGATGACAAAATGTGTTTGAAAATGGGGTAAAAGGTTTAGACTCCGATACATGGAGCCAGATAATAGACGAGTCTACCCTGTGGGATCTCGAAATCCATCTTTATCGGCATATCAGTGCTAAGCTCAATGGTAGCCACCTCGCTGTTGGCGCCAGCCGCGTTGGCGATGTCCTGCAGGTAGCTTAGTGTGAATGTTGCGCTGCTGTCTTCATCCACCTTCAACTCCAGGATGTCATCGCTGTCTGCCTCCCACTCGCTAAAGCTGCTACCCATATCGCCCTCAGCGTTAATCTTCAAGAGACCCTCCTCCATCTCCACCTTGACATGCTCAGAGACCAGATTAGCGTCCCTGATAGCCATCCGAAGGGCGTCGCTTGTGACGCGGGCCTTGCCCTTGAAGAATATCTTGGGCTGCGGTACCTCCTCATCAAGGGGCTCCAGTATGGGCATCTCGAAACGCCTGCTGTGCCCACCGCGCTTGCAGTGAATCACAAGTCTAGCCTTCTCTTCGTTCAACACTATTCTGACTTGCTCGTCCCTGTCTACCCTGTCGAGGAACCTGAGGAACTCTTTGATGTTTATGCTTAGCTTGGGCTCTCCCTCGCATTGATAGCTGTCGAAGAAGCTGCTGGGGAGCTCGAAATCCACCATAGCCACGTGGCTTGGGTCCATGGCGAGGAGCTTTATCTGTGCCTCATTCATTACGAAGGTGCCCTCCTCGACGATAACGCTGAGCGCCTTCACGAGGCTCCTGAATGGATCAATCCTTGAAACTTCAACCTCAAACAATGTAAATCACTTGAATATGCTAACCAGATAAGGGGTTTGACTAGTTAAAAAACCGTCGCATCAACTGTAGTCACGCCAAGTGTAACTGCACTTTGTGCACCGGTAAAACTGAGTCGAGGATTCATCAATACCCCGCGTCTGAACCATCCACCAGTAAGCCTCATCGTTACCGCATTTCTCGCACGTGATCTTTGTCTTGGGCATAGTACTGAGTTTTCGCTCCTTCTGACCCACGACTATGATCTTGTCGCTCTCCTTGTTGTTGCGCAATATGGTTCTGGTTTCCTCCAGAGGCTCCTCCCACCCACACTTGGGGCAAACATAGCACTTCTTACTAGTGTCTGCTTCGCAGAAAGCACCACACTCTGGACAGAATTTCAACTTACAACCACCGTTCCGCACACTATCGTGAATAAATTCCTTTTAAACGTTTTGCAGCTTTACTACTCTTTCAAGAATAATACCGGCGATCCTCAGCACCTCAAGCCGGGAATCATCGTACACTACTTCCAGCACTCGTTTAGCAGATTCCTCATCAATCCCAGCAGCCATAAAAACAGCCTCACGGTGCCTAAACATAAACCGGGGATCAACCACGGTATCCGATGAGATCAAGAGCACAGGTTTTCCTGTTTTCTCCCATAAACTCTGGGCGCTGATCTTCTCTGGGAGCATCCTTTCATCCAACAGGATCAACCGAACCTGTCCCTGATGCCTAGACTCCCCCAGCATAGAGGCTATTGTCTCCTCTAACCCTGTTCTGCATCTAGCCGATAACACCCCATCAACATCCTTGCTACCGCGAAAAACGACGCCAATAACAATTAATCCCTCAGGTACTATACCGGCGGCTACGCCAAGAACACGAATCTCATCCTTCACCTGATGAATATGAATCTGCTTCAGGACCGATCCCTGAATAAAAAAGTTTAGAGCTTTGATAGGCTTTTCTCAAACTTACCTAGAAACTCATCCAGTTTCCCATCAGCGTTCGCAGCCGCCTTCTTCATAACCCCGAGGACATCATCGCCCCGTTTGAGTTTGACGAAGAGCCTGCTCCTATCCATCAATGGGTGGGGCTTGCTATATCCAGCCATCTCCACGTTCTTATCCTCGATGAGGCTGCTCTGGAGTAGGTTCAGCAATGTGTGGCCTTCTCCGCTGAAGTCCAGCTCGATGAAGCCCTTCTCCCGTTTTGTTATATTGATCTTCATACCAGTTTCTCTTCCCCATAGCTTTTAGCGGTTTTTCTCCTCTCCACCCTTCCACAGTCGGGGCATATCAACTTTCCCTGTTTCAACTCGAGGAGACCACCGCACCTACTGCAGTATGCGTAGATCACACCATACTCAGGTCCTTCCAGTGATGTCTGGTTGAGCCTGTTTACCGTGTTAACCAGTTTTCCCTTAACGACGTCTCCGCTCCTCAACGCGGAGTCGATGTTCTTGATATAATCCCTACTGATGTCGCTGATGTGAATGACACCACTGAATGATGGGTGAATAAGCTTCCCATCGATCATGAATATATCGATGCGTGCATCCTTGCGGGCAACACTGCCAACCTCGGCAACTACCTCCATCCCCTTCTCGGGTAAAATTAGCTCTCGGGTAGCCTTCTTAACAATCATGGCTCTGGTCTCTGAGTTAAGCCCGCTCTTTCCTATCTCGGCTGCTCTAACCTCTCCCTCTTCTTGGTATGTTCCGGGGCCGTCATTATATTCCTCTATTACGGCTAGTTTTTCTCCCGGAAAAACATCTTTTTCCAGTTCTTTCTTTGGCATTCTTCTTTCCTTCGTGTATCTATGTGAGTGTCCCTGGTTTTGCACCCCGGGGACATGTATTTGAGTGTGATATGACCCTAAGGGGTCCATTCTCTATCCTGTACCCTTTGTATTAAATATCGCGGTTATTCCATGTAGGAGTTACCCCATAGATCCTCCCAGTTCCGGAGCCCTAATACTACCTCTGCCTCGTTAATAGTCAGCATGGGTCTGTCGATACCACTTATCCCATCAACGGCTATCCTCGGGCAAGCCGTATTGACCAGCACCTCTGGTTCACTGTAATTGTTAACATGCTCAGCCCTGATCTCATCCATATAGATAACCACAGCATCTTTACCCTGCTCCCTTAGCTTTCGCTGTAGCTCCAGTGCCTTGTCTAGGTTTTTTTGACCAGGCTTTGATGAGACCAGTATGCCGAATTTTTTAGCGTTCTTGGCTATGGTTATCGCAGCTACTCTCCGCTTCGCAAGGTCCATCAGGTCTTCCTCATTGATGCTTGAGACCTCTCCATTGTATGGATTTGCGATGATGACCGGCTTTCCCGTGCTCATGACGATCCCGGATGGATGGAATTTACCTCCTCCGATGTAGAGGTAGGCATCCACTTTCTCCGCTATGCTGATGGTCGTCATGTAGCTGCAGCCGAGGATCTGGGCGTCGAGAGGCGTCTTCCCAGTGCCTTTACCAATGAAGACTTTGACTCCTTTCTCCACGAGTTTATTTTTAATCTCCTCAACTTGATGAGTATGCTGTACAGTGGTGGCTAGTCCAATATTCTCGTAATCTTCCAGGCTCGGTAACACGGCGTCAACGAGCCTATCCACATCAACATCGATGCTCGCATGAACATAGATCACAGGCATCCCCGGGTGCCTCACCATGGGAGTATGCCCATAATGCACTATCAGATCCACGCCAAGTTGTTCAGCTTGTGACAAGGCTATATCACATGCTCCGTAGCAGGAGTCTCCCGAGAGAAACACGTTGGCGCCTGTAGATTTCTCGATAGCCTCCACGAGTTGAAACGCGAATGGTCGCATCCCGTCTGGTAGCTGTAGCAGCACCGTACCTGCATCTCTCTCTTTGATCTCTGATACCACGCGATCTAGCTCAAGGTCATACAAATATACTCACCAATGAATCAAGTATAGAATGGTAAAAATGGTTCCCAAAAACGGGCTTAGATCTCGTTAACAATAATCCTGCATGGACTCGGGAACTTTGCTGATGCACGCTTCAAAGCAGTCTTTGCGTACTCCACGTTCGCCTTATTGACCTCAGCTATGATAATTGGCTGCTTGTTCTTTATCCTCGCAGCGACCATGGCAGGTTTACCATAGGCTTTCTTCATTCCTTCCTGGAATCGGTCTGCCTGAGCCACGTTAACCCTCTTGTGCTCCCTGATTATCTGATGCGGATAGGGAACAATCTTCAGCATGAAGTCATCTCTGCCAACATATTTCTCCATGACCCTGTTTGCGGCGATACGCGCAGATTCAAGGGCGTTGTGTCTAATCTGCACATCCTTGATGTTCACCAGCTCTACCCTGTGTGTATAATCCTTGCTCGTGTTCCCCATTGTGAATTTCACTATCTTTGACCCGGGGATACCACCCATGTATTTGCGCCTCGTATGAGCCTGATTTTTCTTGTACTTAAAGTCGGCAGCTTTCATTGTTAGTCTATCACTCTACCCAAGAGGATTCTTAAAAAGATAATGCATACAGACCCCCAAAAACCATGGAAAAATCCGGTAAACCGTGTTTCTACTACGGCTAGACTGGGCGCGTGAAGATGTAGTACTTCTCTTCCTCACTCAGCTCTTTGAGCACCCTTCTAGCGATGAGTTTCACAGGGTCGCTGAGGCTTGTACGTTCCTTCAAGTCCTCATAGCTCTCAAATGGGTAACGCTCCCTGAGCTCAAGAATCTGGAACATCAGCC
>CAZVMT010000099.1:0-10838 GCA_964628765.1 uncultured Candidatus Bathyarchaeia archaeon | reverse complement strand
TCTGGATAAGCGAGAGCCAGGAACGCATGCTCTTGGCTGTTCCTCCTGAGAACCTTAACAAGGTCTTGGAGATATTCTCCGATGAGCAGGTGGAGACTACGGTATTGGGCCAGTATAATGATTCGCGTCATGCTAGGCTTTTCTATAAGGACCAGCAGCTTGGAGACCTAGTTCTAGAGACCTTGTTCAATCCACCCAAGCTGAAGAGAAGCACAGGCTGGAAGCCTCCTGTTTTGAGTGACCCAGAATTAGAGGAACCAGAAGACCTCGGAGTAGTCTTACTCAAGCTATTATCCTGCTACAATATCTGCAGCAAGGAAAAGGTGGTAAGAAGATACGACCAAGAAGTCAAGGGCCAGACGGTTATCAAGCCCCTGCAGGGGTGGAACTCCGGTCCAAGCGACGCATCGGTATTGAAGCCAATCGATGACATCTGGAGGGGAATCAGCGTAGCCAGTGGAGTGAACAGTCGCTACGGCAAGATAGACCCATATTGGATGGCTGCAAGCGTCATAGATGAATCCATCAGGAACAGTGTTTGTGTCGGTGGCAGGAGATGGGCGCTCCTCGATAACTTCACCTGGGGCAACCCCGAGTATGAAGACCGCCTCGGCGGACTAGTATACGCATGCAGGGGCTGCTATGATGTTGCGAAGGTCTATGGGGCTCCCTTTGTCTCAGGCAAGGACAGCCTGTACAATGAGAGCCCTCTTGGACCAGTTGCGCCTACCTTACTGATTACGAGTCTCGGCATAGTGCCTGATATTAGGAAGGCAATAACCATGGAACTCAAAGAACCGGGGAACGCCCTCTACTTGGTAGGAGTTACAAAGCCTGAGATCGGTGGAAGCGAATACCTCAGGCTCTATGGGGAACTAGGTGGTTCAGTACCCAAATTAGACCCGGAGACCAACTTGAAGGCATACAAACGAGTCCTCGATGCCATGGATGCTGGAATGGTTCGTGCTTGTCACGATTGCAGTGAGGGTGGCTTGGCTGTGGCGTTGAGTGAGATGGCTTTCACAGGTGGTCTCGGTTTGGATGTG
This sequence comes from uncultured Candidatus Bathyarchaeia archaeon, assembly GCA_964628765.1. Taxonomy (GTDB): domain Archaea; phylum Thermoproteota; class Bathyarchaeia; order TCS64; family TCS64; genus RBG-16-57-9. The sequence goes on along the minus strand of CAZVMT010000099.1, from coordinate 9,792 downwards.
GATATTGGCATGGCACCCGTTTCTGGGGCTATGCGTGATGATTACCTGTTGTTCAGCGAGAGCAATGGTAGGCTAATCATCGAAGTCCAAGCGAGCAAGACCGCTGAGTTCGAGGAATCCATGAAAGGTGCTCCCTTTAGCTGCATCGGCTCGGTGAAGAAGGATAAGCATCTTACCATAGCCAAGGATGGAGAGACGCTATTTGAGCTGGGGCTCTCCACATTGATGGAGGCGTGGAAGACGCCACTGGAGGCGAGAAGATGAAACCACAGGATATGCGCATTCTTATTATGAGGGCGCCTGGTACCAACTGCGACCTTGAGACGGTCAGAGCCTTCAAAGACCTAGGCACAGATGTTCACTTGGTTCATACTCAGAAGGTCTTCAAGGAGAAGAATCTCTACGAGTTTGATGTTCTCGTCTTCCCAGGTGGCTTTAGCTATGGTGATTATGTGAGGAGTGGCGCCATCTGGGCCAAGGAGTGTGAGTACAGGATCGGCTCGGAGCTCAAGGAGTTCGTTGACTCCGGTAAACCCGTCATCGGGATATGTAATGGTTTCCAGCAATTGGTTGAGATGGGTTTCCTCCCTGGCTGGGAGGGTAAGAGTCTCTACCCTGAGGCTGCGTTGGGGAATAGTACTCATGGGTATCAGAATCGCTGGATTCGTATGCGTTATGAGGGTAAGGGCAACTGTGGGATGATGGCTGGGCTGGAGGATGGTTACATCCTGAGTTGTCCAGTAGCACATGGTGAGGGAAGATTCATTCTCCCACCCGAAAAAAGAGAGGCGCTTCTTGAGAGGCTCTATAATCAGGATATGATCGTTTGGCGCTATGTCAGGGCTGATGGGTCTTATGCTGAGTATGATTGGCCTGAGAACCCCAATGGGGCGTATCATGATATCGCTGGTATCTGCAGCCCCGAGGGAACTGTGTTGGGTTTGATGCCTCATCCTGAAAGGGCTTACTTTGGATACCTGATGCCAGAATGGACCAAGAAAGGTGTACCAGAGGAGTATGGTGAGGGTTATCCCTTCTTCAAGTCTATAGTGGAATATGTGGCTAGGAAGTTCTAGCCCCTATTTTTATAATTACCAACCAGCTTCCATTCAAGCCATTCCCATATCCAGAGTATTCTTTCTGGGTCTTTCTTACGTGATTGGTTTGTCATGTAAATTATAACGACGGAGAATAGGGCGAAGAATCCTGTGAAGCCCACTAACACTCTATCAGATTCGACGATTGCTAAATACGCCATTAATCCAGTGATCCCCAGCATCACTGCTGAAACTACGTAGAATCCTATGTCAAGTCTTTTTCTTATCCTTTTAAGTCGCCTTGAGCGTTTAGTGTTCACGGTTTCAAGTAGATTGAGGTCAACATCTTTATTGATGAACTCTAGTGTGGCTACAGCTTTCTTCCCAATCTCGCTGAGGCTGTAGAGCCTATTCTCGTCTCTATCAAGAAAACCCTCTAGTTCGCCGAGGTGGTAGTTGAGTCGCCCAGTTGATAGTCCTGATTCCCCGAGGATGCCGGTGTAGTTTACTCCTTCAGGGTAGCTGCCTACGATCTTGAGTATGTTTTTTCTCTCCGGGTGTCCTATTGCCTTGATTATCAGGTCGTCTAGCTCGTTTTCCGTGTTTTTCAATGGCTTTTCACTGGGATACACCTATCTTAGGCTTGTTTTAACCCTTTTTGAACTATTTTTCTTGACAAGCGTTCTTGTCAAACCCACCCCGTTGTTTTTAACATAAACATGCAATTTTGTTTTATTGGTGCATGCATTATTGCGATGGTTTTTAATTTGATACCAGATAATGTCTGCTATGCAAGGCGTTGTCGGAGTCTACAGTCACATTGACGCATCTACAAAGAGCCAATACGTGCTATACGGTGTACAACATAGAGGCCAGGAGAGCAGCGGGGTAACCGCTGCGAGCAATCATAGCATGCGTACGTGGAAGGGTAAGGGGTTAATCAGCAATGTACTGGATGAGAAATACGCTGCATTCAATCACCCAGATGACTATGTGATCATAGGTGCAGCCAGCGGCGAGAACACTGATAACGGTTTCTCGCCCATTGAATCAAGGGAGCATCCCAGATACTGTTTCAGTCTCGCCTTGGATGGATTCTTCCCAAATAAAAAAGGGTCCAATGAGAATGTTATCAAGCAAACAATATTGAAGAACCTGGACTCTGGTATGAGCTTCTATGAAGCAGTTAAAGAGGCTATGAGGACTCACCGAGACTCCTATTACTCGCTTGTAATGGCTGTCTGGGATAAAGAAGCAAAGAAGAGCCTCTTGTTAGCTGCACGAGATGAGCGTGGCATCAGACCACTGTACATGGCACAGAGTGGGGATAGCTTCTATTTTGCATCCGAGTCGGCACCCATAGATGTATTGGAGAACATGGGTGAGGAGTTCACGGAACGTGGTGACGTGGTACCGGGTAGCTTGGTGGTTGTAGAAGATGAGGCTCTTCACGTTGAGCAAGTCTTGGAGCCCAAGAGGGCTCACTGTGTCTTCGAGTGGGTCTACTTTGGTAGACCGGACAGCGTCATCGAGGGTAAGACGGTGCATGTGGCTCGTAAGCGTCTTGGGCATGGTCTCGTGGATATCCATGGCTTGAACGATGAGTATGCCAGTCACAAGGGTAACGGATTGGTGGTGATCCCTGTTCCTGATAGCGGTCGCAGCGTCTCTACTGGTGTGGCTGAGGCGCTTGGGGTCACCGCTGATGAGGGGGTCATCAAGAACGCCTATATGGGGAGGACATACATCATCGACGACCCCAAGTACCGCAAGATCGCCAGCGACCTCAAACACAATATCATAAGGAAGACCGTCGTGGGCAAGAAGGTGGTCATCACAGACGACAGCATAGTCAGGGGCACTGTTAGCGAGTCCATCGCCAAGAACCTGAGACAGGCTGGAGCAAAAGAAGTAGATTTCTTGGTTAGTTATGCGCCTATCTTCTATCCTTGCTTCAGTGATCCCCCGGATAAGCCTTTGGCTGCCCAGCCATTCAAGGGCAAAACACCGACGGAGATCGGTGAACTCGTCGCGGGAAATCTTCCAAGCATAGATAATGTCAGGTATAATACCGAGGAGCGGATTATTTGGGCGGTTGATCTCCCCCAGGAGCATATCTGCACTTACTGTATTAGCGGTTGTAACCCTTTTAGGTGATTTCTTATTCAAATGCGCAACGCATTTTTTATTCTTTAGCCGCTTGATGAAGAATCAGCGATATGTTCATATAATTGTCTAAAATATTCAATATTGTTGGGTACTGATCATACCCATTCCCTCGGTTGAAGACCCCCATCTGGGGGTTCTACTCCCATTAATTCTCCTTAGACCACTCTGAAAGCTTGTCCAAGGCTATGGCTACTTGGGGCACCATGGCCTTGTATGGCCCTATCTGTCTCTGCATCTCAGCTATGATTGTCTTTGCCTCTGCTATTGCTTCTGGTGTAGGTTCAACTACACAAGTGTTGATCTTCTTGAAGGCAGCTATACCCTCCTCCACCATGGGTCCGAAAGACCTGTAGTTTTCTAGGAGCGCTATGGCTTCCTCTACGCATTTTACTAGTTCATTGTCTGTCAATGGGCTCATCTGTATCCTGTAGGGGTAACTCTTAAATAAGGTGCAGCCTGTTCGAGGGATATCGGAGTGAAATCAGATGGGTGAATGTTTTAATCGAATCCATGGCTTCACTCCTGGGTATTACTAGTTTTTCCGCTTGTTGGAGGTGCACGGTTTTTGGCTAAGATAGCCGTCACCCGTGAGCTTGTACTGGAGCTAGCTGAGGCTGCGCGACTCTCATTGTCTGATGAGGAGACAGAGAGGTATACCCAGCAGTTGAATGTAATACTGGATGCCTTCAAGGAACTCGATGAAGTTGACACAGAGGGTATCGAACCAAGCTACCATCCAATAAAGATCGATGATAGGCTCAGGGAGGACATACCCCAGACGTGGATCTGGGACCCATTGGCAAACGTCGAGGATAAGGAAGGCAGATACATCAGGGGGCCCAGGATCAAGTGAGCATCCTAGAAAAAACAAGGGCTCTCGACGCGAAGTATCACTTCATCAACACCCTCGCCGAGGACCTGAAGACAGAGCATGTGGGGAGGCTTAGTGGCTACGCTGTCTCGGTCAAGGACAACATATGCGTTAAGAGTATGCAGTCCACGGCGGGGAGCAAGATACTGGAGGGCTATGTTCCACCCTTCGACGCAACGGTCATAGCCAAGTGCAGGGCTGAAGGCGCGGTTATTCTCGGTAAGACTACTCAGGATGAGTTCGGTTTCGGTACATTCAACATAAACACGCCTTACAGCAGACCCTTGAATCCTCATGATCTGGAGAGGAGTACAGGGGGTAGCAGTGGAGGCGCTGCTTGTTTTACAGCCGTGGCTGATTTCCCGCATCTAGCATTATCAGAGAGCACTGGGGGTAGTATCAGCTGCCCAGCTTCATGGTGTGGAGTGGTTGGGGTTACTCCTACTTATGGTAGGGTAAGCCGCTGGGGGCTCATCGACTACGCGAACAGCTTGGATAAGATTGGTGTGATGGCCCGGACCGTTGAGGAGGCGGCTTTGTTGCTTGAGGTAATCAGCGGTCCAGATCGTTATGATAGTACTGCATTGGATGTCACTGTGCCCAGCCTAACTAAGCTGGAGCAGGTTGAGGGATTGAAGATCGGTGTCCCTGAGGAGTATTTTGGTGAGGGAATCGACCCAATGGTAGAGGAGACGATCTGGAAAGCCATCAAAGGACTGGAATCAAGGGGCGCGGAGATCACTGAAGTTAGCCTACCCCACACCAAGTACAGCCTCAGCAGCTACTACATCATAGCCATGGCTGAGGCATCCACGAACCTAGCCAAGTTCAGCGGCCTCAGATATGGACTCCAGAAACCCATTGAGGGAAACTTCAACCAGTACTTCAGCAAGGTCAGGACAATTGGATTGGGTGATGAGGCTAAGCGAAGGGTCATGCTTGGGACATTTACCCGGATGGCTGGTTACCGTGACGCGTATTACTTGAAGGCTTTGAAGGTCAGGACCAAGGTCATCGAGGATTTCAAGAGAGCCTTCAAGGCGGTTGATGTCTTGGCTGCTCCAGCTATGCCCGTTGTCGCGCCGAGGTTTGATGAGATAGAGAAGCTTGAGCCCATCCAACACTATATGATGGATGTTCTCACTGTGGCGCCCAACTTGGCTGGGATACCAATGGTATCAGTGCCGGCTGGGAAGGCGCATGGTATGCCTGTTGGTCTTCACTTGATGGCTGATCACCTTGAGGAGCACCTGCTACTCAAGGCGGCGAAGGAGGCCGAGCAACTCTGAAGGCTACAATAGGGCTGGAGATACATGTCCAGCTGAATACCCGTAGCAAGCTCTTCTGCAGTTGTTCGACTGATATCGATGACGCTGAGCCCAACAGCGTGGTTTGTCCAATTTGCCTCGGGTACCCCGGGAGCAAACCAATGCCCAACAAGAAGGCGGTTGATCATGGGATAACCATTGCCCAGGCGTTAAACAGTAGTGTCCAGTCTGTGATTCGCTTCAGTAGAAAGAACTACTTCTACCCTGATATGGCGAAGAATTTCCAGATCACCCAGTATGAGGTGCCCCTCGCCGAGGGCGGATACCTGCTCTTGGGAGACCATAGGATTGGTATTACTCGGATTCATATCGAGGAGGACCCTGCGAAGCTGGTTCACGTCGGTGGGGGTATCACTGATGCACGGGAGACTCTGATTGATTACAATAGGGCTGGTGTTCCACTTGTGGAGATCGTTACGGAGCCTGACATCGAGTCTACCGAGGAGGCTCGTGATTTCCTCAAGAAGCTCTCTTTGATTCTTGAGCATCTTGGTTCTTATGATCCTCATAATGAGGGCTCTCTACGTGTGGACGCCAACATCAGCATCGAGGGCGGCAACAGGGTCGAGATAAAGAACATCACGGGGTTCAGGAACGTGGAGAAGGCTCTCAACTATGAGGTTGTTCGCCAGAACAGCGCGATTAACATGAGGATGCAGGTGGTAAGGGAGACGCGCCACTTTGACGCAGAGACCGGGATCACGAGCACCCTCAGACTAAAGGAGCAGGAGGAGGATTACGGGTACATCGCTGAACCTGATCTCACTCAGATCCACATCAGCGACGAGTGGATAAAGAGACTCAAGGACTCCATGCCGGAGTTACCGGATCAACGCATCCAGCGACTGGTGGACCAGTATGGCATCACTCGTTTCCAGTCAGACATCATAGTCAACACTGGGCTCAAGATGAGCGAGTTCTACGAGGAATCCTGTAGACTTTACCCCGATGCGAAGAACGTGGCTAACTGGCTTGTGACATATCTTTTGAAGAGCCTCAACTATGAGGGGCTGAGTCTAGAAGATAGCCTCGTTGAGCCAGCTACATTCATCGAGCTATTGGAGCTCATCGATGAGGGCACCATCAGTGATCGCCTCGCCAAAGAACTCATCAAGGACTATGTGAAAACAGGGAAATCTCCTAGGACTCTTGTTGAGGAGAAGGATCTGGCTTTACTGCCTGTTGATGAGCTACGAGGCGTGATCTCTGAGGTGGTCTCTGAGAACCCCAAGGCTGTGGAGGATTACAGATCTGGTAGGACCAAGGCTGCGGAGTATCTTATCGGTCAGGTGTTGCGTCGTGTCCGTGCGCGGGCGTCGGCTAACACGGTTAGGGAACTGGTATTGGAGGCGTTGAAGGGAAGCTAGCTGTTTCTTTCATTTTATGGGAAACAGTGTTTTCCGGGCTTCGCCTCGCTGTGTTAGATGGTACTATTAAACCGCGTATTTGTATTATTTCTGTAAATTTGGCATATTTTTTGTCTACGTTTTGTAATAAATAGTTAAGTTTTTATATGATTCTGTATCTTATTTGCAAAACATGCCTTGGTAGCTCAGTAGGTAGAGCACCTGCCTGTTAAGCAGTAGGTCGAAAGTTCGAGTCTTTCCCAGGGCGCCAATCAACCATTAATCGATGATCTTATCATCACATTATCAATCTCAAATAAATCAATATTATGTACACTCACAGTAATTTTAAACTCGGTGCACACTAGAGTAAATATGGATCTCGCTGATTTTCTGGTCTATGCCAAGAAAAGAACCTACGGATCAGGAGAAGAACCTAAGAAGCTAGATGATGGCTCCAAAGAATACCTGGTAACAAGTGAGGAGTATACATACAGGGATAGGTTTTTTGGGGGTAACCCTTTCATCGGTGAGGAAGTAGTGTATAGAAATAACAAGCCTGTCTGGTCTATGAATTATTATGGCAAGGCTACAGGTAAAACTCCTGAAGAGGTGTTTGGTTTTCTTGTTAAAGCACTTGCTCTTGTTGAGCCAGATAAGCCATACCGTGGCCCTGAGAAACACTCAGATGGAGCATGGTCATACAGTTTCATGAGTCGCGGTAGCCTCAACTCGTTCTGGGGTGAGGAGGAGATACAATATGATGGTATCAGGGTCTACTGGCTTCGTTTTCATGGTGGGGAAATAGATGCCTAAGAGCTAAAAGGTAAAACAGACTATAACCTGAGTTAAAACCCTAATATTTGATCAAAGAGAAAAGCCGCTAACAGGGGGGAGGGGGGTAGGCTTGGAAAGCGATGAAAAAGAATCTTACCTGAAAAGAAGCCCCAAAACGTCTTCTTTTCGATCCAGATCTATACAAAAATGTACGCAGTAACCGGGCAATTAATACATTTTCGGATCAGGTCACAGTATAAAAAAGGTGCTAGACCTTATCAAAAGGCCAGACAGGATGCGGAATATTGTGATAAGTGAACCAGCCGAGATTGGGTGTGGTTAAACCCGGGGCATCCACCTCCAATATCAACTTGCTGAATGGCTCGTATGCTGCCCTGAAGTGTCCCCTGCTCTTCAACACCAGTATCTTCTTGTCAGTGGGCTCGATCCCGTTCCTACGATAAATCTCAGGGTCATTAGGCGCGTGGCTCCTCTCAGTTAGAATAATCTCTATCCCATCAACATCGATGACAGCGGTCCTCCCTACATCAGCTGGGACACCCACAGCCATCGCCTTGTGGATGAACCTGCCATCAGTAATGGTGCGAACGGTTCCTGTAACCATCAAGGGCTCACCGTGGAAATCATCTGTCTTGGCCCCGATCTTCATAGAAAGAATTCCCTTAACTCCGACATCAATCGCCTTCTGAACCGCCTCAGGGTCCTTGATGCATGCTATCCCAACGTTTGTGGCACCCTGTTTGAGTAACTCTCTTAGTATCTCGGTTCCATCCCCTGGGGCTCCCCCGCCTGGGTTATCCGCCACATCCGCTAACACTATTGGGCCCTCGGCTGCTTTCATCGCTGTGGCCACGGCATCCTTGATGGATGTCAGTGGCTTGAGGAACTCTTCCCTCATGTCCCACATCTGTTCACCCACCTCATCAGCCACACGCTGTGCGAGCACTGGATCATTGTCCGTGACGGCTACCACCGCCGAACCCACTCGCTTCACATCAGCATATGGGAACGCTGGGAAGAGACACACATTGATCACTCCAGGCTTAGTCTCCTTCTCTCTACATTTTTCTAGAAGCTTGACCATGGGGCCCTCTGTGGTCCTCTGGTTTATGGTGGGGGGCACCATTGGGAGCTTCTTGAACGCCACCGTGGGATGCATCTCACCCCTCATGGTTTTTACCAAGGCTTCGGCTGCCTCGATCCCCCTCTCATACATGTCTATGTGGGGGTTAGTATCGTAACCAAAGACGCCGTCACAGTTCTCTATCATCAACCCAGATATCAAACCATGAAGGTCCAAAGTAACGATAACTGGAGTATCCCCCACGATCTGCTTAACCTCCCTGAGCAAAACCCCCTCAGCCTCGGGAACCCCCTCGGCTATCATGGCGCCGTGAAGAGCCAAGAGAACGCCGTCAACCTTTCCCGCCTTCTTGATCCCATCCTTGATGTAATTCACGATATACCAGTAATCCTCGTTACGAAGCTCACCAGCCGGGGTCGCCCCAGCCGAAATCGTGGGAACATACTCGACTCCCTCCCTCTCCAGTACATCGATGTATCCACCGATGCCGCTCCTTGTCCCCTTGAGGGTGTCAACTATCTCCTGCCCATACATTGGTCTGAAGTCTTCAAGCGTAGTCTTCACTGTGCTGAAGGTGTTGGTCTCGTGGCTCATGCCTCCAAAAACGACTCGATACTCTGCCATGTTTTAGACTTTGATTAAAGTTATATTAAAATAAATTTATGGCTCTGAATCCTGTGCCTCTGATTCCTCTTTCTTCTTCCGCTTTTCCTCTCTACGCTTCTCAGTCTCGGCCTCAGCTTTTCCTTCAAGAAGCTGGATCAACCTCTCCACATTCTTCCTGTCTTGAAAAACGAAGAGCAGCTTATCCCCCATCATGTTATACTCTGGACCCAAAATAGGGAGAAACGGGGAGAAAAACATCCTGCTCAACTCTGTGCCCAGGTTTGAGAGGGGCTTCACCGTCTCCAACGCGATGATGGCAGCTGCATCCATCCCATAGGCATGTATCCTTGTAGCTATAGCCTCAAGGATTCTCGTCACCTCTTCCTCGGATAGATCCTCGTCTCCCCAGGCATACATTGTTAAAAACATTGATTCAACTGGATTTAAATATATTATAACACCTATCTCACATTATATATCTGAAAAAATTGGGAAAGGGTGTTAACCTTTGCTCTTTCGAATCATTGCATATATCAACAGGGCTAAAATTACC
>CAZVMT010000098.1:0-10908 GCA_964628765.1 uncultured Candidatus Bathyarchaeia archaeon | reverse complement strand
TTGCACCGCGGTAACGGTCATCCATAAAATAGACTGGACTCTTCATGTCAAAGTCTCCTATAACTTGGAATAAACTTGGAGTATTGTCTATATAAGTTAAGACTAAAGGGTCATGTTACTACCATGCTTCGTCGCTGGCTCTCCTCATCGATCTCCTTTGCCACTTCAAAGAGATCATCGAAATTCTCCAGTGAGCCTGCTTCAATCTGTTTTAGCGCGTTTACAGCGACCGTTTCCATTTTCTCTGCCATTGGTTTACCGCTTCGTGTCCTGAGCCAAATCTTGGATTGATTTTGTGCAATCAGTTTATCGATGGTTTTCAGCTGCTCTAGGAGCTTTTCCTTTGATGTGTGGGTCCCTCCCTCGACGTTTGCTTTGATTTTTTCCACTGTTTCTTTTGCGTTGGTCATCTGCTGGCTCATCTTAATCCCATCTCCTCGCCTATGGTTACTAGTCTCTCCTCGAATTTGTTAAAACTTGTTCTCTGGTACCCAAGATGCTTGCTCTTTGAGGTATCATACCAGTCTACATCAGTATACTCCTCAGGGTAGTTTGGCTCGACCTCCACCCCAAGGGAACCGTAGAACCTGTTGAGATATTCTTCACCAGTCATCTGCCAAGATGAACCACTGGCAATATTGTACACCTCGTTCTTTTTCTCCTCAAGGCAAGTCATAAACGCGTAGGCAGCGTCCTCACCGAAGACACACTCCACCCTTTGATCAGCCCTGTACGCTACGGTCTCGGGTAACTCAAGGAGATCAGCCACACTGACAGGAGCCACCCGTAGAATCGTATAGGGGTTGCCTGACTGTTTCACGATCCGTTCTGATTGTATCTTGGATTCAGCGTAGTTGCTGTGGGCTACCTGTGGGTGGGTCTCCTTTATGGGTGGGGTCTCGGCTGCTGTGACGCCGTAAGTGGCTATGCTTGAGGCGAACACTATGCGTGCATCCCGTTTGATTGATTTTATGAGGTTGGCTGTGCCCTGTACATTGATCAGCTGGGTAAGGTCTCGGCTCGCCTCCGTTCTAGGCGGCAGCAACGCAGCTAGGTGAACAACAGCATCAACACCAACGCATGCCTCTTTGACCATCTCCGGCTTGGTTATGTCTCCCCTAATGGTCTCGACCCCAAGCGCTTCTAGGTGCGACCAGTTTACCTGAGGCAGATCAAACGCCCTAACAGTATATCCCGATGCTAGACAGTTTTTCACCACATCATAGCCTAGGCGCCCTGCTCCACCGGTGGCTAGAACCCTCATAATATTCCGTTGGGTTAATGTTGTATATAACAGGGCTAATCATAGGTTATGGTTCTACGAATAGGTCACCGAGGCGCAGCGGGGCACGCGCCGGAGAATACTCTAGTCTCCTTTGAGAAAGCTGTTATTCTGAGATGCGACATGACCGAGTTAGATGTCCACATCTGCAAAACGGGAGAGCTCGTGGTGATACATGACGAGACCGTTGATAGAACCACAAACGGCTCGGGGCAGGTCTCAGAGCTTAGTCTAAACGAGTTAAAGAAGCTTGACGCCGGTGCTGGAGAAACGATATCGGCACTTGAAGAAGTATTGGAGTTGCTCAGGGGTAGAATCCAGCTTAACATCGAGTTAAAAGGTCTCGGCACAGCCAAGTCTGTCTATAGGCTCGTCAAGTCCACTGGATGGAGAGGTGAAAACCTGTTGATTACATCGTTTAACTGGGATATGCTAGCAGAGTACCGGAAACTGGACCCAGAGGCAAGGCTCGGACCATTGACGCATCTAAACCTAACTGAAGCCATGGAGTTCGCCGAGGAGATAAAAGTTCACTGCATCAACCCCTACCATAAGCTACTCACAGGGGGCTACGTTGAAAAAGCCCACACGAAGGGCTTCAAGGTCTATCCTTGGACGGTGAACAACCCAAAAGACATCGAGCGCCTAATCAGATTAGGCGTAGACGGTGTCATAAGCGATTACCCTGACCGCGTCTCACATGGTTAAGAGATACTTACCGAACTCTTCAAGGTCAGTGAATAATTTGTTGAAGGCTCCGCTGAACATTATATCCTCATTGAATTTACTGTAAAAGCCCTCAAGCTGCTCATCTTTCAAGTCGATGTATCCTATAATGGGCTTACCCGCATCAGCCGCCATACCCACCTCAACGGCAAAATCGATCCCATAGTGCCCATCTTTTGTGAAGTATGCGATGAATACGTCTGTGTTTCTTATGAGGACGAGGTTGTTGAGGAAAATCTCATCCGCTGGAATATCCTGTGGTGTATCCTTTGCAGCGAAGTATACTATGTGTCCATGTCTCTCAAGGAATGCCGCGATCTTCGCGGTCTCCTCGTGGTGCATGTTTCTTGCGCAGATGTAGATCCTCATATCACCGAAATGAGTCGCTACTTGGTTAAATGTATAGATGAGGAGGGTTATCCGAAGAGGCTCTTGAAGAAGTTCATGATGCTCTCTATCAGGGACTGTATTATACCCAGTGGCCCTGATGAGGGTTCTTCTTCTGGTGGTGCCTCTGGTTCCGGTTCCTCGCCTTCCGTATCAGTTATAGTTCCCGAGTCATCTGTTGTATCCCCTTGATCGTCCTCTGTGACTGTCACCTCTAAAGTAGCAAATCCTATTCGGTCTCCCTCTCCCCGGTACTCTGGGTCAACGGGAAGGTCTGTCACCTCGACTACTAGCGTATGTGTCCCAGGGCTCTCCCATGCCTCAGTAACCACGCTCCACCCCCAAGAAGCGGCGTAATCGTCTTGGACATGCAACCAGTCTGTAATAACCGTCTCCTCTGTCCAGTCGAGTAGGAAACGATAACCAAGACCACTTGGAACCGTGTCCGAACCGGTTTCTTCGAATATCTGCACAATATCTGTTGAGACCTCGATCTGATATCCTTCATCACTCGGGAGAACATCGCTTACATCCACATCCAGCTCGAATGCACATGTACCAACAGGGGCGATGGGTTCCTGTTCCAAGATGAAATCAAGGGGTAAATCCAACTCAGGTACATACACGGTGAACTCGGGCTCGAAGGCGTATCCTCCGGTATTCTCGATCTTTATGTATACTGGTAAAGGCTCCTCGATGAACGCTAGCGGGTCAAGAACCCATGCTCCATCCACCTCGTAATCCACGGTTCTCTCCCGGACCTCAACGTATATTTCGTGGTATCCCTCATCGCCGGTAGCCGGCTCCCATGTCCACCACCATTCACCGGGCTCTATCCCCAGAACAGGCTCCTCTGGGGTGAAACTGTATAAAGTGACCTCAGGTATCTCTACCTCTATTTTATTGAAGAGGAAATCCAGTTGATATTCATTGTAAATAGGGTCTACAACCTCCTCGCAGAAAATTTCATCATTTGGGTCTGGGGCAACTTGTTCCCCGTCATAGAACCATCTGAAGCAGTATCCATCGCTGTAATCTGATGATGGCCAGTCCTCAGTTTCCTCAACGAAGGCGCTCAAATCATAATAATAAGACTCATCTTCAGCGAATTGCTCACCACCATATATCCATCTATAGAGAAGCGTGTCAGCGTCTTGGTCTGCTTCCTGGCTTGTCCAGCTATCCAGCCAAAGACTCTCTGTTTCCTGTGGCCCAATTATCTCGACATCCAGATAATGCATGTTCAACTCAACGTCGCACTGGTAATCCCCTGCCTCCATATCCTCAGGGAGCTGGCACATCATCAGATAAGGCTCTACTCCAGGCTCGCATGGATTATCTACAAATATCTCCGTTAATGGACCCGAGTCATAGTCTTCCCCGTGGAAATCCAGTACTATCTCTGGGATGAACAAGGTGGTTCCTGTGTTGTTCAACCAGATTATTGTTATGAACTGGCTGCCCTCGAAATACGTGTCTGATACCAGGGTTATCCCACTGATGTATCCATCAGTGAATACCTCAGGCACCTCCCTGAGCCCACTATTAGGGTCAATAAGAAGGAAAGCGTCCTCCACCTCAGAATAAGTGTCCTCATACTCCCCGTTTGCGTAGGTCAACACACCATCCAGTATGATGTCATAGTATCCCGGCGGGGCATCCGTTGAGTCCCAGTTCAGAGGCACCTCAACGGACTCGCCAGGTCTCACAACCCCCTCAACTCTGAAAAATCCGGCGTCATACCTGGTCCCTGCCTCTGTTCTTACCATGATCATCCCATTGGATTCTCTCACGTCTACGTCTCCCATGTTAGTCGTTGTTACGATCAACTTGACCTCGTCCCCGATCAACCACTCTGAGGCTGCCCCCTCCACTAATCCGATAGTGAAGAATGAGGCTAACAAGATGATTATTCCCAATCTAGCTGTTATCTTCATGCTCTGATTTCTCCAAGAATATATCAGTATTCAGCTAATATTTTATAGAATTATCTATAACAGGCTTCTGCCTGCACTCCCAGCACTTTTATCTTGGGGCACCCATGGGTTCAACATAGTGAATAATAATGGTTTTACCAGTCAAAGTATTCGAGATTCGCGGTCTTGAGGGCAACCCACTGGATAAGCTAACGGGTTACCGGGAGCTTGAATCAGTAGAGGGCGAGGAAGACCTCCAACTCGTAACAGAGATCATCGAACTAGAGGAAAACGAGGGAATAATCTCGGGGATATACGCCAAGGACTTCTACAGGGAGCACACATACAGGCGCAGAGTCATGTCCAGCCCCCAAACAGAGGAGGCACCATTCTTCATGTTGAAGCACAACAACAGAGACTTCCTCATAGTTATGGCGCCCAGCGTAGCCCGTGGCGTCAAGAAGCTACTCAGCAACCACGTCGCAGTAGCCCTAGGCGGTATATTGAACGCCGATATCCGTGAGTCACGGATTCCCCACGAGACGCTGCAGAGGCTCCACGAGTCTAACCCGCAGGCTACTAACTTGATCTGGTTTGATAACGTGGACCTGCCGGGCGTGGATAAGCTGTGCCTGAGCGGTCAGGGCTTGGCTGATACCGGGATGTACAAGGAGTATATCGATCACGGGATGATATGGTACGTGGTCTTCACGAGCCAACCCAAGGGATACACCATCGGTATCACAAGGAGCGTGGTTATTACCAACTTCAGCAAGACCACCGAGATGGAGTTCATCGAGTTCGTCAGGGACGATATATTGAAGCTAATCGAGGCTTAATCCTCGTAGGATTCCATCGATGAACCCTACCATTATCATAGATGTTGATTTTTCCATTTACACGAGTGTTCTTGGATAACCGTGTTTAAACCGTTAATAACGCATACGGGTTCAAACCCTTACCTTATTCTCACCCGCTAGAGATTATGCCTTGCTCAGACGATGTTAAACTAACTTCGTTTTCCGCATCACTAATATCTCCCTACTGCGTTTTCCATAGTATGGTTGACGATATAGATGAGAAGATACTGGCTCTTCTTGATGAGAACTCGCGGATGACCTATGTCGAGATCGGTGCCCAGGTGGGGTTGAGTGAGGGCGCCGTCAGGAACCGTATCCAGAGCCTAGTCTCTGATAACGTGATAAAGCGGTTCACAATAGAGAAATCCATAAGCCATGGGGTTAGGGCGCTCACCATGATCGCTGTGGAGCCCGGTGTACCCACCTTTGAGGTTAGTAAGAAGGTGCATGACCTCGATGGTGTTGAACAGATCTATGAGATCACGGGGGAGTATGACATCGTCATGGTCTCCCATGGCAGCAACATCGAGAGCATCAACAAGGTCATCGAGGACATCAGGAAGATCAAGGGAGTCGAGAAGACAAACACCATCATCGTGCTCCGCACCGTCTAAAACCTTAACAGAATCCTAGACCAGTCTCTTTTCATGAAGAAACTCATCATCCCCCTCATAATCCTTGTCGTGCTATTCGGCGCCTACATCGCCTATAATAACCAACCAGAGATACCAGACGACCTATCAGGTGACACAGAGGAGCAATCAGAGAACCCCCCAACAGGCGGAGAAACCCAAACCCCAGACGAGACCCCAGAAGAACAAGAGACACCAACCATGGAACGCGGCTTGAAGGGAGTAAGCCTATCAGCCAGAAACTACACCGGGGAGGGTTTGCTCGACTTCTTTGATAAGGCGCAGGAGTCCAATGACCTGATCACCTGGGTGGGTGACTGGGCTCAGCTTGGGGACACCGACTCGGCTCCCTACCTTGTCTATAATATGCGGGGTCTGTACGATTACGAGGCTATGGTCATCACGGCTTACATTGATCAGGGCTCAGGCACCATCCTCAGGGATCTAGATGAGGAGACCAAACAAACATACCTTGAGTCCGCTGTGAGCTTTGCCTCCACCTACAAGCCGAGATACATGGGCTTCGGGGTCGAGATGAACATAGTGAAGAAGACTAACCCAGAGGCATATGATGAGTTCAAGGAATTCTATCCAACTGTCTACGCGGCGGTCAAGGAGGCGAGCCCAGATACTCTGGTGTTCACTGTTTGGCAGCTGGAACAGATGAAGGGATTGGATGGGGGGCTCTTCGGGGGCGTCAACGACCCGGAACAAGCCCAGTGGACTCTTCTGGATGATTTTGAGTCAGACCTAGCGGCCTTCACCCTCTACCCATGCTTGGTCTACGGTGACCCATCGGAGGTCCCGGATGATTACTTGACTGAGATCGCTGAGTACACTGATCAGCCTATCGTATTCACTGAGATGGGGTGGTTCAGGGAAGGCGTAACAGGGTGGGAGAGCACACCAGAGGAGCAAGCCGAGTTCATAGAGAGATACTTTGAGTTATCGGAGCCCATCGACCCAGTGTTCACCATCTGGAGCTTCTACTATGATCAGGGGACCTTTGCGCCTTTCAACACCATGGGGCTGGTGGATGTCAACATGACGGAGACCGCTGGGTTGGAGGCTTGGAGTAGCCATTAAAAACCATCAATCCAAGGTATGGGTATGAAGGTCTACTTCGCGGGCAGCATCAGGGGCGGCGAACCCGACAGAGAATGGTTCCAGCAACTAATAGGCTACATCAAGCAATATGGGCGGGTCATGACAGAGCACAGCTTCGACTTCAGCTACGAGGACGAGATCAAGAAAGACGATGAATGGATCTACAACACCGATATGGGTTGGCTCAGAGAATCAGACGCCATAATAGCTGAAGTCACAGCCCCCAGCCTCGGAGTAGGCTACGAGATCGCTAAAGCAGAAGAATGGGGCATACCAGCGCTGCTCCTCTACAGGGACACCCCGGCACGCAAACCCTCAGCCATGCTCAACGGCAACAAGAACCTGCCGATGATCGTCTACAACGAGAAACGAGAGGTCCTAGAAGCAATAGACGCATTTCTTAAGGAGCTACCCCGAGACGCTTGAGCTCAGCCTCAGCACACAGATATACACCGCCAGTCCAGTTACCATTACCAAGTATCTCACGGTAAACCCCTGCAGCCTTATCGGTCTCGCCTCGGGCCATGTAGAGGTTCCCTATGGCTTGGGCTCTTGTCATGAAACGCACCGTGCCCTCTGATCTGGCTTTCTCTAGGAGCCGCTCCGGTGTGCTGTAGCCCTTGTACATGAGCAGGGTCTCGTAGTAGTCACCCACCTCGACTAACTCCATGTCTGGCTCTATGGGCTCCAACAGTCGCTCTGCCTCCTCCCATCTGCCCAGCCTGATCAGTGGCATATAGAGCCAGTGGCTGGTGGCTATCTTGCTCTCGATGTTATCAGCGGCGTTCATACAGTCAATATACGCCTCGACGGCTTTCTCATACATCCCAGCGGCGTAGTATGTGAATCCCTGATGATAGTAGACGTTCCAGTTGAAACTGGAGACACCCATCTTGTTCTCGCTCCGCCCACCACTGGCATAGAGCTCAGGCTCATCAGGTCTATCCCTGATCAACTCCGCTGCATATTCAAAGTCACGCATAGCAAGCTCAAACCGTCTCAGGATGACGAACCTGTGGCCCCTGAACCTGTAGAACCTTGGATCACTTGGCCACTTCTCCACTCCCTTGCTGTATAGGGCCGCGGCTTCCATGAAGTTGCCGAGGATGCCTGTTCTCCGTCCAAGCCAGAGCAGCTTCTCTGGGTTCTCCTGGTTTTTCTCGTAGTCGAAGAAGGCTCTGCTGTAGTTGTTCTCTAGTTCCCTGATTTTTTCCTGGTATTGTTCTGGGTCTGTTGGTAGCCATAGCAGTATGGGGCTCT
The DNA here is from genome assembly GCA_964628765.1 of uncultured Candidatus Bathyarchaeia archaeon. Classification (GTDB taxonomy): domain Archaea; phylum Thermoproteota; class Bathyarchaeia; order TCS64; family TCS64; genus RBG-16-57-9. The sequence continues at coordinate 2,738 of CAZVMT010000098.1, read as the reverse complement.
TGTAGAGGGGGTCTCCGAATAGGCTGAAGGTCTCGGGTGCCATCGGGGGCTTCATGGGCTTATGAGGGGTTTACATGGTTTTATACTGATTGGGGTTAAATACGGGGTGGGAGCGTAGATTTGGGGAGAGACTTGTCGAGTATATTTGATCAACACATCCAGCTTTTCGGCTCGGAGCCCGATGGAGTCTATCAAGCACCCGGCAGGGTGAACCTCATCGGGGAACACACCGACTACAACGACGGATACGTCCTACCCACACCCATAGACCGCTACCTACATATCTCAGCCAAGAAACGCGGCGACAAGAAACTCAACCTAGCAGCAATCGACTTCAACGACAAGGCACAGTACAATCTTGACCGCATCAAGCTCGACAAGGCCCACCACTGGGCCAACTACGTCCTCGGCGTGATGCATGTACTGAAGAAAAGAGGATGCGGTCTCGGTGGCGTCGATATGTGCATCACGGGAGACGTACCAATCGGGGCTGGTCTAAGCAGCAGCGCAGCACTTGAGACCGCTGTTGTACGGTGCCTCAATGATTTGTTTGAGCTGGGTCTTGACCCAGTTGAGTCGGCTTATGTTGGCAAGGATTGTGAGAACAGCTTCGTGGGGGTCCAGTCTGGCATCATGGACCAGTTTGTGAGCAGCCTCGGGGAATACGGTAAAGCATTGTTCATTGACTGCAGGAGCAATGAGCATAGCCTTCACAGCATCTCAAAGAGTGTCCGCGTGGTCATCGTGAACAGCATGATGGATCGGTCTCTCGCAGGCTCCGAGTACAACGTCAGGCACGCCCAATGCATCGAGGCGGTGAAGCTGATCCAGAAAACCCACCCGGAGGTAAAGGCTCTCAGGGATGTATCTGAGGAGATGCTCATCGAGCAATGGGATAAGATGCCTGAGCTAATAGCGCGCAGAGCTAGGCATGTGGTGACCGAGAACCAACGCGTACTGGAGTCCATTGAGTTGCTGGATCGTGGGGATATGTTTGGGTTCGGGGAACTCATGTACGACAGCCACGATAGCCTAAGACATGATTACATGGTCTCATCGAAGCAACTGGATCTGCTCGTTGACTACACCATGGATCTGGATGGTGTCCTCGGGGCTCGATTAACTGGCGCCGGTTTTGGTGGATGCACGGTGAACCTCGTTGAAGCAGACTACGTAGACGAGTTTGTCGATAAGATATCTAATAGATACTTTAAGCGAACAGCGAGGAAATGCGAAACCTATTTGGCTTAACCCGATTTCTGGAAGATCCCGGTAATCGTACCCCTCATCCTCTCATAGACCAGGACCTTCATTCCCCTCTCAGCCATCATCTTATCAAAGTCATCCGGAACTCCACTCTTGCTATGCATGGGCATATAGATCTTGTACAGATCATCGCGGATGGTGTCCTCTTCCCGGGCCATGACATCGAACAACGCCAACCTGCCTCCCTTTCTTAGCAGCCTCAATGCATGGTTGAAGACCCAATCCATATTCAACTCAAAAACATTGAACAAGAGCAAAGCGATATCAACGGTCTCATCAGGCAAAGCTTCCACCTGTTTCTCGTCCAGGAGCTCAACTGAGTCAAGCTCCTCTGATTTAATCCACTCACATAACAACTCATAAAAATCCGGGTTAGTGTTCACCAATAGATATCTCCCATCTGGCTTGGGGAGCTCGATTGTTTTCAAGCGTAGCTTCTCCATCAATGGGCTTGAGAGATCCAGCACTGTCTCCCCGGACCTTATCTCTGCTCTATCAACGGCTTCTTCAAGGTATGGATAGAGGTAGTCGAGGCTGATGTGCCTGAAGATGTACAGGATCTCCATCATGTTCTCGATAACCGCAGATTTCCCTATCTCAGTTATCGTATAGTAGACCCTGTTCGCCCCTACTCTTGCTACTTCTCTGCTGCTGATGTATCCCTGCTCCTCCAGGCGCCGAAGCGCAGGGTAGAGCTGCCCGGCTCCGACGTTTTTTCCTTCAAACCGCAGCCTTCGCTGTATCTCAAGCCCATAGTATTCGTCGCTCCAAAGGAGCAAAAGTATCGCCTGCTGGAGGCTACCGAGGGGCCTAGAAGAAGCCATATTATATCATATGATAAGATAATTCTGCTTTTAACGTTTGACACGGGTCCATGAAGCATGAACAGGGATGGAAAGATGCAGAAAGTTCAATCTTTCAGCGAGATAAACAAGGAAACCGCCCCCTACGCTGGGGGAAAAGGAGGTACCTTGGCTCAATTATTTCAAAAAGGGTATCCGGTTCCAGATGGATTCGTAGTATTAACATCAGCTTTCGGCGATGAAGGATTACTCCCAGATGCATGGGAGCAGGTAAAAAAGAATCTTAAAACCCTCAAAGGCACTACAAACGCCTTCGCAGTAAGATCCTCTGCACTAAGCGAGGACAGCAGCGAGACAAGCTTCGCAGGTGAGTTCGAGACGGTTCTCGGCGTCAAGAGCGAGGAAGAGATCAAATTAGCAATAAACACTGTATGGAGTAGTAGGCACTCTGAGCGGGTTCAGTCCTATAGCGAGATTCACGGCTTGGGCTCTCAGCATGAGATCGCTGTTGTCGTCCAATCTCTCGTGGACTCACAGCTCTCAGGAGTATTATTCACTGTAGAACCTGTCAGCGGAAAACAGACCATGCTTGGAAACTATGTGTATGGTCTCGGTGATAAACTGGTCTCGGGGGAGGCAGATGCCCTGGATTTTACCTTTGAGAGACCC
>CAZVMT010000097.1:0-10942 GCA_964628765.1 uncultured Candidatus Bathyarchaeia archaeon | reverse complement strand
CGCCTCTGGGTCATTACTCTTCATAATGCATGACCCGCTGGCTAACATGTTGGCACCTGCAGCGACAGCCAACCCAATTGTCTGGTCACTCATTCCTCCATCTACCTCGATGTTGATATCCTCGGATAGTTCCCTGAGCCTCCTCACCTTGTTGAGTTGCTCTGGGAGGAACTTGGCGCCATATTGACCCGGGTTCACGGACATGATGAGTACCCCATCGAGTCTATCGATGCATGGTTCTACTTTGCTTGTCGGTGTCTCTGGGTTGATGGCGATGAATATTTGGAGTCCTCTTTTTTTGGCTTGTTTGATGGCTTCATCGATGTCGTTAAGGGTCTCTGCGTGGAGGATGACTGTGTCTATCTCTGGGGGTAGACCTTTGATTCTTTCCATGGGGTTTATCGCCATGATGTGGAGCTGGTATCGGTGGCTTGTGGGTAGTTTCATTGGGAAGTCCAGTGATGTTGCTCCTACGAATTTTCCATCCATGAGGTCTAGCATTATGTTTTTCGCGAAGGGTATTTTCGCTAGCATCTGGTTGAGCTCGGTTTGGTTTTGGGCTATTATTGCGGGGAGTATCTGGTTTTGTTGTGGCATTGCTTATTGGTTTCTGTGTTGTGTTTTTATATTTATCTCAGGAATACTTTTTGTCTCTTCTATTTATTATTGTCTCAATCATTAGAGACAAAGAATTATTGTTTCTCTCCCTCATAATATTAGTGATAAAGACGCAATTTAACATAAAGTTGATAATACACACTCAATAATAAGATCAAACAAAGTAGGCATAACTTATATTCCAAAGATTATTAACTTTAAACAACCCAATAACACTTCACATAGTAACCGCTACAGTGAATAATATGACTGGTGAAAAACCTCTAAAAATACTACATGTAGATGACGAGGAAAACCAGCTAACATTCACCAAGATTTTCCTAGAACAAAAAGAAAACGACCTCATCGTAGAATCAGTGAAAGACCCCGAAGAGGCATTGAGGAAACAGGAAGAGGAAAACTACGACTGCATCGTGAGCGACTACAAGATGATGTCCATGAACGGCATCGAACTCGCCCAGAAGGTCAGGGAGAAGAGTGATGTACCATTCATTCTATACACGGGGCAGGGCAGCGAGGAGGTAGCCGAGAACGCCTTCTCGGCTGGAGTAGATGATTATCTTAGAAAAGAGTCTGAGCCGACTCATTATCAGGTATTGGCGAAACGCATCAGGCACAACGTGGAGAAACATAGGACAGATGAGCTCTACAGGAAGGTTGTGGAGGAGAGCCGAGACGCCATAGTGATCGTTGTGAAGAACAGGGTTGCCTTCCTCAATCAGGCTGCCTGTAGTTTGATTGGGATCGATGAAGCCGAGGAATGTGTAGGTAAGGATGTCTTCGAGTTCTTCATGGAGGATACCGAGAAAATATTCTCACCAAAGATGGATGAGAATGGGAACTACTTTGTTCGAGTCAATTACAGGACAAGGAACGGTGCATTGAAGAACGCAGAGATAAGCCTAAGCAAGATCACCTACAGGGGCGAGGAAGCCCATCTCTGCTTTATCCGAGACATCACCGAGAGGAAACGAAACGAGGAGAGGCTCAACGCCATCTATCAGCAGGCAACGCGTCTTGGCTCATCAGTCACGACTCAGGAGATATCCGAGACCACATTGGATATCATGGAGGCTGTCTTCGATTATCATACTTTGACCTTTCACCTCGTGGAGGGAAACACACTTTTGACCCTTGGTACACGGGGAGCCCAAGCAGTCGAGGTAAACCTTTCATTGACGGGTCCAGGCATCACAACCAAGGCAGCGCGAGACGCCCAGAGCGTACTAGTTCCAGATGTATCGACGTGCAGCGATTTTGTACGTGGCACCACTGACGCGAAATCCGAGCTTGCGGTACCAGCGGTTCTCAACGGCGAGACCGTCGCTGTACTGAACGTTGAGAGCACGAAAAAAGATGACTTCAAAGAGGCAGATGTAAGGCTCCTTGAGATGCTCGCCTACCATGTATCATTCGCCTTAAACAGGATTCAGACAGAGGCACTGCGAGAGAGGGAAGGAGCCGAGAAACGGAAGAGACTGGACTACGCCTTGGGGGTTCTGGATAACGCTGAGAGGGCTACTTCTCTCGTGAGCGGCGAACTCCAGAGAAACCTTTTGAGTATACTGAACGCAGCGGGTATACTGCGTATCCAGCCTGAGATGCTGCCCAAGATCATCGAGACCATCGATGAACGGGCGGATGAAGCCCACAGCGTGTCCGAGTTGATCAAAGAGACCATAGCCCAGTCTACTATCGTGACTGGTTTCATAGAGATCAATCAATCAGTGCGGTTGCTACTTGAGAAGCTAAAGATCCCGAGAAACATCAGGGTCAAGACCCAGTACGATGAGGGGTTATTGATCGTGGAGATGGAGGAGGATAAATTCACCAGGATAATGAACAATATTCTGGTGAATGCCATCGAGGCAATGCCCGGGGGCGGAAACCTGGGGGTCAAGGTCACCGCCAAAGCTGAAGAAATACACATCGATATCAGCGACACCGGGTCAGGCATCCCAGAGGAGAGAAGAGAGAGCATATTCAAGCCATTCAACTCAACGAAAACAGGGCACAGCGGCCTCGGGTTGGCCTTCTGTAAGAACGCTGCTGAGGCCGTTGGAGGCTCACTGGTGCTCAAATCCACTAGTGAGAAAGGGACAACCTTCAGAATTGTATTACCTATAAGAAAAATTATTTAAAAAGGGGAGAGATTTAGGCTTTCTTCTTGCTGGAAACTTTCTTCTTGGATGGTGCCGCTTTTGTCACAGTGACTGATTTCTTCTCAGTCATTAGGAATGGGCTATCTACTCCAGCGAGAACCACCGTCGCCCTGACCTTGCTGTCAAGCGCCGGGTTAATCTTGCTTCCCCAGACGACTCTTGCATCGCTGTTGATGCTGTTCAACACAAGCTCACCTGCCCTGTTGACGTCTTCAAGTGTCATATCCTCGCCGCCCTCGATGTGAACGAGAGCGCCGTGAGCGACACTGATGTCCTCGATGTCTAGTAGCTGGTTATCTAATGCCCTGTTGACCGCGTCTTCAACCTTGGTGCCTCCACTTCCCTCTCCGAACCCGATGGCGCAGATTCCTCCACCCATCATGATTGCTTTAACATCAGCGAAGTCTAGGTTCATGATACCTGGAACACTAAGTGTCTCAGTTACATTGTTGATGAAGTCGGTGACCCTTCCATTTGCGACAGCGAAAGCTTCTCTTACTGGGAGCTTCCCCGCGAGGGTTCTTAGCTCATTGTTATCAATGACAACTACGCTGTCACAGACATCAACGAGGCTCATTAGTCCCTGCTTGGCCTTTGTGACCCTTGTCCCCTCAACGTTGAAGGGAATTGTGACCACTCCGATAGTGAGTGCCCCCATCTCTCTAGCGATCTTGGCGATTACAGGAGACGCTCCAGTTCCGGTTCCACCACCTAGAGCAGTAGCTACAAAGACGAGTTTAGCGTCGCCTACGGCTTGCTCTATCTCAATGGCAGACTCCTCTGCGGCCTTCGCTCCCTGTTCAGGGAACCCACCGCAGCCAAGGCCACCGCAGAGCTCATAACCGAGAAGAACCCTGCTCCCTGCCTTGCTTGTTGTTAGGTGCTGTGCATCGCTGTTAAGTGCTACTGTGCGGGCGCCGACTACATTCTTGTCCATCCATGTAACCATGTTGCATCCGCCACCACCTACACCAAGAATCACTATTTTGGGTGTGGCTTCCTTTGCGATGTCCTCTATGCTTTTGCTTTGGACAGCATGAGACGCCACTTCTAATTCAACTGTCATTGACTATTCACCTGATTGAGCATTTATCTCTGAAATTAGTTTATAGGATTGTGTAGGTGCAACCTGTGACACACATATTTACTCGAAGGAAATATCATAACTCCATAGCAGACTTAACTAAAGACTGATACTGGGGATCAAGCTCGGCAGCCCTCTCAAGATGTACAATAGCTTTATCCTTCAACCCATGGCTGCTGAGGTGAACCCCATAGCTAAAGTGAGCCCTCGGATTCAATGGCGCATATTTCAGGGCCTTCTGGAAATGCTGATCTGCCTGCTGTGGTCTCTTCTGCCGGGACAGAAACTGAGCATAGAACAAGTTCAACTCCGGATCATTTGGACTCTTTTCAAGACCCTGCGTTATCTGTCCCTCGGCCTCACCATCCCGTCTAGTATCAGCCAAGAGCCGGGCATAATAGAGCCGTGTTTCCGGTGAAGTTGGGTCAAGCTCGATGGCACTCAAGTACTGTTTCTCTGCCTCATCATATCTCTGCTGTTTTACGAGGAAGAAACCATACGCGAGGTGGGCGTCAGCGTTCTTCGGCCCCTTCTCAACAGCCTTAACATAGTGTGCCTCAGCGGTCACGAGGCGGTTCTTCTTTGTTAGCAGTAGGGCAAAGTGGAGGTGAATATCAGGGTTCTCGGGGTCGATGTGGAGGGCGTCCCTGAACATCTTCTCTGCATCATCCAGTTTTCCCAGCTTAAACGAGACTACACCCCTGTTCAGGAGGAGATCAGAGTCTGTCGGCTCGGTTACGCTGAGGAACTCGAACTGTTTCTCGGCGTCTTTGTACCGTTTTTCCTCGGCCAAGAACTTGATATAGTTCCTTCTCAGGGTCAGGTCCTCTGGGCTTAACTCTATGGCGATCCGGAAATGCTCATCAGCTTCATCGACCCTCTTCAGGTTCCAAAGAAGAAGAGCATAATTGTTATGGGGATCAGAGTCATTGGGGTTGAGGCTGAAGCTCTGCTTGAATAACCTCTCCGCGTCATTGAGCTTCCCCATATCCGCGAAGATGTTCGCCAAGTTGTTCAATGTCGTCGAGTCTGGTTCAAACACCAGAGACTCTTTTAGATGATTGGCGGCCTCCTCAAGCCTCCCCTCCTGATAATAAAGAATCCCCAAGTTGTTATGGATTGTAGGATCAGAGGGCTCGATATCCAGCGCCGATAGGTAGGTCTTCATGGCCTCATCCACGCGATCCATTTCCTCGAGGAACTGGGCGTAGTTAATATGAGCCTCGGTGGAACCACCGCAGAGCTCGATGGCCTTCAGGTGGTGATACTCGGCTTCCTCGGGTTTATGGATAGATGCATAGAACCTGGCGTAGCTGAGATGATTCTCCATGGTGTTTGGGAATATCTGTTTGCGGGTGGCTGGCTTAGCGGCTTCTCGTGGTGATAGTTGTTCGAGTTTTTTTATCGCTGTTTGGTTGGATTTCTTTGTCTGGCTCAGTTTTTCGACGAGTTCATAGATTTTTTTCAGCTGGCTGGGAGCCGCCGTGGTCTGGTTCTCGGCTATCGTGATAAGTTTTTTTGCGAGGGGCTCATCCTTTCCCTCGTTCTCGGCTACCCACGCAGCGAGCTCGATGACACCGAGTATGTCTCCACGGTTCGCCATCCTGCTGACAAGCTCTATATACACTGACAAGGGTAACCACTACACTCTGTAGCAGAAAGTGTTTTTCTCTTTTATGGGTGAAAGTTCAAGCATTATGAAGTCTATCACCGAATCATTGAACAAATGATGACCACTCATCTCTCAATATGCTGTAGAGGGCACCATCTTGGTACTCGCCTCGGATCAACACCGCTTTTCGCTTCAACCCCTCATAGGTGAACCCAGCCTTTTCTAGCACCCTCACCGAAGCCTTGTTCTCCGGGTTGCACTCCGCCTGTATGCGTACTATATCCTTTGAGGTAAACAGGTGGTCAACCAGCAACCGCACAGCCTCGGTGGTATAGCCCCTGCATCTATAATCCGGGTGGAGTATGTATCCGAGCCAGTAGTAGTCGCCCTGTGGTCCAGTTACGAGTTGTCCCAGGGGTGTATCCTCTTTGTCTGTGATGACCCACCACTCGGCGCTCTTTTTAGAAGCATACCATTCCTTGACTTGTTTGCGGGTGAGGTGTTCATGGGGCTCATAGGAGCCCTTGTAGTCTGGGTTGTTGTTCCACTCTGTGAACCAGTCGAGGTCATTTGGCGTTAGTGGTCTGATGTCTACGTGTTTTCCTTCCGGCAATTTGCTCGCCTCGTGGGTAATTATTTCAACCCTTGCGCTGTTTCTATTGTATGTCAACTGGTGAAGAGTATAAGAGTCTCGTCATACGAGACGCCATGATAGTCAACGGGAAGGGCACGCCTCCTTATGGTCCCTGTGATATCGTGGTTGAGGATGGGAAGATCAAAGAGATAGTCAACGTGGACAGCATCAACCTCACGAGGTACAACATCAAGCGACCTGAGGCAGAGAAAGTAATCGAGGCAAAGGGGATGTATGTCCTCCCGGGTCTCGTGGACATGCATATCCACATCAACATCGACGATGACAAATGCGGACCCAAGGGAACAGAGTACGCATACAAGCTCTGCCTAGCACATGGTATCACCACCATCAGGACTTGTGGATTCTGGACCGACGAGAAACTACTAGAACACAAGAGGCTGAGTGAGGAGAACAAGATCGTTGCTCCACGGATTATGGTGCTGGGAAGCTGGCCCGTCGAGGCCACCAATGTGGAGGAGTCTAGGGAAGCGGTTAGAAAGCTCAAGGAGCTTGGCGTCGATGGTGTAAAGATGATCCCAAGACCCCATGTGACGGCTGAGATGCTTGAGGCCATCGCCGACGAGATACGTAAGGTGGGTCTATCCGGGGGGATAGCGATCCATCACGCCCAGAACAGCGAGTTAGACGCTTTGATAACGAGTAACGCTGCGAAAGAACAGCTTAGCATAGAGCACACATATGGTATCCCACAGGCAGCGCTGCCTGGTACTCAGAATTTCCCGCCAGACTACAACTACAGCAACGAGGTAGACCGCTTCAGGATGAGCGGCTACATCTGGACAGAGGCAGACAAGTACCCGGACAGGGTGAAGAAGGTATTTGATACACTGCTGGAGAACGAGACGGTCTGGGATCCAACCATGGTGGTATACGAGGGTCACAGGGACTATGAGAGAGTCAAATCACTTCCCTGGCACGAGAAATACACGGTACGGCAGCTCTGGGAAGCATATAGTCCGAGTCCGGGTAGGCACGCGACGCATTTCTTCAACTGGAAGACCAGCGACGAGATCGCTTGGAAGCAGAAATACGGGATATGGATGAAGTGGGTCAAATACTACTTCGACAACGGTGGCACCTTGATAGCTGGGAGCGACACGGCTTTCATCTACGCCTTATTTGGCTTCGCATTAATCAGGGAGCTTGAGCTTTTCCAGGAGGCAGGTATTCACCCCATTGATGTCATCAAGATAGCAACAACTAACGCGCAGAAGACTCTGGGAAACAAAGAGCTAGCCAACGGTATCAGGCAGGGGGCTCCAGCCGACTTAGCGATAGTTGATGGGAACCCATTGGATAACTTCAAGGTAATGTATGGCACTGGAGTCAACCTATACGCAGAGGACGGGGTCACTGTTACCCACGGGGGCGGTGTACACTGGGCGCTCAAAGACGGCATCCTGTTTGACTGCAGAGCCCTCTTGAAGGATGTCGAGGAATACGTGAAATCTCAGGGACCAAAATAGTCCCATCTTTTTTAGCCTGAGAGGAAGCCCCCATCAACCGGCATAAGAGCCCCTGTGACATAACTGGACATATCAGAGACCATAAACAGGGCAGCCAAAGCAACCTCATCAGGGTCCCCGACACGTCCAAGAGGCAGACGGGTGCTGAAATCATATCCTGTCTTTATCAAACCGAATTTAAGTTTGGTAATATCCTTGGCAACATTCTTGGTGCCCGGCGTCATGATCCCTCCGGGTATCAATGCGTTGACCCTGAACCCCTTCTTCCCATAGTCTTTTGCTAGTCCCCTTGTTAGTGCTATTACACCCATTTTGCTGATGGTGTAGTGGCTCATGCCTTCCTTGAAGGGGAGGATGGCTTCGATGCTGCTGATGTTCAGTATGTTGCCGCCTTGGTTTTGGTTCTTTTTTATAAAATGCTGGCACATCCAGAACACTTGGTTCAGGTTGACGTTCATCGTCTTTTCCAGAAACTCGGGCTCTACCTCTAGGAAGTCTTTGAAGGGGTAGATGCCGGCGTTATTCACCAGAATATCCGCACGGGTATCCTCCCAGAAGCTGTCTATCTCGGATTTATTCCCAAGATCGACGATATGAGTCGAGACCGTTACGCCGCTTTCCCTTAGCTTGGCTTCGAGTTTGTTTAACTTGGCTTGGTCGATGTCAATGAGAATGAGAGATGCGCCTGCCTCTCCTAACCTGTTGGATATCGCTTCGCCTATTCCGTTTGCTGCACCTGTGACTATCGCGGTTTTTCCTTTCAGGGAGATTACTTCTTGGATGGAGCCGTGGTGGGTTCCTCTGAACATAGCTAGAACTGAAGTCTCAAATTATATCACTTTTATGCGAAACTACAAGAGTTCAACGGCTGTGAGGTACCCTACCCCGCTCTTCTTCACCCGAACGTTCACGAAGCTACCGAGGGACGCATCGGTCTTCAAAGCGACAGCCTTGTAGACATAGTTTCGCCCAACCTTGGTTCCACGTTTCCCATGTTCTGTAAGCAATATTTCCCCTTCCCAGTCTATCCATCTCTCACCGACCTCTACTGCGATCCTTTTCCAGAGGTCTGTCATCAATCTGGATCGTTCCTTGGTGTCTCTGCCATGGAGCCTGCCGGGCATCTTGGATGCGTCTGTTCCGGGGCGCTCCCAGAACCTGTTGATGTTGAGCACATCGGGTCTGAGCCACTCTATTAGATCCAATGAGTTCTTGAACTGGGTCATGGTCTCGCCGGGGAACCCGCAGATGATGTCAGTGCTTATACCGATCTCTGGGATGGCTTCCCTGAGCCGGTTTACCACGTCTTTGAATTCCTGTACCGTGTATCTGCGTCTCATGCGTTGGAGTATCTCGTCGTTTCCAGCCTGGATGGGTATGTGTATGAACTTGTAGAGCTTGGGGCTCCGCAGTGATTCAATCATCTCATCCAGCACTGGCTCAAGCTGGTTCGGAGTAGTCATGCCAACCCTGACCCTGAAGTCACCCTCAACCCCAGTGATCATGTCGAGAAGCGCAGGCAACTTTACACCATCATCATTGTACGTCGCTGTGTCCTCGGCTGTCACCCACACCTCCCTGCAGCCATTACTGACTGCATCCCTCACGTCCCTGACTATCTTCTCAGCTGGGAAACTGTAGAGATGCCCCCTAGCGAACTTTACGATACAATAACTGCAGTTACCAAGACACCCAGTGCTGATAGGCGCTATGTGAACCAGTGGGTTCTCGCGTACCCTTGGGAGGCACGTCCTATCCGTGGCTTCCCCATCGATGTAGGTAACCTGCTCCCCATCCAATGTGTGTTGAACTGCCTCAACGATACGCTCAATATCATCGGGCCCCACAAGGCTGGCCGAGGGCACCAGTTTCTTCACCTGTTTAGTAAGGGACTTGGGCATACACCCTGCTACTATGAGAGGTTTTCCAGATGCCTCCAGAATGCGCAGCTCCTTGGAGACCTTTTGCTCTGTTGGTGTCTTGACGACGCAAGTTACTATGATGTTGATGTCTGCCTCTTCGCTGGTCTCTACTAGTGTGTGTCCGTGTTGGGTGAGGGCTCCTCGGGCTATCTCTGCGTCTGCTGTGTTTGCGCTGCACCCGTAGGATTTGAGGTGTATTTTGGGCATCTGGTTTCCTTCTTTGGTGTCGTTTGGTTTCTTTTAAACGGTGCGGGATTGGTTTCTATTTAAAGTATTTATTTTTGTTTGCTGGTTTCTCTGTGGCTTGTGTTTAAGTTTATTTAAATTACGCTGGGGTTTAGGAGCTCGGTGTTTTGCTTTTTTTAGGTTATTTTTGTTATGTTCACGGAGTTTTTTTGCTATTTTTAGGTTAGGTGGCTTTTAGGGGTTTTTGGTGGTCACTTGAATAGTTACTCTCATTGGATGAGAGTATTGTAAATTGCTCTATTATATTGAGAGTAATTAATATGTTTGATGCAACCCAGCATGTTAGCCTTTTGGGAGATGTTATTAGATTTGCGTTATATTCCTAGGATAACGCCGATACTCACACCTAAATGAGACAATACGGGTGTGTGTAAGACATTATATGTCTGGCAGATATTGGGGGAGTAAATAGAGACATGGTATTAGTAGAAAGGGCGCTCAGTTGGGCGCGAACCGACATCGTAGGGGAGACCAGACGCATCATTCTCGGAGAACCAAGACAAGTCCTCGACTTAACTGGGATAATCAAGGGGGTAATGGCACTGGAAGACATGGGATTATACAACATGGAAGAGAACGTGGGAAGAGCAACCACAAAGATCGACCTTGGTATCGACCTCTACGACATGGAAGACTGGGACTAACCCAGATCACCATTTTTTCTTACGAAGATTCTTGCTAAACCACTCAGTGATATGTGTATAAGATCCACCGACCTCAGTACGACCCAGCTTAATCGCCCTTATCACATCATCAACCATAGTTGACTCAGACTCCACAAAAGTATAGGAACGCCCAATGGTCTCAGGGATATGTGAGTCGCTCCCCCCCGTAATTGGCAACCCTAACTCATCAGCCAGTTTCTGATTCAGTCCACAGATATACTCATAGGGGATCTGGGCGCTATTGGCTACCTCGATGGCGTCAAAGCCTGCCTCTCTAACTTGGTTGATTCGCACCCAGCTTCTCGGCAACCCATATGGATGAGCGAGAATTGCTGTAGCCCCCTGATCATGGATCAGATCCACTGTCTCTGCTATGCCTAGATGAGACGCAACGACCTCGCTGGGGTCAAAGACCAGTATGTGAGCCCCTCTCGCCGAGACCTCCATTGCAGGGATGAAAACTAGGTCCCCTGCCTTTTCCCTTGCCTTATCTAATCCATCAATGGTAT
>CAZVMT010000096.1:0-10963 GCA_964628765.1 uncultured Candidatus Bathyarchaeia archaeon | reverse complement strand
AAGGGTCGAAGCCCAGGCAACTCACCCCAACCCAGAGGGGTGCTCACAGTAGCCTCCCTAACCGCTCGGAGACTATACGGAGCGATCATGGTACCGCGTTCGCTGTTCTGGGGATAATCAAGAAGCACCGTCCCCGGGATGCTAGTTTGGCTCCTCTCCGAGACGATGAAATCATATTTACCAGCGAGCTCAATGGCTACGGCGTGCACAAAGTCACTGGTATCCTTGAAATCGTAACCTGAGACAAGGGGGATCACTACGTGAACCCCCTTCTTGCCGCTGTTCTTCACAAAAGCCCCTAACCCCAGAGCCAAAAGATACTCTCTCAGGATCAACGCAGCCTGCACCGCTTCAGGTAACCCAGCGGGGGGCTCTGGATCAACATCAAAAAGAAGCAGATCCGGCTCATCAACTGCGTGTATGTTAGACAGGGGGATGTGAAGCTCAAGGGCTGCGAGGTTCGCCAACCACACCAATGTATCCAAGTCGTTACAGACCACGTAACTGGTGTCCTTGTCCACGGATGCGCTGTACTTGGTGAAGGTCTCAACCCAGTCCGGGGCACCCTTAGGGGCATCCTTCTCGTAGAATCCTTCCCCTGTTATCCCGTCGGGGTATCGGGTTCTGACTAATGCTCTGTCCTTGAGATAGGGCAGCATCCTAGGGGCTACCTTGATGTAATACTCAATAATATCAGACTTGGTGAGTCTCAGCTCAGGGTAGAGCACCTTATCCAAGTTGCTGAACTTTACACGCGTTAACCCCTGCATCAAAAATAAAACCTCAGCATAATAGAAAAAAGCTTAGCAAAGTATTACAGCCAGGGATGTGCAACCTTATCAAATAAAGCCTTGAAATGTTAAAAACCGCTAAAAACACAATTATTGTGCTGAAAACCTCAAATAACAGCCCAAGAGAAAATAAACTGGTGTTTTAGCACGGCAGATACCCCATGGGAAGACCTGAAAAACAGCGACTACCGCGCCCTCCTAGACGAAGCAAAGAAACAGTTGGCGAGCTTTGACGCCCAGATAGAGGGAATCCACAGGATCAGCAACGTGATCCTCATAAAGAAGAGCCAAAACGAGCTCTACAAGGTTACAGAGGACCTGCCACTAGAGATGAGTATAAGCCTCATGGAGATAGCTGATGGACTCAAGGATGGCTTGATGAAGATAGAGCGTAGCCTCGCCCGGTTAGAGGCAAGGCTCGACATGATGGAAGACAGCGAGTTCAAAGACCAGTATAAATAAAATGATGGGTTAGGTTGTGAAGGTCTCGACCTTCTTCTTGTAACCCGGGGACTCAACGTTGGATAAAGGCTCTATCGCCTCATGCATGCATGTTCTAACGCAGGCGTGGCAGTAGATGCACTGGAATGGGCTCCACTCGATCTTCTTCTCCTCAGGGTAGACCTTGATGGCAGCCGATGGACATACTCGTTCACAGTCCTGACACTGGTCACATTTCTCCATGTTGAACCTGAGTTCTCCCCTTGTCCCGGGGACATGCTCGGGTTTCTCAAAGGGGTACCGTACTGTGGCTGGTTTGCCCAGAAGGTTCTCAAGTATGTTCCCTAGGAATCCCGGCATCTTAGCTCCCCTCCTCATTGATGTAGGTGATACGCTCAGTACAGCTAATACATGGGTCGATGCTATGCACAATAGCTGGGATATCAGCCACGGTGTGACCCACAAGCATACCAAGCAGCGGGGGAATATTGGGAAGCGTCGGAGTCCTGATCCTTAGCCTCTCCAAGTGAATCGTACTATTCCCCTTCGCGTAGTAGAAGACCTCTCCACGGGGCTGCTCTGTCCTGTAGACGGCTTCTCCATCGGGGAAACGCTCGTTCTTCACCGCTATTGGTCCATCCGGCAGCTGGTCTATGGCTCTTTTTATGAGACCAATACTCTCATAACACTCATCCAGCCTGACCAGCACCCTGCCCTGTACATCGCAGTTATCGTGGACCACTGGCTTGAAGTCAAGCTCACCGTAAGCCTCGTAGCCGTTGTTCCTCATATCCTGGGGGATACCTGAAGCCCTGATTACTGGTCCCACGGCTCCGCTAAGGATCGCGTCCTTCTTGGGTAGTACACCCTTGCCTACAGTCTTGCTAAGGAATGACTTGTCTCGCCTGAATACGTGAGCCCAGTCATCCATCTCCTTCTTGAGCTTATCCATATCCCTCTGGTATCTGCTGATGAGTGCTGCATCCATGTCCTTGGTAACACCACCGATCACAGTGGTTCCAAGGTGAACCCTGTGGCCGTTAGTGGCCTCGGTTAGCTCAAGTATGATCTCCCTGTCCCTCCATATCTTCATGAATAGGCTCTCGAAGCCCACTGCCTCGGCGAATAAGCCCAGCCAGAGCAGGTGGCTCTGGAGACGGGCTAGCTCGGCCCATATGGTTCTCAGGTATTTGGCTCTGATGGGTATCTCTGTGTCTGTCAGCTTCTCAATTATTCCAGCATATGTTTGTCCGTGTATGATGTTGCAGATCCCGCAGATCCTCTCACACAGGTACAGGTTTCTCCGGTAGTCGTTGAGCTCAGCGGCACGCTCGATGCCCCTGTGCACGTACCCTATGTTGGGTAGCACGTCAACGATCTTTTCCTCATCCACGTAGAACTGGAGCTGTATGGGCTCCGGTAATACGGGGTGCTGAGGACCGAAGGGTATCACAGTCAGTTTACTATTACTCATTCCAGTCGCACCTCCAGCATCTTCCAGCCTCACAAATCGCTGTACACTGCTCCAAGCACTGCTCAACCTCATCGAAGCTCTTGATTCGTTCAATTGGGTCCAGCTCAGGTATCTTGGCCTGTGGAGTGCTCATCAGGGCCTCCTTGTCCACCTTGCGAGCCACAAACTCCGTCATATCTGGCTCGACTTCGTCGAGTCCCTCTCCGCCTAGATACTTGTCCATGGCGCTGGCTGCTTTTCTGGCGTCTCTGAGAGCAGTGATGACGTTTGTGGGTCCGAAGGCGGCGTCGCCTCCCGCCCAGACATTTTCCTTGCTGGTCTTCATGTTTTCATCGACCACAATCTGCCCATATCGGTTCACCTCTACCCCTATACCTTCAGGAACCAAGCCCCGGTATCCGATGGCTGAGATAATGGTATCCGCCTCAACGACGATAGGTTTTCCCTCCATAGGAACTGGTCGTCTTCTACCCGAGTCATCTGGTTCACCGGGTATCATGGGCTGGAACTCGATCCGTAATGGTTTACCGGGTATGATCTTCATCTGGGTGCTGAGGAAGTCGAAGTTGATGGCCTCCTCCATGGCTCCATGTACCTCGTGAATGCTTGCAGGCATCTCATCCTCTGTCCGCCTGTAAAAGAGAGTGACCTCCTCTGCGCCAAGGCGTTTCGCGGTCCTCGCTGAGTCCATGGCGCTGTTTCCGCCCCCGATGACGATTACCCTGTCACCGAGGTCTGGGGTCTCGTTTCTGATGTTGACGGCTGTCAGGAAGTCGATGAAGTTGATGACTCCCTCGCTGTCCTCACCCTCGCATCTTAGGCTGTTGCATTGGTCTGCGCCGATCCCGAGATAAGCCGCATCATAGCCCTCAGCCAATAATGCCTCAAGGTCTTCGATGGGTGACTCAAGCTGGACCTCTACCCCGACCTCATCGAGGCGAGCCATAAGCTCCTCCATCATCAGGTCCTTTGGCAGCCTGTACTTGGGGATTCCCCAAGCCATAGCGCCTCCCAGTATGCTGCTCTTCTCAAACAGAGTAACGCTGTGCCCCTGCAACCCCAGATAGTAGGCTGCGGCTACGCCTGAGGGCCCTCCTCCGATGACAGCTACACGTTTCCCGGTGGCTGGCTTACAGGTGATGTCTCTTCGAAGACCACCGTTCAGCTCCTTGAAGCTGTCCGCAGCGTAGCGTTTGAGTAACCTGATCTGTATGGGCTTGGCCTCAAGCTCCTGCCTGCATCCCTCTTGGCATGGCGCAAAACAGACCCTTCCCAGTATCGCTGGGATCGGGGCCCGGTCGATTATAGTATTATACGCTGCCTCGGGGTCGTTGTTCTCGACCTCTCTGATGTATTTGGGTATGTTGACCATGGCTGGGCACTCCTCGCGGCATGGCCCCAGCTTTCTCATTATGGGTGGCTGGGGTCCCACTGCCGGTTTGAGGAGCGTCGATGGGCTCAATGCTGTTTTAAGCATCTTACCGCCCAAGTCAACCGCGAGGTCGCTGAACTTTATCTTGAATAGGTCTTGAGCCTCGTTCTCGGCTATGAAGGCTGCGAGGTAGATGCCTGTGATGCTCTTTATCGGCTGGTCTTTCCTTGTTGTCAGGTGTAGGTTCTCGACGTGGTGGTCTACCTCAAAGTGGTATATGACCTCTACATCGGTCTCGTTGATGTCTTTGGCTGTGATTGTGAGGAATCTGGCTCCCTTATCCTTCATCGCTTGGACTGATGAGAGCAGGGCTGTCATCTTCAGATCTGTGTCATATGTTACCTCTGATTTGGTTACCTCGTATATCATTGTGACTCCCCCTCTGCTGCCCCAGATAGCTTGTTCAACGCTAGTACTACGGCGTCGATGATCTGCTCTGGGCGAACAGCACATCCCGGGATGTAGACATCAACCGGGATCACCTTGTCCACGCCACCCAAGACATTGGGACAGTTGTGGAATACTCCGCCTGTGCAGGCGCATGTGCCTATGGCGATGACCATCTTGGGTTCAGGCATCTGTGCGTAGATGTTCTCCAGCACCTCCTTGTTCCTGTGGTTGGCTGGGCCAGTAACCAGTAATACATCGGCTTGCTTGGGGTCGCCGATGTTTACGATGCCGAACCTCTCTACGTCAAACTTTGGTGTCAAGGCTGCCAGTATCTCGATGTCGCAGCCGTTACAGCTGCCACAGTCATAGTGGGCTACCCAGAGGCTCTTGAGACGCGCCTTCTGTATCATCGACATTAGATTACACCTCCAAATATGAGAGCCACCACGTTCAACAGTATCAACGCGAACCCGAGGCTCCACGTGGTCGTGAGCATCTTCTGCCAGGTCAACCGAGGGTAAATATTGTCTACAAGCAGCGCCACGAAGAACATGGCTAGACTGATGGCTCCACCCAGCAATGGGTTCGGGGCCCAGAATAGGCTGAAAATCATCAACGTTGTGGCTAGTTTCGCCCAGTGCCCGAGCTCGACTAAGGCCATGGTGTATCCGCTGAACTCCGTGTATACGCCTCGTACCAGTTCCTGGTGGGCGTGCCCGCTCCCCGATACATCGTAGGGACTCTTCTTCATCTCAATCACTAAGACGAATTGTAGAGCCACCAAAACGAGTGGTAGGACCATCAATAGAGGCTGCCCATAGGCGTAGATACCCTTGATGGTGAAGCTTCCAGTCACCAAGAATATAGCGATATCAGCCAGAAGCATTACTGGCTCGTAGCTGAGCATGGCCAGAAACTCTCTTCTGCCACCCAGGTAGCTGTAAGGGCTTCTCGCGTTCACAGCGGCGACTGTTAAGCAGATGTCCGCTATGCCCATTATGAAGAGCACAAGCAGAAGGTCCTGCTGAAACGTCACCATACCAGCCGCCAACAATGCGAAGCCCAGATAGCTGAAAGCCAGCACAGGCTGCAGGCTGTTGCTAATCATGGGGTTCTTGCCCCAGAGCTTGAGCACATCATAGAATGGCTGTACAAGGGGCGGGCCTACTCGTTCCTGCATGCGCGCAGTCAGCTTGCGATCCACCCCTGCTAGCAATCCACCCATTAATGGTGTTGCAAGCGCCAAGATTACCGCGGTTAAGATTGTAGCTGTGTTCATTTGATTACCTCCACTAGGAATAACGCGGCTGTTACCAGGACGCCCAGGATGAGGGCTAATTTCTCGTAGAATGCCTCATTTATGCTTGCGTCTAGATAGATGCCTGAGAGGGTTATCTTTACCTCTGAGTCTGCTGTGGTCTTGAATGTCTGGTTATCGACGTTGGCTCCACCCATGTAGGGTGGGCTCAATACCCCGCCCTTGCTCTTGGCCAGCCAAGAACCAATGAGGATCACAGCGACGGCCCCACCCCAGAGGGCGAAGACCGGGAAGGCTGTGAAGCCTAGGTCGATGCTCAGGTTCGGCGTGGTTATTACTATTGGGTACACGTTGTTGATGACGGGTACCACAAGGTTGTTGAATACCAGTGCGGCTCCGAGACCGATTACCACATCCACTATCAGTAATCCAGTCATGCTGAGCCTGTATGGTGTCTCCAGTGTCTCGTCCCGTGTCTTCTCCAAGCTGTTGGGTGTTACTGTCATGTAGCCTATCCATTTGGCGTAGTAGAAGGTGGTGGCTGCGCTACCCAGTACTACCATGATGATTATCGGTAGCCCCAGGATGAGTGGGCTCGATGCGATGGCGTCAACGGCCACCCATTTACCCAGGAGCATACCGAAGGGGGGAAGGAACATGCTTACCATACCCGCGATCATCACAGTGGCTGTGAGAGGCAACCTGCTGAGGAGCCCCTCCCAGTCATCGATGTTCCTGCTGCCTATCTTGTTCTCAACGACGCCTGCCCCCATGAAGAGGAGGCCCTTTGCTACGCTGTGGAACACCAATAGTGCTAAGGCTGCGCTGTAGCTTAGCGGGGTGTTTATTCCGATGCATAGGGTGATCAATCCCAAGTTTCCGATGGTGCTGTAGGCTAGTACTCGTTTGCTCACTTTTTGCCTGATGGCGAGCACTGCGGTTACTAGGAATGTGAATGCGCCTCCTAGCGCGATTACGCTAGATAGTGTGGTCCCCTGTATAGCTGGCGCGATACGTAGGAGCATGTAGACTCCAGCGTTCACCATCGTGCTGCTGTGGAGCAGAGCAGAAACCGGTGTGGGTGCAACCATGGCGCCCAGTAGCCAGCTGTGCCACGGGAACTGGGCTGCCTTGGTGAAGGCTGCCAGGGTCATCAAAGAGAAGGCTAGCATCAGTGTCTCTGGTGCAGCCAGTAGGTCTGTTAACGCGATGCTGTGCACCGCGTTGTATCCAATGAACATTGCCGCAACGAAGCCCACGCCACCCACCAAGCCCATCCAGAGGGCTAGTATGCTGTTTTCCTTGGCTTCCTCGGTCATGTCGTGTCTGATGAGCTCGTAGCAGCAGAGGGTGGTTACTTCCCAGAAGAAGTAGAGCCAGTAGAGGCTGTTGCTGTACACCATGCCGTTCATGGCTGCGAGGAGGAGCACCATGTAGAAGAAGAACCTGCCCTGCCTGCTCTTCTCAAGGTGCAGATGGTGTTCGTGTTCCTCCATGTAGCTCAGTGCGTAGATTATGACCACTGAGCCGACGATGTTTATGATAAGGGTCAACAGTATCGAGAGGCTGTCAACCATGATGATGTTCTCCACGTGGGTTCCCTTGACTATGAACTCGAAGTAGGCAGCGGGGATCAGTTGGGCTAACCCCAGTGCCATTACCTGTGGGCTCCTAGCCTGATACCCAGCGTAGATGAAGTAAAGGAGCAGGGCAAAGTCCAGTACGACTACTGCCTGCTCATAGATGTGTCCCGGCTGGAACACTGCCCCGCCTGCTTGATAGAGCAGGAGGGATGATGTGATCATAAAAAGTGAGAAAAGGGAGACGATTGCAGTGCGTATGCCTTTTTGGTTTAGCAGTAGCAGGGCAAGTGCAGCGACCAACGGTAGCCCTATGTTTACCGCTATAAGAGTCTCAGGGTTCAACGTTTTTCACCTCTAGAGTCTTTATGGATCCCTCTTCCGTGGGCTCCATTTTATGCCTCTATGAGCGGCGTTACTGCCTGTGCACTCCATATGTCATTATCCTTGTAGCTATCCAGGTCAATGATCTTGCAGTGTATGATCTTTCGCTTCAAACCCAGATTATCAAAGACATGCAATGTCCCCGCCCGGTCCCCCTGTCCTGGGAGATACATGGCGTAGCCTCTCGGAGGCGTACCGCTTATGGCGAAGAACACGGCACCAAGGCTGTTCTCGGCGCAGGGTGACTTATGGATATACATTTCCCGTAGGGTTTTATCTTCCTGGGTCTCCAGGATAACGTCCTGCACTTGTTTTATCGATAGTTCCTGCATCTTGTTTACCTCAATCTGTTTGATGATCCTTGAATGAATCCGATCTGGATTGTAGGATCGATTGGAGCGTCAACTCCGGTGATCCTTCCTTTCTTAGTTCCTCCAGAACTGAATCTTTCTTGGTTTTTCTCGCCATCCGGCGGAGATCTACCTCTTTTGCGACGAGGCGCTGAACTAGTGCGCTATCGCGTTCAGCGATGTTCATCGCGAGGCGTTCCCCAGCGTCACAGTCGTTGCAGATCGTGTCCACAAGGTGGAATATGTTGTTCTTGTAGACTAGTAGACTGTCGTAGAGTTTTTTGAACTCTACATCCATCTGCTGGTTGGTCATCCCAGCTCCGAAGAACACAAGGTTGTTCTTTTCGTCTATACTCATCTTTCTTTATCCCCTAATCTGGGTGTCAGTATATACACGTCTAATATAAAACGGGTTTACAAAAAAAGGGAAAAATATATTAAAAATTGCTACATCTGTAGGTGGATTCAAGGTAAAGATTGGTATGTGGGGGCATTCAAGTGTGAATATTTTCCAATATATACAGTATAGAATAATGGTATATATTAATGTCAAAAGTATTAATTGTGGACATGGGGCATAGCATAAGATGTCAGAACTGCTAGACGACATGGACAACCTGAAGCTGATGGAGGAACTGGTCTCAGGGAATGCGGTCAGCGTCAATATCAGCGAACTCGCTAGGATACTCGGAAAACACAGGAACACCATAAAGAACAAGGTGGATGCCCTCTTCGAGTACAACATAATCGACCCACCAACATACCCCTTCCATGGATTATACAGGGTCTACCCCCTCCTAGCGGTAATCCACATGGATATCCCCGATGCCAAGGAGAGCACCGAGGGCATAATCAGGTGGATCAAGGAAGACCCCCAGATATTCGCTGCCTTCAGGACCAGGCAGGGAGAATATGACACCCTCTTGTTTACCTACCATGAGAACATCACAGCGTATCAGCTCTGGATGTCAACAGTGCCTAGCATATTGAAGATAAACTACGGTGTCCCTGAGGATCAGACGAATTTTGAGTCCAGCACGGCTTATTTCAGTAACCAGTTGATGATAAAATACAATCCATGTACTGGTATCAACCTTCTTGAGCGGGATTTCAAGCAGAATGGGTCATTGAGGCTGAGGGGCTATGAGCTTGATGAACTCGATGTGGATATTCTCAGGTGCCTCGTGAACGGGAAGGGTATCAAGACCAATACCACGATGCTCTGCGATAAGACAGGTCTCCACAGGAAGACCATCGAGAAACGGATCGAGGCACTGCAACAGGACGGCGCCCTGGGGAGACCAATCTGCAGGTTCCCCAACTTCTTTGTTCCCCCCAATTACTTGTTGACCTATATTCTGGTCCAGTTCAAGAAGCTGGATGAGAAGATCTTGAACGAGTTGATAATCGACACCAGCATCCTTATCGCCATCCAGACCATCCACAGCAAGTTTAACATGCTATTATTCGGGAACCACGCGAGCCTCGATGAACACCTCAGATGGGAGGAGAACTACCGCACCATGTTCCCGGATAGCTTTGGATCTGCCCAGATAACGTATCTGAGCCCTGAGATGACCATCAACTTCAACCAGCAGACAGTGAGCCTCTGCTATATCAGGGGTAAGCTGGGGACGTTAAAGGAACTGGATCTAGGCAGGACGATAAGGCAGCTGGAGAGGGCTCGTGCGCGGGTTCTCTACAATCTCCCAAAGGGGTCCTGCTGACAGCCCCTATTGGTATAGTCTCATGAAGAAGAGTATGCCGATGATTATCTGGGCTATCCATGAGAGGGCTAGACCGAGCATCCATTTCTTGCGCTGGAAACAGGTTGGACCGGGTTTCTGGAACCTCCACTCCGCCAGAATATAGCCAGCTAACCCGAGTACGAACACCCCTAAGATGATGTGTGACCTGAATAGCAGGTTGCCTCCAAAGATTGACGTATCATATAGTCGCAGGGCAACTGGCACCATGACGGTCAGCACCGAGACCAGGTTAAGGACCCCCGCGATGAACATGGTTACTCCATGCCACTTGTAGTTCTTCTGCTTGACAATTATGAAGCCGATAACCAGTATGACGAGGGAAGCGAGCTGGAGTATCATGCTTAGCTCGCTGCTCATGGGTGCGTTCGTGTTTAGTAGGCTAGCCATGTATCGTGTGGATGAGGCGCTGAATAAAAGGGTGCTCGTAAAGACTGATTAACCGGGTAGCAATATATGGGCTAATGTTCAGGGACATCAGGCTGGTGATCTACGACCTTGATGGCGTGTTGATAAACAGTAACAGGGCTATCTTGGAGAGCTTTAGGCGCACCATGATGGAGGTGGGTGAGGAGTTCAAGCCAGATATGATCCTTGACCGCATCGGGTACAGCCTCTATCAGATCTTCAGGGACACCATGCCAGTGGAGTACCATGATAGGCTTGAGGAGCTCAGGCAGCTATACATCAAGCATTTTCAGAGCCTCGACATATCATACACAGTGTTGCTCCCTGAGGTAGTCGAGACCCTGCAGACGCTGAAGAACAGGGGGTATATGCAGTCTGTGGCCACCAACAAGACGGTTACCGAGGCGGAGAGAATCCTCAATGAGCTGGGTGTCGGTGAGTTTTTTGATTTGATGGCGGGTTTCATGACGGTGGATAAACCCAAGCCTGAGCCGGATATGATACTGTATCTTTTGGAAAAGCTGGGTGTGGAGCCTGAATTGGCGGTCTTTGTTGATGACACTAGTGTAGGTCTGACAGCGGGCATCAGAGCTGGTGTACATACAGTCGGGATAACTACTGGAAACAACACGTTGGAGCAGATACGTTCAGTTAACCCGAAGGTAATTGTCCACAGTATGAGGGAATTA
>CAZVMT010000095.1:0-10998 GCA_964628765.1 uncultured Candidatus Bathyarchaeia archaeon | reverse complement strand
GAGCATCGACGGGGTAATGCACAACCTCAAGATAAGCTTCAGAGACTACCTCAGAGTAGCAGCAGGTTTCCACGAGGCGAAATGGAAACTGGTAAACCGCCTGATGCAAAACGGATACGTCTCCATCACCGGCGTCGAGGCTGCTCGGCTAATGCAGGTCGAGGTCGAGAAATGGGTGAACGAACGGGTCTCCACACCCAGCAGCTTCCCGCTACCCCAGACACTCCAAGCCAGACTCGACGAGATAAGAAAAGTATTCGGGGAAAACAGAGCCAAACTCGGTGGGAGCAGCCTACCAGAAGAGGTAATGAATGAAGCGTTCCCACCATGCATCAACTACTGCCTAGAGGGCTTGCTTGCGGGTAGACGCGCCAGTCACATGGAGCGCTTCGCCCTCACAAGCTTCCTGGTAAACATCGGGATGCCCTTGGAGCAGATGGTTAGCTTCTACACCGATGTAACTGACTTTGATGAATCATTGACCCGTTACCAGATCGAGCACATCGCGGGGTTGAAGGGAAACAGAACCAAGTACACCCCACCAACATGCAACACACTCCGTACTCACGGCGTCTGCAGGAACCCTGACAGCATCTGCAAGACCATAGTCCACCCATTGAGCTACTACAGGAAAAAGGCTAGGCGAATCCTGAGAAGGGAAGAAGAGAAGGCAGCCGAGGAAGCTGAATCCCTAAATACGACCATAGAAGAATAAACTGAAATGGAGCACATATCCGAGGAACGACGCAAAAAACTCAAAGAAATAGGCTTACACTACTGCAGATACTATGAGAATGTCGTAAGATACAACAAACCTGCCTGCGGAAAATGCATCCACGCCACCTACCCCAAGCGGTAACCAGATTTATACCACCAAGACATCTATGAGATAACATGGAAGAGCCGTGGGGCAGCCCCGACTATGTGGCTGAACAATTCCAGAAATGGTACAGAGAAAATAGCTACACCATTCCTCCCCCCATAGAGATCGAGAAACGTGAGTTCGCGTTCATCACATTCCACGGCAAAGGCATGCACCGCCACATAGCATTGCCAACAGAGAAAGAACTCCACAGATACCTCCGAAACAACGCACCAATGCACGCCTACCACAGCAGCAGCTACTACTTGGACCCCATAGCCGATATGAGCCAGAAAGGGTGGCTGGGCGCAGACCTAGTGTTCGATATCGACGCTGACCACTTTGACCTACCCTGCCAGAAAGAACACGACAAATGGTGGTGCAGAAACTGTGATGAACACGGCACAGGGCACCCACCCGAGATATGCAAATGCGGTAAAGCCCAGTTCCAGACCGAGACATGGCTCTGCGAGAGATGTCTCCAAGCAGCCAAATACGAGACCCAGAAGCTACTGGATATTCTGATAACTGACTTCGGCGTCGAGACCGATGACCTTATCACAAATTTCAGCGGCAACCGTGGGTACCATGTGCATGTCCACAGCGACCAATTCAAGCCACTGGATCAGAACTCACGCAGAGAAATAGTAGATTATATTATGGCGACTGGCTTAGAGGCAGAATATCAAGGCTTTAGTATGAAGAAAAAGGGAGCTTATTCTACTCTTGCTGAAAACGGTTGGAGAGGCAGAACTGGAAGAGCAATTTACGATTTTCTTACTATGTCTTCTGATGAAGACATTAAAGCCCTTAAATTAAAACCAAAGGCTACGAATAATATTCTTAATAATAAAACCGAGATACTTGATATCCTTATAACAAAGCATCCAAGCAATCTACTTTCATTTATTGAACCAAAGAGTCTAGATAAGATACTTGGCGAAGCCCTCAAGCTGCAGGCATCCGAGATCGACACAGTCGTCACCACAGACATCCACAGGCTCATCAGATTACCCAACACACTGCATGGTAAGACGGGTTGGCAGGTACAGACCATCCCATATGGGCAGCTACCAAGCTACGACCCATTAAAGAGGGCGCCCATCATCAGGGGGGAGCCTGTGACATTGGAGTTCCGTCGGGCGCCGAAAATCAAAATACTGGACACAATGTATGGTCCATATAAGGAGGAGGAAGCCACGCTACCATTGGAAGCAGCGTTATTCTTCCTATGCAAGCAAGGAGCACGAGTAAAACGATGAGAACAAGATACACCCGACTCCACACGGCATGGGAAAACGAAGCAAAACGAGAAGAACTCCAGAACATACCAGACGACTTCCTCCACGAGATGAAAAACTACGTAAACCAACTCAACAAGACCACGGCATCCCCCGAGACACTAAGCGGTAACCTGACCCAGACAGAGCGAAAATACGCGAACCAGATGCTCCGAGAACTCACCGAGACCCGCCTCGACAAGATAATCAAGAGCGAGGTAAACGGGCTCCCAGTCAACGCCCAAGCCATGACCCCCGAGGAACAACAGCTCCACAGCAACCTCCGCCAACTACTGACCAGCTACAGGCAGGGCACAGAGATACCCGTCGTACAGCTGCAGCCTAAACCCCAACCCAGACCAACTCCACCGAGAAAAGAACCCCCACAGCCACCTAAGATCGTGGAAAAAGACACAGAACTGGTACTGGTCCGGTTCCTGCAGCCTTTACCAGCTATAATGGGCATCGATATGAAGGCTTATGGTCCATTCCAGCCCGAGGAACTCGCGACCATACCCCGTCAAAACGCTGAAAACCTCATAAAAAGAGGCATAGCGAAGCATGTTGAAGCCGACGCCTGACCACACCATTTATACCCAACCACAGCGTAATCAGCCTACCCTCCCTAAGAGTTAAACCTAATAAGGAGAGGCAAGTGTAAGCTGGTGGAGAATAACAATGAAAGTACCCAAGACCATGAGGACTTACTGCCCCAAGTGCAAGACACATACAGAGTTCCAGGTCAGCATCTACAAGGCCGGGAAACGCGCTGGCGCCAAGAAGGGTGAACGAAGGCAAGCCGTCCGTAAGAAAGGATATGGTGGCCAAAAGTTCCCTGAGCAGCACAACCAGGCAAAGGTCTCGAAGAAACAGACACTAGTCCTAAAGTGCAAGGAATGCAACTACGGTATGATGCGGAAAGGCATGCGCCTCAAAAAACTGGAGGTAGTATAACTTGGCTGAATGGGAACACCTCATACCGAGACCAACCAGCAGGTTCCTCAGGGTACGCTGCATCAGCTGCGAATCCGAGCAAATAGTATTCAGCCACAGCAGCACCCACGTACAGTGCCAGACCTGTGGCGAGAC
Source organism: uncultured Candidatus Bathyarchaeia archaeon (assembly GCA_964628765.1). Classification (GTDB taxonomy): domain Archaea; phylum Thermoproteota; class Bathyarchaeia; order TCS64; family TCS64; genus RBG-16-57-9. The sequence continues at coordinate 7,767 of CAZVMT010000095.1, read as the reverse complement.
ACTCGCAGAGCCCACAGGCGGCAAAGCGAAGATCCACGGCGCAATCATAGCCGTGTTAGGGTGAATTGAATGAGTCTAGGACTACCTGAGTGGCCAGAAGTCGGCTACCTTGTGATCGCGACGGTCAAGCGTGTTGAATCCTATGGAGCATACGTTGGACTGGACGAGTTCGGGGCAAAGGAAGGGCTCCTGCACATAAGCGAGATCAGTAGCAGATGGGTAAGAAACATCAGAAACCACGTAAGACCAGGCCAAAAAGTAGTCCTACAGGTACTCAGAACAGACCCAGGCAAGGAGCAGGTAGACCTGAGCCTCAGAAGGGTCAGCAAAGACGAGAAACGCAAGAAACTCGAGGAATGGAAAAAAGCCCGTAAGGCAGAGACCTTGCTCACCCAAGCAGCCCATGATCTAGGAGTCGATGTAAACGAGCTCTACGCATCTGAGGGAAGCAAGATCGTTGAACACTATGGGAGCCTATATGAGGGTCTCGAGGCAGCCTCAAAGAAGGGTGTACCAGCACTAAACGAGGCAGGGGTCAGCGATAACGTTGCTGGTGTACTGAGCGAGATAGCCAAGGACAAGATTGTATTCAAGGGTGTCACGGTTCAGGGCGTCATAGAGATGACTAGCCTGAGTAATGAGGGTGTCGAGGATATCAAGCTGGCCTTCGTGGACGCTGCTTTGGTAGCGAACGATTACGAATCCAGCATCAACATAACCACCATGGGAGCACCAAAATACAGGATAGAGCTAGTGGCCGATGACTACAAGAAAGCCGAGATAGCATTAGACAAGACGGTCTCCCACATCCGTGATAACTGGGAAAAAGTAGAGGGAACCTTCAACTACAAGAGGGACTAGGCTTGGTCTGGCTCCTTCGTAAATGCCGAAACTGCAACAATTACACATTACAGGACATCTGCCCCAAGTGTGGAGGCGAGGCAGTGTCACCGCATCCAGCGAAATTCAGCATGGATGACAAATATCGTAAATATAAGCTCTTGATGAAAAGATTAGCTGAAAAGAAAGAGTAATCCACCACCTGTCATGTGAAAGTGGAAAGCCTTTTTACACGATCATTCCCATGATAGCAATCGATAACAATGGTAAAGAGCTATGTCAGGATCTATGGTCCACCGCTACTCAAGGCAATCAAAGTCTTGGAGGGAGTTGCCGTAGATATGTCCAACAAGACCGAGGTAAAGTTTAGCCACAAATGTGTGCCATATCCAACGAGACTTCAGAGCGATAAAAATGACTGGAACGCCTATCTCAAGAATATGCAGAAGACCTACAAGGACTGCTATGAGCCTGAGAAGATCATCAGCGATGCCTCCATGACCCTGGGCGACTACGACTTTGTGTTTGAGTGGACGAGCAAGCCATCAATCTCCAAGATCGAGGATTTGATCGCAAAGATTGACGCAGCACTCGCAAAAGTCGGCGTCTTGTACACTCTAACAACAGAGTAGAACTCTTATTCTCTAATCTATTTTAAATAAGAAATGAATAATTTATAAAAAAGTGGTTAGTCTGTTTTCTGCTTAGCTTCCATCTGCTGAGAGGCTTCCTCAGCTAACCTGAGTGCCTTCCTCTCCTGTATTTCCTCGTAAACGATGAAGGCAGGCATGATGACCCAGAGGGCGATCATTACCCAGAAGAGAATAGTATCTGTATCCATTATTCTTTATCCTCCTTTTTTCCAAGTACGTTAAAGATGCCCTTTATACCTGATGAGAATCCTCTCTTTACTTGTGTCGTGCCTCTCCAGTCTACCTCTACTTCTTCTTGAACCATCATAGTGTAGTTCACTCCCGGAATGTATAGTAGCTTCTCAGGGATTAGTCCGTTTGGACGGAATATTATAACTGCTATTAATAATGCTCCAAGAAGGACTTGCTCAAAGTAAGCCACTGGGAAGAATAAGACTTCTTGCAGGAACCATTTTTGCACGATTATAATTCGTCGCACCGCGATGATCAACGCACATCCGAGGAAAGTTCCGGCGTTGTTACCGGGTCCTCCGAGGATAAGCATGAGCCAGGGCCAGTAGGTCCAAAGGGCTCGCTGGTAGTTGGCTTCCACGACGTAGCTGAAGTAGAACGCAAGCAATGAACCGCTTAAAGCTGTGATACCGGACGCGAACATTAGTATGTTACGTCTGATCCCGACCACATTTTTACCTACGCTGCCTACCGTGACTTCGTTTTCACGTATGGCTCGCATCAATCTACCATAGGGGCTGTTTAGCATCGTTCTGAATATGAAGAAGCTTACCAGGCCTACCAACAATGTTATGATTGCCATCACTATGGTCCGGTCTCCTTGGTACCACTTGAAAATATCCGGTATGAATAATCCAAGTGTTCCGCCGCTTATCCAGGTTACGTTTCTTCCAACGATCTGCGAAGCATCAGCCATTGTGATCAAGACGATCATCAGATAGGTAGCTCTTAACCGGATGGCCGGCAGAGCGATGATCCATCCGATGATAGCGCCTAGTATAAGGGATACAGCTAGGGTAAATAGAAGCATTGAGATGCCGAACATTGGTTCACCTTTAAGCCATTCGTTTACTATGGCAACGTTTGGAGGATTGTTGTATACCCAATCATAGTCGTTCGTCCAAGGCAGAATCTCGACTCCAGCATTACCTGCTAGAGTCAATATAAGACGCGTCGTTAGGGCGCTTACTGTAAAGCCTCCAACGATTACTTGTACTGCACATCCCATGTTAGGTATACCCGCGTTTCCATACTGGAAGTTTAGGGCCATTGCCACAATGAGAAATAGACCGAAGTACATGGCTATGTCTACTATCAGCCTAGAAGTACCTTCAACCGCTACGCTACTCGTGAGTAGTCCTAGCGCTACTTGCTGCATCATGCCAATTGATCCTCCTTAAGCAACCCAATTGATTTCAGTATAGATTGTCCTGTATCACTGGCGGTTATCCTTTCCCATGCTCCTTGCAGACCACGAGGTTCTATCAATAGAACGGCTACAAGGAAGATCATTGGGATCAAAGGTCTCCATTCACCTACCCAAGACCCAAATATAGTTTGCCCCCAAGTCGTCAACATGATCTCGGATATGCCTACCACGATGCCACCTACGACTGCTCCGTATACATTATCGAAGCCACCCAACAGACTACCGGCCATAATACTTGTAATTATCATGGCGCCGGTCTGTGGTGTGCTCATAAACCATAAAGGAATCATCGCACCTGCGAGACAGGCCATTCCTCCAGTCAAGAACCAACTGAATATTTGGATACGGTCAATGTTTATTCCAAGTACAGAAGCAAGTTCTGGGTCCTCTGCAGTTGATCTCATAGCTATACCGATCTTTGTTCTTGTTAACATATAGTGTAAAACAACTACGCAGAAAACTGTTAATACCATAGACACCGCAAAAATGCCAGGGAACCCAGCTATTGTAAAGTCAAAATCTTTCAGAAGGAAAAGAAGCGCATAAGTACCATACTTTGCCCTCAGCCAGAATGCATATATCTGTATTCCAGCAGTTAGAAAAATCTGTATAGCTAACGTCGAAATCGTTAAAACAATAGCTCCTCCTCCCAAGCCTTGAAGCACTTTTATTACTAGAATATATATTATCACACTGATGATACCTCCTAGAATAAAAGCAAGGGGGAATCCATAATATGGGGATAATCCCAAAATCTTTGAGAAAGTGTAGCTAACATATATCCCAATACCGGCATATGTTCCGTGTGCAAAATTAGGAATCTTTGCTGTTAAATAAGTCAAAGTAAATCCTATGCTGAGTAGAGTTAGTTCACTAGCATACACTAGCGATGCCATCCAAATTGCAGGGATTAACATGTTCAAAAACATGTTTATTTATATTAATAATGTTTTGTATTCGAAAAGATCAATATAAATCTTTTATTATTTCATAGAAATTTTCTATATAAAATTACTTAAATTGTACTATTCTTTTTTTTACAGTATTTTATGGAACTCCAAAGAATAGGGCAGGATTTTCAAAACCCTATTTAATAATGTGATATTTTGTTCTATTATCTAAAAATCTTATATAGTTATAATAAGTACATTACTTACCACGGAAAAATAAAGGTGAAACAAATGGAAATGAAAGGTAATAATCTAGCAATCATACTGCTTGTCGTCGGACTAGTAGTAGGCGCTGGTGCAGGATACTTCCTCGCACCAGGCGGAGGAGACGTAGAAACTATAACCGAGACAGTTGAAGTTGCACCCTTAAAGGGAAAGACTGTCCAACTCGGATATATAAGCTCTACAACCGTAGGCTTGGAAACAAGTCAACCACACATAGAAGAAATCATGACGCCTGACTACAACGAATATGCAGCAATGCTTGGTTATGATGTTGATTTCGAGTTCTTAATCGATGATGCCCAAGGACAGGCTGCAATACACTTGGAAAAAGTCCAAGGCTTCAAAGCTATAGACGTTAACGTGTTTATAGGTGGAGGTTATTCAAGCCAAGCTGCAGGAGCCATGAGTTATTGTAACGATAACGATATCCTCATGTGGAGCGCTTCATCTACAAGTCCAACGCTGGCAATCGCTAATGACAATCTTCTCAGGATGTGTCCAACGGACCTTGTCCAAGCTCCAGCAATATCTAGAATGATGGAAAGCCACGGAATAGAAGCATACGTTCAGATACAAAGAGGTGACTCTTGGGCAGACGGTATATACAACATATTGGCGCCCCATTGGGCTGAAAATGGTGGAGTAGAACTTGACAAAATCAGATACGCAGCAGAGGTTCAAGAATTCTCAAGCTATCTACAACAGGCTGAAAACTCTTTGTCAGCTGCGGTTGAAGAATATGGTCTTGAACATGTAGCTATTGACGTAATCGGATTCAACGAAGTCGCTACAATGATCCAGCAAGCTGTAGATTATCCAACAGTCTATAGTGTTGTATGGTTCGGTAGCGATGGTACAGCACTTACCCCCCAGATTGAGGACGATGCCCCTGAACAGGCAGCACACATAAAACTATACAGCACACTGGCAGCACCAGCAGAATCAGAAAAATACTTAGACCTCGATGCTAGATACCAGCCACTTGTAGGTATCCCATATGGATACTATACAGCATGTACATACGATATAGGTTGGATCCTAGTTGAAACTATACTTGAATCACAGAGTACAGATGCGCTAACTCTAATACCGCTACAGTATACTACCGCATTCAACAGTTTTGGTGCGAGCGGCTGGAACAAACTAAACGCTGACGGTGACAGATACGCCTCAAACTACCAGATATGGACATACCAACTAGATCCTGATGGTGGTGGAAGTGAATACGTCGCCGGAGTATACGACTTCGTTGCTGATACAGTCACATGGAACACACAAGCTATAGGTTATGTCCCACCAACCCGATAAACCCAAATCTTTTTATTTTATTTTTACTCAAAAAAGAGCATTAAAAAATTATATAAACCAATATCCTACGCTATATGGTTAGTTGATGCCAACATGTCGGAAGTACTTAAAATCGATAACGTTCACAAATTCTTCGGCAAGTTCGCAGCCAACGACGGCGTTAGCTTCAATCTAAAGGAAGGCGGCATCTATCTGCTCGTCGGGCCAAACGGCTGCGGAAAGTCAACACTAGTCAACTGTATCTCAGGGATTTTTGTACCAGAAATAGGAAAGATCTATTATCGTGACGCAGACATCACGAGCGAGGACATGTACAAGATCGCGCGGAGGGGGCTTGTACGAACCTTCCAAATAGCGTCCCCCTTCCTTAGCTTAACTACCCTTGAGAACATGCTAGTAGCACTGCCAGATAACGCAGGCGAGAACATCGCCTTGTCACTTTTCAAGCCAACTTGGATCGATAGCGAGATCAGCGCGGTAAGACGCGCAACCGAGCTCCTAAAGGTTCTTGGGCTTAGACACGTATGGAACAAGCCAGCCAACACCCTCAGCGGTGGAGAGCTCAAGCTCCTTGAGATTGGTCGAGCCCTGATGTCAGGCGCCGAGACTATTCTCCTCGACGAGCCCGTAGGCAGCATTGACCCTGTACTCTGTCACCAGATCTTCAGCCACGTACTAAGGCTGAGAGATGAACTGGGAATCACATTCCTAGTTATTGAGCACAGGCTTGAGGTAGCTGCACAGTACGCGGACCACGTCTTCGCAATGGACAGAGGCAAGCTAGTCGTCGAGGGAACCGCAGAGGAAGTCTTCGAGGACGAGCGAGTAATCAAGGCATACCTAGGTGAGTAAGATGGGAACAAAATACATACTTGAAACAAAGAGCCTAAACGTAGGCTATGGACCTATACACGTCATCTATGACCTTGACTTCAAGGTCCCAGATGGAGAGGTAACCATTATCGTAGGCCCCAACGGAGTCGGAAAGACCACTCTACTGAAAGCGATCATGGGTCTGGCCACTGTCTATAGCGGTGAGGTTCAATTTGAGGGGCAGAACATCACGAGGCGTCCCCCTTATGAGAGAACCCAGCTCGGTATAGGCTACATGCCCCAGACTGGTAACATCTTCAGCAACCTCAAGGTTGACGAGAACCTCAAGATGGCAGCATATACTCAGAATGATCTTAGCGTTATCCAAGATAAGATGGAGTTCGTCTTCAACCTCTTCCCAAGGCTCAAGGACTACCTAGGCAGACAAGCAGGTACCCTGAGTGGCGGTGAGCGCCAGATGCTCGCCGAGGGAATGGTCCTGATGAGGGACCCCAAGATCATGATGGTAGATGAGCCAACCGCTGGGCTGATGCCCAAGCTGGTCAACGACGTCATGAGGCAGCTCAAGGAAATAGCTGAAGAAACAGGGTTACCCGTTGTCTTGGTTGAGCAGCGTGCACGCCGAGCCTTGGCTGTGGGTGACTATGCGTACATGATGCGTGGTGGAAGATTCACATTCGAGGGCAGCGCCCCAGATCTGTTGAACCATCCATTGCTGAACGAGATGTACCTGGGCGCCGTTGAGGTTCACGAGCTCGATAAGGTAAAGGAGTAATCACTCCATCCAAATTTTATTAATTCACTAGCCAGTTGCTACTGTTCTTAGTATTTCTATGTGCCTTTGATGTTTTACCAGTTCTATCTATCTTGGCGTTACTACATTTTATTGGGATTGGATTGGTTGACCAGCGGTGGTGGGGTAACTATTAGTTCTTGTATAGTAAATTTAGAACACTTATAAAAAACTCTAAATAAATTTACCTCTATATGTTTATTAAAGGTGTGAATTAGTTTGAAAAATAATTATTATCCCCAACGATGGGGTTGGGAGCATAAGAAACCAGAAGAAGTTGGGATGGATTCCGAGCAAATAGCTGAAGTCGTAAATTTTGGAAAAAATGATGAAGACTTCAGCACGCCTAGAGCAAATTACCCAACGTTCATAGAGACGAGGAACCGGGGAAGGAGATGTGATGATGGTGTACTAATAGGTCCTGTTAGGTCTAGAGGGCCAGTAAATGGCCTTGTACTTAGACATGGATATATCGTGGCTGAGTGGGGGGATACGACTCAAGTTGATTACACTCATAGCGCTGTGAAGAGTTACTTATCGACTTGTGCAGGACTTGCCTTAGATCATGGGTTGATCCAAGATATCAATGATCCAGTGGTAAAATACGTAAAAGACGGTACATTCGATTCACCCCACAACAGGAAAATTACTTGGCATCATCTCTTACAGCAGACTAATGAGTGGGATGGGAGCCTATGGAGTAAACATTATTCCTTTGACAAC
>CAZVMT010000094.1:0-11349 GCA_964628765.1 uncultured Candidatus Bathyarchaeia archaeon | reverse complement strand
TATATCTGAAAAAATTGGGAAAGGGTGTTAACCTTTGCTCTTTCGAATCATTGCGTATATCAACAGGGCTAGAATTACTGGTAGAGCGATTATAGCTCCTGTCAATGGTAGCCACTCTGTGTAGAGGAAGTTTAGGCGTCCGAAGATCATGTTGTACCTGCTGAGTACTGTGTTGGCGAAGCTGTAGCTGAAGGCAGCCATCATCCCGTATCTTGCGATCTTTGGTATGATTCCCAATCCACCCTCATGCGCCTCGGGTATCGTAAATATGAAGAAGTACAATGTCGCGAGGCACAGTATGACGAAGATCCAGTTCTGTATAATGGTCCATAAGCTGCCGCTTGTCAGCGACATGCTAGCTGTTGCCTTTATCTGGGCGATGAACTCGGCTGTCACTATGGAACGCATGCTGAGCCCGATGCCTATCCCCACCATCACTGATAGGGGGTATCTGCTTACCCAGAAGTACTTTGGATGATACCTTGTGTACAATAGGATTCCAAGTAGGAACGCAATAATGTAGAGGTATGCTCCTCCCATAAGGTTGTCCCAGCCATATCTCCTGATGTTGTCCACACCATAGACTAGGCTGTGCCCTGCAGCTGCGCCGACGAATGTATACTCGGCGAACTTGAAGAAGTCGTTATCCCTGAACGCGATGCTATAAATCCAGATGGTGAATATCGCAGCCATCCAGATCTGTATTACCATACTTAGTTCCATTAACCGTTCCCTCCTCTCTTCATCAAAGCAGCCACGTTACCGATGAGCACATAGATTATCACTAGAATATGTGTCAACGTGATTACGTCAGCTGACTTGATGCCTCTCGCTGGTACATGGACGAGGCTCTCCATCTCACCGGCTTGTGCACCAGAGGTTACGCTGATGATCTGTCCGGCGTCTTGGTATGGGAGCATCGTGGGCACCATCATGGCGAGTACAGAGCACATGTAATCTGTTCCGTACGCGGTTACCCACTGCCGTACCCAACCTTCTGATTGGTCACCACCAGTTGTGTAACATATCAGAAGATCAAAGTCCCTAGCACTATTGATTCCATCCATGATGGAAAACTGGGAAAGAGGATCACCGTGGTAGTCTGTTGAGGTCGTGGCTCTTAGATCTGTTCCTATGGCTGCCATAGCTGTCTCGGTTCCTGCGATATAGCCGATGTGGATGTAGTCAACACCGTATACAGCATCATACCTTTCTGGGTTGATCTCAGCCATAGCCTTGTCCCAGAGTTGAGTTCCCTCAATCGAGGTCGACATTGCTATAACCTTGATACCATCCTTTCTCAAAAGATGCTTATATACGGCCACAGCCATGGGACCTAGCTCTGGTTCACCGCCTCCTGAGTAACCGAAATCAATCATCACGATCGATCCCGGTTCGAGTGCCTCAACTGTATCATACCATGTTTCAACGTTGGTTGATATTGGTACAGGTAGGCCTAATGGGTAAACCATTGGGATCACGAAAACGACCAAAAGTATACCGTAAAGTATCTCTCTTGGTATGTTCTCAAGTGTATCCCAGATAGTTTTATCGCTCATGAGATAGCTCCTCCTCCTTTTTCTTCCTCAGTTAGCTTACCGAGGAACCCTGTCTCTCTGCCAGTCATCGTCCTAATTCCGAGAGAAATTGCTCCAAGTGCACCGCCGATCATGATGCCACGTTGCGCCGCTGTCGTTAGTATACCTGTGATAAATGCTACAACTGTAGTTAGCACAGGGAAGTACGATGTCAGTGCTGGGGCGTTCTTGGCGAGAACTATCAAGCCTACTACTAGGAATATACCAGACTCGGTGTTCTTGACCCTCAATGCCCTGTAGACACCTGAAGTCATATAGAATCCAAGACTGGAATAGACCGTTGCGCTCAGCGCGAAGTAACTAGCATTATAGAGCCAACTATATTGATCAGAGTTGGGTCCAATGAAGACACCAATAACAGTGAATATTATGACTACGATTAACAACCATAGACTGTAATACCATTGATCCGGTGTCCTTCTGGATATGTGCTTGCTGTGGAAAAAGAAGAGGTTGACGGCTCCAAAGCCTAGAGAAAACGCCGTTAGGATAATTCCCCAGTTTTGGAGGCTTGTAACTGCCGAGCCTGTCCAACTCGTCCCAGCGTCGTTAACGGGTGGTAAGACCAAGAAGTAGTCTGACATCACCACGATAGCTACGATGAAGACAATCGCTACGGGCAAGGTTTTTCTTACTGTTATAGACATTTCATCCTCCTCCTACATCCCCAACAGGTCCGTGATTATTGAACTCCCAAAGGTTGTCGCCAATACACCCAAGAGCATCAAGATCAAGGCCAAGATCTTACCATAATCTTGACCCATGATGGTACCAGATATAACGGGGTCCTTCGAAAGGTAGGCTCCAGCAGCATAGATTTCCTCAGCGATGAGCAGATAGTCACAGATCACCGCGAAGAAGGGTATCTGGTACCCTCTGGCGGTTCCAGCCAACTGGATTGAACCGATCCTGTTGAAGGTCTCTGCGAATAACATTGACTCAGCATAGAAAGGTCCGATCATTATGTTGGCGGCTGGTCTTTCTCTCTCAGCGATTCCTTGCACAGCAGACGCGTAGGCGAATTGCTCCCCAGATAGGTACCGGACTTGTTCCTCCGGTATGAACTCCTCAGGCTTGCCTGCTTTAACGTAGGCGTCCTTCATGAGTTCTGTCGCGATTGGCATGACTTGAGCCTGATAGACTGAATAGATCATCTTGACTCCATAATTCGCACAGAGTTCAGCCACATAGGCTAAAACAGCTAACCCAGCTACCAGCTGGGGTGCAACTGTGGATGTAAGGTCTCCTAGACCTGTTGTGAAGTGTAATGGTCTATTCATCTCAGCGGCTCTACCAACCATCTCAGGCAGCGCATCGAGTCCCGTCAGTCTCCTGAAACGAGGTAATTCCTTTTTCGCCCTCTCCATACCATAGAGTATGAAGACCCAAATCAGAATTAGCATAATTAACGCGAAGATTCTTCCTGATACAAGTAATGATATCTAAATCATCTCCTGTTTGTTAGGGTGAGATGAAGGTATCTTAAATAAATATAATACTTACGTCTATATAGACAATTTAAGTGTAAAATTCACTGTTTTCTGCATAATATTTGATTTTTTTATGTTTGTACCATAATTCGAGCACATGCTAGCCCTTGTTAAATATCACCTAGTGTAATTCATAGTGATGGAACCCAAGGCAGAGCCACGGGAAACCTCCAGATACTACTGGGCAGGCGCCTACATCGCATTCGGAATCTCATTCTTAGGAATAGAGCTGCTTGCGCTATTAAACGGGGTCTCGCCAACTGATCCAGGGCTTCAATCTAGTCTGAGGTTAATCATCATACTGATACATTTGACAGGGGGTTTGTCGGGTGGATTTCTCGTAAACTTAAGATCGACGGTTGGTTGGCTTCAGGGGGGAATTATTACAGGTGTTATGGCTTTTGTTCTTGAACAGATCGTTCACACGGTTCTCTATGGCTGGGGCGCTATCGGCGATGACATCACCATGTATGCCTTGATTGGTGGTTCTGTTCTTGGTTCCCTCGCATTGGAATTTACGGATATAAAGAAGAAAAAAGAGAAACCCATAGAAAAAGGGGAAGAGATGGCTAACGGTTAGACGCTTTTCCTGAGAACCATTCCTGCTCTTGCACCAGTGTGTCCATTGTCGAGCAATGTGATCTCACCGTTCACAATGAGGTGGAGTATTCCGTCCGGGAACCGCTTGGTTGCCTCTGGTGGCACAAAATCCGCTCTATCAATCACAGTCTCAGGGTCAAAGACTACTATATCAGCTCGATTACCCGGGATCAGTATCCCCCGGTCTCTGAGTCCCAGTATCTGGGCTGGTAGGCTCGTCATCTTCCTGATGGCGTCCTCTAGTCCCAAGACTTTTTTCTCGCGTACATACCTGCCTAATACCCTTGGGAATGTTCCGTAGAATCTGGGGTGAGGAGCCGGCATGTGTTTGTTCAATAAACCTGTTGGTTTGTGAACTCTGCCATCTGTGCCAAAGGCCACCCATGGTTGTCTCATTATCTGCTCGATGTTTTCCTCGCTCTGATTGAAGTTGACTATGCTGAAGGAACCTTTCGCCTTACTAGATAGCAAGGCTTCTTCATGATCCTTTAGTAACCCCAGGGCACAGTCCAGTGGCTCCTGTTCACGCTTCTCTGAGACCTGGGCTATATTTAATCCAACAAGATTATGATCCACTGGATAACTGCTTATCAAAGCAGCCTCTGGTCCGCCCCTGTCCTCCATCGAGACAGCTAAACCGGCCTTGATCTTCTCATATGTCTCTGGGTTGTTCAATCGTTTCACCAGTTCCTCTGGTCCTCCCTCATTGGCCCATTTTGGGATCCACGCAATCAGCCCTGTTCCGCTGGCATTGTATGGGTATTGATCGGCTGTTACTTGTAATCCTTCATCACGTGCATCGTTTACCATCTGTATGAGTTTTGGGCAGAGGTGTAGGAATCTTTTTGATAATACTTTGAAGTGGCTTATGTTCACCGGAATATCTGCCTCTCGGCTGATCCTGATTATCTCCTCTATGGCTGATACAGGGTCTCCGCGGTCCCCTCGTCCCTGACGTGGCTGGTATAGAAGCCACCATACTCTGCTGCAACCTTGCTCACCTCAATTACTTCCTCGGTTGTGGCGTAGCTCTGGGGATCATATCGTAGACCGGTAGTGATTCACCTGCATCCAGCTTTCATAGCGGTCTCTATCTCTTCCTTCATCCTTTGCAACTCGTCGGGTGTGGGGGCCCTCATCTCCATGCCCATGACGTATTCTCTGACCGAGCCGAAACCAACTAGAGGCGCCACATTGATGGATAGACCATCCGATTCAAGAAATTCTAGATACTCCTCAACAGTAGACCAAGAGATATCTATCCCTGACTCCACCAGGAATGGCTCTTGGCGCCTCTTTTTTTCCCGCATTTCATCGTTCAATGGTGCGGCGCCTGTTCCGCAGCTTGGGAAGGTCGTGGTGCTTACACCCATGTGAACCTTTGATGTTGCCTCACGGTCTACGAGAATAGTTGTGTCGCTGTGGTCGTGAAGGTCGATGATACCGGGTGCAACCGCTAATCCGTTGGCGTCTATGACTGTCTCTGCGTCTCCATGGAGTTTACCTATCTCGGCGATATACCCGTCTTTTACCGCGATATCCGAGATGAACCAAGGGTTCCCCGCCCCTGTGTATATTTTTCCATTCTTAATTTTGAGATCGTACATAAACCATCTAGGGAACAAATAACAGTTGGATGTTTTTAACACTACGTCACAGGGCTCAAGTTTCCATTCATATTAGACGTTAAAGCCCCTAGAATTGAGGATAACTGAGTAAATCTCATGTCCACTACTCTAGCTATTACTTTATACAAGGTTAAGCTAGGAGCTTGTTTATTTTAGGTTTAAGAAAAAAGGGTTTTTTTATCTGGGGGTGTCTGGGTGCCACTTCAACTGGACTTCGAGGGTCTTCTTCATACCCGTCTTCTCAAGATACTTCACTATCTTCTTCAACGGGGTGTGCTTGGCTATCTTCTTCTTCTGGGTAGCAAGCCGCAGTAACAGTCTGACCATGAGCATGGTGCCTTCTTGGAGATTTCTAGGGTCAACCTTATCCATATAATCGGCTGTGGTGTGTCCCCATCCTCTTCCCTCTACCAGTTGCCTCATGCTGGGCTCCTCATGCATATAGATAGCTGGGATGCCCTGCATTACGAAGGGCCAGTGGTCGCTGGCGGCGCTCATTCCTGTGAGTATGCTAGTTGGGTAATTGACTTCTGTGAGGAATGTCTTGAGCCAATCAGTCATGGATGGTGGCTGGTAGACAGTGAAAGCAGCGTGCTTCATACCATCCTTGTAGGCTAGTCCACCCAGCTCAAGGTTCACCATGATCGCCGTACTCTCTGTCTGGTCAAGGTGACCCGCCACATAGCAGGTGCTACCAGTGACACCGATCTCCTCGCAGGCAAAGCAGATGAACCTGATACCACGCTTGAACTTACCCTCATGGGGCTTCAATACCCGGGCAAGCTCCAATGTGACAGCTGTACCGCTCAGGTTATCCATGGCGCCCTGAGCGATATCATGTCCATCATAGTGGCCTCCGACGACGATCCATTCATCGGTTTTCCCGGGTAGCTCTGCGACGATGTTCGCTGACTTACTGTCTGGCACTACCTTGCTCTTGTCAGTGAATTTCACCTTGAGAGCCTTGTCCTTTGCTAGGCGCAGCATCAAAGAACCCGTCTCAAGGCTCACACCAATCCCAGGTATCTCGCCTCCCATCCTGTAGCTAGGCCGTAGGCTACCCGTGGGAGCCAGCTGACCCGGGTTGTGGTTCATGAATATGAATCCAACGGCACCATACTTCACAGCGTAACCATATTTAGTGCGTCTATGCACCCGTTTCCCCGTTGGACTTGTGGCGCTGCTGCAGAGCACGACCTTGCCCTTGACATCAGCTGGGTTAATTTTCTCAAACTCTTCTGGGCTACCTGTGCCCAGGTCTACTACCTCGGCTTCCACTGTTCCCCCTGGGCTCATGGCTAGACTGATGGCCTCAAACTCCCGTTCCTTGGGCTCGGTCATCTTGAGGGTGACTGGTCCACGTTTCCAACCAAAGTATGTGAATGGGACGGCTTCGGCGTTCTCGTAGCCGTATTCCTTGAGCTTCTTGACCAGGTATTCTTGGGCTTTTTTCTCACTTGGTGTTCCTGGGAACCTGCTCCCAATCTCATCAGCGAGCACAAGCATGTTCTCATGTATCTGGCTGGACTGCCAGACCTCTCCGATAAGCTCCTTCTCCAAATTGGAGTATCTATCAGTGAGCATTCTGTATCAATTGAGTTAAGATAAACTTTGTTTTAGCACTTACGATTACATTTAGCTTTATCCAATTGAAAACATCAGGAAAGGTGATGATCAAATCACTCTGCAGCCTGTTCTAAGGCCGCCTTTTCCTCTTCCCTGCATAACGGGCATTCAAGCCTTTGATTATACCCATGTGGGTAATCAACGATTATGCCATGTTTTGGGCACTTGAAAGCGTAATGCGGTATTGGTTCTTTCCACCCTTCTTTAAATCGGTCACCGACATAGACGTGGCCGCTCAACTGGATTTTAAGTCTCTCTAGGAGCTTTATTCTTGGATCCATCTTTTCACTCATTTTCCCACCCCTGGTGAATTTAGGACATATTGATGTTATTTTATATTATATATAAATGGAATGGAAGAGAGGTCTATACAATGCTTATCCTATTGGAAAAAAAGATCAAGTACATTAAAACAAAGGAGATAAACACCCTTTTCCACAACTAAATAACTTTCAATTATAATTAACAAATAGATTAAACTTATGCATTTATATGATCCAAACCAATCGTGAATCAGCTATCGTTAGTTTTATGTCTCCCCAATCTGGTTCTCATGGTATGAAATTCAACTCACGCCGCAGCCCAGTATACGGCACCCACGGGATGGTAGCAAGCAGCCAACCACTAGCCACCATGGCTGGAATAGAGATACTCAAACAAGGGGGAAACGCAGCCGACGCCGCAGTAGCAGTCGCAGCGGCCCTCAACATGACGGAGCCATGCAGCACAGGAATAGGTGGAGACGCCTTCTGCCTCTTCTTCGACGCGAAGACGAAGAAGGTAAAGGGCTTGAACGCAAGCGGAAGAGCTCCCGCCGCTCTCAACCTAGAATATCTTGCAGAGCATGGGATCACAGGTAGGCTACCTCCAACCAGCCCTCACGCAGTAACGGTGCCAGGGGCAGCAGCAGGATGGGTTGACACCATCAAGCATTTTGGATCAAAGACGATGCCAGAAGTTCTCGCCCCAGCCATCAAGCTAGGAGAGGAGGGGTTCCCGGTGAGCCTCCTCACAGCTAGAGCATGGGATTTGGGCATCCCGAAGCTCAAGAACGGTCCACACTACGAGGAGATGCTTTTGAACGGTAGGGCTCCGCGGGCTGGTGAGATCATGAAGAACGTGAACCTTGCACGGACCTTCAGGGAGGTTGCCGAGCATGGTAAGGCTGGTTTCTATGAGGGCAGGATAGCCGAGGAGATCGTCAGGGTGCTTGAGCCCATGGGTGGGGTGATGTCTGTTGATGACCTCAAGAATCATTACAGTACCTTCCCCGAGCCTGTCTCCACCAACTACAAGGGACTGGATGTCTATGAGATTCCCCCCAATGGTCAGGGAATCACGGCGCTGATCGCATTAAATATCCTTGAGGAGTTTGACTTCACCGATGTGCCTCATGGCTCAACTAGGCACCTGCATACCCTGATTGAGGCTATCAGACTCGCTTTTGCTGATACACGTTGGTATGTCGCTGACCCAGATGTCACAGATGTACCAGTACAGGAGTTAATCAGCAAGGAATACGCTGCCAAGAGGCGGAAATTAATCAAACCCAATAAGGCATCAGTTGATGTGGTGAAAGGCTCGCCTGTGGCTGGCTCTGATACCGTTTATTTCTGTGTCGTGGATGGCATGGGGAACGCCTGCAGCTTCATTATAAGCAACTACAATGGATTCGGCACAGGCATCATCCCAAAGGGCTGCGGCTTTACCCTCCAGAACAGGGGCTACGGCTTCAGCTTGGACCCTGGGCACCCGAACCAGCTTGAACCCAATAAACGACCATACCACACCATTATCCCGGGAATGCTCATGCAAGATGGCGAACTCTACGCCCCATTCGGCGTGATGGGTGGATTCATGCAGCCCCAGGGACATACACAGGTGGTGGTAAACATGGTTGACTATGGCATGAACCCACAGGAGGCATTGGACGCTGGGCGCTTCTGCATACTGGATGGCATGAGCGGCGGAAAAGTGTACATCGAGGACGAGATCAGCGTCGAGACCATGAGCGAGCTATCAGGGATGGGTCACGAGGTCGTGCCATGCAGCGGCTGGAGAAGAGGAATGTTTGGTAGAGGCCAGATTATCCATAGGAACCCTGTGTCCGGTGTCTTGACGGCTGGCAGTGATCCAAGGGCTGATGGCTGTGCCATCGGCTGGTAGTCCTGGGCTCTGGCTCACATCTGATTACCATTAAATCCCTGAACAACCCTACTTATTCTATGCAATATATACTCCAAGACCTCGAACCCGAGCCAGTGTGGCAGATATTCGAGGAACTAACCAGGATACCCAGATGCAGTAAACACGAGGAAAAAGTACAGCATTTCCTCAAACAGTGGGCTAAAGAGCATGGCCTTGGCTACGAGAAAGACAAGGTAGGCAACGTATTATTAACCCGGGAGGCTTCTGGTGGCGCCCCAGCTTTATTGTTTCAGGCTCATCAGGATATGGTCTGCGAGAAGACACCAGAGAGCAGCCACAACTTCAGCCGAGATCCCATCCCACTGGAGTATGAGGGTGGCAAGGTAAAGGCGTATAATACGAGCCTCGGCGCGGATAACGGCTTGGGCATGGCGTTGGCCATGGCTGTGCTCATCGATGAGAACCAGCCCAGTGGTAGGCTTGAGGCTTTATTCACAGTGGATGAGGAGGCTGGTTTCACAGGTGTCCGAAACCTTAGCCCAGATTTCTTCAAGGCTAGATATATGATCAACTTGGACAGCGAGGAGGTAGGCGTAGTAATCGTGAGTAGCGCTGGCGGCGGTGGAACAACCTACAGGATAGGTTTTAGGCCCCAGAACCCTGAGAGAAGGGAGGCTATACGGGTCTCTGTGGATGGGCTTCAGGGAGGTCACTCTGGCGTTGATATTCATCTCCCAAGATATAACGCGAATAAGCTTCTAGCGGAGGGATTGCTCAGACTGCACAAGGAGTTGACTATCAGGCTCATTCACTTTGAGGGAGGCACCCGGGGCAACGTGATCCCGAGGAACGCCTACGCTGACATATTGATTCCCGCTAGGAGGATGGATAAGGCGATGGAGATAATCAACGACTGGGCGAGGGGCATAGATAAGACCCATGAGCGGGGCTTAACCGTGAAGACTGTTCCCATCGATCTTAAACCAGCTGCCCCTATTCATGAGACCGAGCAGTTGATCAAGTTGGTGGCTGAGATCCCTTTTGGCCCCAAGTCTTGGAGCCCAGACTACGAGGATCTGGTTCAGACCAGCAACAACAACGGGATCGTGCGAACGGAGAACAACACATTCATCGTACGGGTCAGCAGCAGGACCTGTGACTTGAAGGATGGCTATGATAATCAACGCATACTCTACGAGTTGGGTCAGGAACACCGGGTTAAGACGGAGCAGGAGGATTTGAGGGCTGGATGGAAGGCGGACCCAGAGTCCAAGCTATTGAGACTTGTCGAGAAGTCATATAGCACGGTCTCGGGGAGGAAGCCTAAGGTCACTGGTATTCACGGTGGGTTGGAGTGCGGTGTCATCGCGGGGCTCAAACCGGGTATGGATATCGTCTCTTTGGGACCAACTATCAAGTATCCGCACAGCCCATCAGAGTACGTTGAGGTCAAAGGAGTAGACACCCTCTACAAGACGCTGCTCATGGTGGCATCGAAGATGAATACCCTCTAATCTCTTCTCCAAACCAATCGACAGACGCCGTCGCTGCTAAATGTTTTTTCACGTTTCACACGCCACTCTGGGTTGAATCCTTTCCAGAAGGCGTCGTCCGTGACGCTGCAGTAGATGTCTCCCAGTTCCTCTGCTTTCTCTCCCATGCGGGTGAAGGCAGATCCATAGGGGCAGTATGTGTATTCGATCACCTTGAGGTTGGGTTCATTCACCACTGTGCCTCCTTTCCATGCTAGGGAGTAGACTGGACCATTCTCGGCTCTGTGGTTCTCCCATGTGTTCTCGGCTCCACGTGCCTTGTAGCTCTTCCTTGCGGCTTCTCCGCTTGCCTTACTCATCTCATAGACTGTATCATTGATGACCTGTTTCCCATGTTCCTCGCCCAGTTTATCGATCAAAGCCTGAGCCATATAGTAGAAGGTCCTGGCTCGTGCTGCCTCGAATCCATCCATTATCTCCTTTGGAGTTGGTTGACTCATACAGAGTATTAGATGCAGGATTAATGTAAAAGCTGCGAGGAAGGATAAACGTCTTTAATACTTGAGCCTATCATTGGTTGGACAAGATGACTGGATTCGTAAAAGCAGCCGATATATTGGGTGGCAAGTATGAGGATGGAGCCGAGGTCAAGATCCGTGGCTGGATATACACCAGCAGGAGCAGCGGAGGCATTCAGTTCCTAGAGATACGGGATGGATCAGGGGTTATCCAGTGCACCCTGAATAAGAGAAACATAGACGACGAG
>CAZVMT010000093.1:0-11443 GCA_964628765.1 uncultured Candidatus Bathyarchaeia archaeon | reverse complement strand
GGCAATCATGCTACCGAGGCTGAGGGACTCCTCCATGACCAGGATGCCCCCATACATGATTATTATGACCACCCCGATGCCGCTGATGAGGGATGTGAGTGGCCTGAAGAAGGCTCTTAGCTTGGCCATCTCGATGTTGATATCAAAGTACTTCATGAGTTCCTTCCAGAACTTTTCCTCCTCGAACGCCTCCCTGCTGAACCCGCGTACTACTCGTAATCCGCTGAGGTTTTCCTGCATCACAGATGTAATGACACCGTTCTGTTCCCGTATCTCCTGCCACATGGGGCGTATACGGTTGCTGAAGTTTAACGCTGTTATCAGCAGGAAGGGGAGTATTATGATTGAGACCAGTGTCAAGCGTGAGCTTATGGAGACCATGCTGTAGATCACCAGAACCAGCAGCAGGAGGTTGCTCAAGGCTAGCCTGAAGCCGAAGTTGAAGAACCTGCCAAGCATGTTGATGTCGCCGGTAGCTCGGGCCATCAGTTGCCCTGTCCTTTGCTGGTCGTAGAAGCTGAAGCTCTGTTCTAGTAGGCTGTTGTACATGTCGTCTCGCATATCAAAGCCTGCTCGTTGGCTCACGATCTCCAGCATATAACGTTGAAGGTAACTCAAAGTACCCTCAAATATGGCTATCACGATGAGGCTGAGGCTGAAGACCATCAAAACCGTGCGGTCGTGGCTCATCCCCGTCTCAATGGCTTCCACTATGGGAAGCAGTATGCTGTTGGCTACTCCCTCGATTCCAGTGGCTTCTGGTATGGTTTCCCCAGCAGCCACGTAGCCTACGTTGTCGATTATGTTGCCTATTATGGCAGGTGATAGTATGGAGAAGATGGTTGTGAGTACGATTACGATGACTACAACCTTAAGCTCCCAATATGGGGTTATATACCCGAAGAGCCGTTTGAATGTATTCCAAGCGGTCTTCTTCTGCTGCTTACTTGACATCCCATGGGCTCCCACTGTACTTGTTCATGATCTCCCTGAGTTCCGCTATGATTTTCCTGTACTCAGGGTTGTCCATGAGCTGTACATGGGATACAATGTGTGCGATGCTGCGTTGAGCGTATCGCCCTATTTCTTTGTCATTGGTCTTCCTGAGTATCCTTTCCTCGTATGCCCTCTTATTCAAAATGTGGCATCTTAGTAGCAGTTGCTTCACACGGGGCTTCACCTCGTCTGGTAGCTCTACCGCATACACGCTGAGGCCCTCAACAAGTCGATCTAGATAAGAAGCTGTGTAGGCAGAGTAATCTGGGTCCTCTTCAAGCGCCTCGGTGACCCTGTAGCTGACGTGGAATTCGCTGCTAATAGCCTGATAGTAGGGTTGTATCATGTTTCTGACCTGTTCCTCTCTTGTCACGGTGATTAAACCAGCGTCCAGGAGGGTGTTCAGGTGATGGACTATGCTGCTGTGGTTCTTGTCCAGTTTCTTGGCGAGGTCGGTTGCGCTCATCTCCTCTACGCTTAAAATCCGTAGCATCTTTCTCCTCGTCTCGTCTGCAAGGAGTTTCCCCACCTCGGGGTCATGGATTATATGCACATCCGGCCTCAATTGTATCGCTACAATAGGTTGTAGTGCAGTAGATAAGCCTGTCTAATTAAAAACTGAAAAAGGGCTTACTTTTTACGGCTCAGGTTGCGCATCTTCTGCCCTGCGCTCGTCTTGCCCCTGTATGCGCGTCCACGGATCGGCTTGCTCTCAAACTTGGGTTTCTCAACCTTTATGTCTAGGTCTTTAGCCTCTTTGAGGAACTCCTTTAGGGTCTCGATGTTCTCATCGTGGCTTGTGCCTCTTTTGGTATCCACTGGTATGCCCATGGTCTTGGCTTTTCCAGCGGTGAGTTCCACTGCCCCAAGCTCCCCTAGGCTGAACCCCTTGCCCTCACGGACACGGTCCCCGGTTTCAACGATTGGTGAGATAAAACGAACCACATTGATCACCTGTAGCTCTTCTGCTTCCTGCGGCGTGCCCCAGGTCCACCGAATTTCTTGGACTCTTTGCGGCGCGCGTCACCGGCTAGCATGGTTCGGTCGTATTCATGGTATTTGCTGCGTAGGCGCTTGCTCTTTGTGAACTTCACCAAGCCCTGTGCGATGCCCATCCTGGCTGCCTCTGCTTGGCTCATCACGCCTCCTCCCTCGGTGTTGATGCTGATGTCTACCCTGTCCTTGTAGTCCGTTGCAAGCATGTATGGTTCAAGTATCTTTTCCCGTGCCATGAATGGCTCGATGAGGTGGACCGGTACGCTGTTGACCCTGATCCTGCCCTTGCCCTCGGAGACGACTACCCTCGCCTTGCTTGTCTTGCGTTTTCCAGTGGCCAATACGCTCTTCTTCTTACTGCTCGTTGACAATGCCTTTTCACTTCTTCCAGCCGATGTTCTCGGCGATCTCTCCAACGGTGACGAACCTGCGGTTCAGTTTACTAGAATGATAATTTCCCATCTTCTCCAACTCGGCGCCCTCATGCTCCTCCGGTACACCGATGTGGACTTTGAGTCTACTGAAAGCGACCCTGCCATGGGCTTTGCGGTAGGGCAGCATTCCCCTGATGGTTTGCCTTACTATCCTATGTGGCTGGCTGTAGTGGATTGGTCCCTTACCGAAGCCTCCAACGTTTAGGAACTCTTTCTCTTTGTTTATCACCATGTATTTCTTGCCTGATACGACGATCTTCTCGGCGTTCACGATGTCAATGGTTTCACCTGCGAGAAGCCTCTTTGCGATAATACTCGCCATCCTGCCCAGTATGAGGCCGTCCCCGTCTATGACTGTCTTGGTGCTCATGTGTTTTTCATCCTTACTATTGGCTAGAGTCGCCTAATGCACCCCACTGAACAACGTTTATGGCTATAAAGGTTTTCCAACTATTGACGCTACCACCCAAATCTGTATGGTCACGTCTGGGTGAGACAACCAAACTCTCTTTGACTGTACTCTTCCTTGATTAGAAACGTTTATACCTGATACTATGCCTTTTGGGGGCTGTGGAAGTGAAAATGAGGGAGTATATTCACTAGAGGCGTTTGTCTTCATCTCTAGTCAGATTACTTTCTCTCAGCGACCAGCGGCCACGGATTCTATTGAACAACCACGGTTAGTGGGTTCTAGGATCGATTCTAACATAGAGGAGACATTGATTTGACTAAAGTAAAATTCGCTATACCCAAGGGACACCTTGGAGACCAGACACTAAAGATACTTGAACGAGCAGGATACAAGGTAACGGGGCACGACAGAACCTACAGACCCGGGATAAACGACCCGGGCATCGAGTTGAAGGTGCTGCGCCCCCAGGAGATACCCACCTACGTCAGTGAGGGGGTGCAGGATGTTGGGATCAGTGGGAGGGACTGGGTTGCTGAGAACAAGGCAGATGTCGAGACGTTGCTCGACTTGGAGTACGCGAAGGTTAGGCTCGTTGTGGCTGTGCCCGATGGATGGACCAGTATCAACAGTCTATCGGATTTAATCAGTAAAAGCATCGATGAGGGCTCTACGCTCAGGATCAGCACAGAGTACCTGAACGCAGCCAAGGAGTACATCAAACAAAACCCTGTCTACCAGCAAGCCTACGGAGACCAAGACCCAGTGGTGATTAGCCCATGGTGGAGGATCGGTGAAAACGAGCGGGTAGCCATCTACCTGAGCTTCGGCGCCACGGAGGCCAAGCCTCCCGAGGACGCAGACGCCATCATCGAGGTAATCGAGACCGGTACGAGCCTGCAGCAGAATGGTTTGAAGGTCATCGAGGAGGTGATGCAGACCAGCGCGTTGCTTATCGCAAACAAGGAGGCGCTCAATGATCCCGAGAAGAAGGAAAAGATACTGGACATATTGACATTGATGCGTGGCGCTGTTGACGGTGCCAAGAAGCTGCATATCTTCGCTAACGTCAAGAAATCCAACCTGGATGAGCTGTTAAACCAGCTACCAGCGCTGAAGCGCCCCACCATCAGCGATCTAAGCGATCCAGAGTGGTGCGCCATCAACACCGTCATCGATAAGGACATGTTCATACAGATACTGCCAACCCTACGCAGCCTTGCACAGGGCTTGGTTCTCTATGAGCCAAGACAGGTCTTGCCCCTTGAAGAGATAGTCATGGAGAATGGAAGATGAGGGTCTGCAGCGTAGAGCCCCCTATAATCACGAAACGGTGGCCCAGCATACAGGGTGGCAGAAACGAGTTGCTGGACTATGTGAAGCCTATCATAGTAGATGTGGCTAAACGTGGAGACGAGGCAGTCAGGGAATATACGGAGAGATTCGATAAAGTGACACTGGAATCATTCAGGGTTAGCCCCGAGGAGGTTCAAGCAGCCTATGAGAAGGTCTCGCAGCAGGAGGTTGAGGCTCTCAGGGAGTCTCGTAGCCGTCTGGAGAGGGTGGAGTCTATGCGACTGGCACAGAACAGTTTCGCTTTTGAGATAGAGGGAACACTGATACGATGCGTCCTCAGACCCATCGAGTCTGTCGGTTGCTATGTTCCGGGTGGTAAAGCTGCTTACCCTAGCTCGGTTATAATGAATGTGGCTCCCGCGAAGGTCGCTGGTGTTATGCGTGTGGTTGTCTGCACCCCCCCAGACAGGAATGGGGTGGTTGATCCCTTGACTCTGGTGGCTTGTGATGTCTGCATGGTGGATGAGGTCTACAAGATCGGTGGGGTTCAAGCCATCGCAGCCATGGCATATGGAACCGAATCGGTCTCAAGGGTCATGAAGATCGTTGGACCCGGCAACCAGTATGTTACGGCAGCCAAGAACGTGGTCTCAGATGTCGTATCCATCGATAAACCAGCTGGTCCATCCGAGATACTTGTGGTCGCCGATGAGACCGCCGATCCAAGATTGATCGCCGTTGATCTCATCAGTCAGGCTGAGCATGGGGCAGGTGGAATATCCGGGTTGGTCACCACATCAGAAGAGGTTGCAGGGAAAGTAGCTGAGATCATTGAAGAGCTTGTCCAGAGTATTCCTCGATACGAGATAGTCTCTCAGGTTCTGGGTGAGAATAGCTTCATCTACACTGTATCAACACTTGATGAGGCCATCGAGTTCGCGAACAAGTTCGCCCCAGAGCACCTAGAGATCATGACAGGAGTACCCGAGGAAGTTGCAGATAAGATAATCAACAGTGGCTTGATCCTGCTGGGCGATTATACGCCTGTCTCCTCCACAGATTACTGCATGGGCGTCAACCATGTGCTGCCAACGGAGGGATACGCCAAGGTCTCCTCCGGGATCACAGTGCTGGACTTTATGAAGCCCATTAGCATCGTTAAGGCTTCCAAGATGGGTCTCGGTACTGTAAGAGACAGGATAGCTGTCCTCTCTGAAGCCGAGGGGTTAGGGAATCACAGGAACGCTGTGGAGGCGAGGTTCAAGTGAACACCGATGAAATCATAGAGGCTAGCAGGAGAATCCAGGCATATAAGCCAAGCCCCCCCGTGGCGGAGATAGCAGAAGGTCTCGGATTACAAGTTGAAGATATTTTGAAACTGAACTCTAATGAGAACCTTTTCTTGGATAGAGGCTTCGTCCAGAAAATAGTCTCGGAGGCTGCTTTGGAGACCGATCCAAGGCTTTACCCCCAGTCTGAGGAGGCTGAGCTAAAGCAAAAGATATCTGAATATAACAAAGTTGACACTGATCAGGTGGTGGTCAGCGCTGGTGGAGACCAAGCAATAGAGATGTTGTTCTCGCTGCTGCAAAAAGGCGATAAGATCACCGCCGTTACTCCCACCTTCTCCATGTATCCGAGAACTGCCCTCCAGCGGGGAATACAGTTAAACGAGGCGCCTCTCAGAGACGATTTCACCCTTGACGTAGGCGAGACATTGAGCAGTGCTGCTGGGTCATCGTTGCTAGTGGTGTGCAACCCAAATAACCCCACTGGGAACCAGTTCCCAAGGAAAGATGTGATCGAGTTAATCGCTGGCTTCGATGGGTTGGTTCTTGTTGATGAAGCCTATCAAGAGTACTCAGACTATTCATTGGCTGAGCTAACCAAGAACCATGAGAATCTACTGGTTTTGAGGACTTTCTCGAAGGCTTTTGGCTTGGCTGGGCTACGTCTCGGGTACTGCATCACCAATAGACGGCTAGCGGAGACGCTGCGAGACCGATTTATGATGCCTTACCCTGTATCAAACATCGTACTCAAAGCTGGTATCAAAAGCCTATCTCAGAACGATTTAGTGACAGACAAGGTCTCGGAGACCAAGAAGACCCGTGAATGGCTGGTAACCACGCTAAACAGCGTTGAAGGGGTAGAGGCTTTTCCCTCCAAGGCGAACTTTGTGCTTTTTAATACCGAGAAACCATACAGTCAGGTATACGACGGGCTAATGAATCGGGGGATCATCCTCAGCAAACAAGGAAAGATACTGCGCAAAGAGAACTGTCTACGGGTAACCGTAGCCCCGAGACCCTTGATGGATCGATTCATTGATGCCCTGAAGGAGGTGTTAGCGTGACAGGATACATAGAACTGGAGAACCCACTGGGAACCATATACATCAGAAAAGACTCGCTGCAGGACATAGCAGAGATAGACACCATCGTCTTCGACTGCGACGGGGTTCTACTGGATGTACGAAAAGCCTATAATGTCGCCATTGCAGCCACCACCAAGATAATCATCGAGGCTTTCACTGGCACGGTGATCCCTGTGGAGATATTTGATAGCGAATTGAATCACCTCTACAAGCGCACAGGGGGCTTTAACAATGACTGGAGCCACGCCTACGCCGTGATTATGAGGATATTGGCTGAGTTGCCCGAGGCAATGCTAGCTAACCTCAATAAACTGGCTGAGGAGAGCCTCAGATACTCTTCACCCAAAGCAAGATTCGACTACATGGCTGGGAAAATATTCTATGAGATCCCAGTTGATGGGCTCTATGTTAAATTAGCCAAGTTTGCGTCAGAGCTGGATGCCTCCGGGATCGAAAAAGTAGATGAATTACTGCTACCAAGAGTCGGGGTCAACATCAAACGAGCCCTCAAATTCAGGGGCGAGGTTGGAGAAAGCATCATAAGCACCCTATTCGAGGAGCTGTTCTCAGGCGCTACGCTGTTCAGGGAATCATTCGGCTTTGAGCCCTGCTTCGTGAAGCCTGAGAGGGGAATCGTTGAGGATGAAAAGGTGGTAATCCTAGATGAGACACTGGATGAATTGGAGAGGCTTCTCGGTGGCGTAAGATTCGGCGTAGCCTCTGGTAGCATTGAGAACACCGCGAGGCATGTCCTCGGGGAGATCAAGGATCGGTTCCCCCAAGGTGCTCAATACTGGCATGATGTCGTTGACAGGGACGCGAAACGGCTTGGTGAGGATAACCTTCACAAACCCAACCCCTATCCGCTACTGAAAGCCTCCGAGCCATACAGCCCGGGGAAGGCGCTCTATATCGGTGACACCATGGCTGATTACTTTACAGCTGAGAACGCGGGGGAGGATTACCTATTCGCTGGTGTCTATGCCTCTGTCCATAACGGCTTAGGTGTTAGGGATAGCTTCCTCGCTACAGGTTGCCCTGTTGTGGCTCCCACAGTGAACGAGATACCAATAGCGTTACGATATGCACGAGGTGAAGCCATATGAGAACAGCGGAGTACACCCGTAAGACCCGGGAGACAGACATCAAGGCAGCCGTGAACCTCGATGGCTCAGGTAATGCGGAGATCAACACAGGCATCAAGTTCCTGGATCACATGCTCACGAGCCTGGCAACCCACAGCCTCATAGATATCAAAATAGAGGCAAATGGAGACCTGAGGCACCACATAGCAGAGGACACCGCGCTGGTACTGGGAGAAGCCCTCAACAAAGCACTACAACAGGATAAACGCATCACAAGGTTCGCGGACGCCACGGTGCCCATGGATGAGAGCCTAGTCTCATGCAGTGTCGACTTGGGTGGAAGACCCTACAGCGTCATTGATCTTGGGCTCGTGAACCCCATGACCGAGGACATGGCGAACGAGGACATTACCCACTTCATGGAGTCCCTAGCGACGAGCCTCAAGGCGAACATCCACATACAGGTCAAGTATGGCTCAAATGATCACCACAGAGCAGAGGCAGCCTTCAAAGCACTAGCCCGATGCCTCAGAGCCGCAGCAGCCATCGACCCAAGAAGAACCAACGTACCCAGCAGCAAGGGAGCCATATGACACGGATATCAGTAATCGATTACGGCGTCGGCAACCTCTTCAGCATGGGTAACGCCCTACGGAAAACCGGGGCAACTGTGGAGGTTGTGAAGACGCCTGAGGAGATTCTCGCAGCAGATGGCGTGGTTCTTCCCGGTGTGGGGAACTTCGGCGCAGCAGCTTTACAACTCAGTCCAATCTCGGACGCTGTGCGTGAGGCAGCAGCAAATGGCACACCATTATTAGGCAGCTGTCTCGGGATGCAGCTGTTGTTCGAGAGGAGCGAGGAATCAGCGGGCGAAGGTCTCGGCTTGCTCAAGGGGTGGATAAGGGAGTTCAGTGGAGCGATGAAGACTCCACACATGGGCTGGAACACCGTGGCTGCGACCCGAGAGAGCCCGCTGCTTGATGGGATACCTGATGGCTCCTACTTCTACTTCGTACACAGCTTTTACCCTGAGCCGGTGAACAGGGAGGATACCTTAGCCGAGACCACGTATGGTATGTGTTTCACCTCCATCGTTGAGCGTGGGAACATCTATGGTTGCCAGTTTCACCCAGAGAAATCAGGGAAACCCGGGGCGGCTCTGCTATCCAACTTTGTGGATATCATTCGGAGGTGATGAGGCTGAAGATTATACCCGCGATTGACATCATGGATGGTCAACTGGTGAGGCTCAGCAAAGGCGACCCATCGACAAAGCAGCAATACTGGACACATAGTCCATTGGAGGCAGCCAAGAAATGGGCAGAGCTGGGGGCAGAGATGATCCACATCATAGACCTTGACGCAGCCTTGGGTAAGAAACCAAACACTGAGTTAATCTTGGAGATCGCCGAAGCGGTTGAGTCACCATTACAGGTGGGTGGGGGCATCAGGTCCATTGAGACTGCTCAGCGTCTCCTTGATGGAGGGGTTGAACGCATCATACTGGGCTCGATGCCCATCAAAGCCCCTCTGGAAGCCCAGAAACTACTCAAAGCCTATGGCTCTGAGCGAGTAATAGTCGCTTTGGATCACAGGAAGGGAAGTTTGATGGTGGGAGGCTGGCAAGAATCCACAGACCTCAGGCTCAGAAAAGCTCTTGATGGCTTCACGAGTCAAGGCTATCAATGGTTCCTGGTCACCAACATAGACCAAGACGGAACCCTAGAAGGACCGGATACAGCCACCTACGCTGAGATAGCCACAGGTGGCAACATCATCGCCTCAGGTGGAGTAGCCTCAATCAACGATATCCAGAGACTCAAAGAGACCGGTGTCGAGGCAGTGGTCATAGGCAAAGCCCTCTACCTCGACCGTTTCACATTAGCCGAAGCAATGGAGGCTGCATGATGCTAGCCAAACGAATCATCCCATGCCTCGACGTGAAAGCCGGGAGGGTGGTCAAGGGCACCAACTTCTTGGAGCTACGGGACGCCGGTAGCCCTGTTGAGTTGGCTAGGCGCTACAATGATGATGGAGCCGATGAGCTGGTCTTCCTGGATATTACTGCGAGTCATGAGCGACGAGACACATTGAAGAACCTGGTTCGTGATGTGGCATCGGAGATAGATATCCCCTTCACTGTTGGTGGGGGCATCAGGGGCGTCGATGATGTCCGCAGCATCCTGAGGAACGGGGCAGACAAGACCGCCATCAACACGGCAGCCGTCGAGAACCCGGATATCATAACTGAGATAGCGGAGGTCTTCGGAGTTCAATGCGTCGTGGTGGCTATAGACGCCAAACGGAATTATACGGTTGAGGCTGGGAAGACAACAGTTGAAACTGATCAGGGTCCCTGCTGGTTTGAAGTCCACACATATGGTGGACGTAAACCAACGGGGCTCGACGCCATCAAGTGGGCTAAGCAGGCTGCATTGCTGGGGGCTGGGGAGTTGCTTGTTACCAGCATGGATCGGGATGGTACAAAGATCGGGTACGATAATGAGCTTAACCACGCGATATCTACATCGGTTAAGGTGCCACTGGTTGCTAGTGGGGGTGCTGGTGAACCAAAACACTTCCATGAAGCATTCACAGTGGGCTTAGCAGACGCTGCGTTAGCTGCATCGGTGTTCCACTATGAAGCCTACCCGGTTCCAGTGGTCAAGGAGTATCTAAGGCAGATGGGGGTGAATGTAAGAATATGAAGATAACATTAGATGAGCTGGACTGGGAGAAGATGAATAACCTCATCCCCGTCGTAACACAGGAAGCCAACACCCTGGAAGTCCTAACACTAGCCTTCACCAATCGCGAAGCACTAGTGAAGACCATGGAGACAGGGTGGGCGCACTATTACCGCAGGAGCCACGGCAAGGTAATGAAGAAGGGCGTCACCAGCGGCAACGTCCAGAAGATAGTCAAGATATTGACTGACTGCGATAACGATGCGTTGGTGTTTCTGGTTGAGCAGACTGGGCCCGCCTGTCACCTCGGTGAGCGGACTTGTTTCCACAAGCAGGTAGGTTAACCATTTTTATCTTGGTAGGCTTCTATTTTTCGAGTCATGAATCCCAGAGTCGTTGTCATAGTGTCGGCGGATGGCGAGTGGGAAGCCATCCCCAAGATTTTCCCGGACGCAGAGTATAGCATGACCCCCTTTGGGCAGTATTTTGTGGAGGAGATCCATGGTGAACCCGTGGTCATCATGCATGGTGGCTGGGGTAAGATTCCAAGTGCTACATCTGCCCAGTATGCTATTGATCGCTGGGGTCCAGAGTTGCTGGTCAACTTGGGTACCTGTGGTGGGTTCAGGGGCGAGATAGAACGGGATCAAATTGTCTTGGCTGACAAGACAGTGCCATATGATATCATCAACCAGATGGGGGAAGCTGACTCAGCCATAGAACGCTTGACCACGGTCATCGATCTGAGCTGGCTACGGGAACCCTACCCTATACCTGTAGTCAGGGGCACCATCGTTAGCGGTGACCGCGACCTACTACCAGAGGAGGTGCATATGCTTCGGGACAAGTATGGGGCTCGGGTTGGTGACTGGGAGAGCGCAAGCATCGCCTATGTCTGCGATAAGAACAACGTCAAGCTATTGATCTTGAGGGGTGTCTCGGACCTCGTGGGTCCTGATGGTGGCGATGCCTATGGTGCAAGGGTTGAGTGGGTCGTGGCTGCTGAGGGGATCATGAAACTCCTCTTCAAGAGCCTCCCTGATTGGCTCAGGTTGCTCTAAGAGTAAGAAATATATCCACCCCACTGCGCATATGGGATGCATGCGATTGTAGTCTAGAGGTATGATTTCTGCCTGCCACGCAGACGGCCCGGGTTCGAATCC
>CAZVMT010000092.1:0-11474 GCA_964628765.1 uncultured Candidatus Bathyarchaeia archaeon | reverse complement strand
GGACAGCTCGCATACGTCAGGGGCACATACAAGAGGCTCAATGAGTAGCCTCAAATTTTTTAATTAACCTTAAAAAAATAACCAATTGGTATAAGTAACCGCAGCGCAATAGACAATTTACACCATTTTTGGTGAACAAAAAAATGGCAAAAATAGATACCATAAAAGAATTCGCGATGCTAGGCTTCAACAGACTCGACAACGCACTGAAAGATCTAACAGAGGAACAGCTCGACTGGATGAGCTGCTCCGAGGCAAACACTGTCAGAAACATAGTGACCCACCTAATCAGTGAATGGTACGGATTCGTCCCCAAGATCATCGCCGGAGACAAAGACTTACCCGTCAAGGGAGTGCCAGAGGGCTACGTGGGAAACAAGGATCTGAGCCTCGAAACCATCATGAAAGACTACAATGAAGGCAAGAAACACCTACTAGCGGAACTAGGCAAGGTCAAGGACGAGCACCTAGCCAAGGAAATGGATTGGTTCATGGGCAAACAACCTGTTGGCTCATACCTCATGCTTGGAGTTAGCGAGATAATCCACCACGAAGGCCAGATCGCAGCCATACGCGGAGTCGAAAAAAGAATCAAGGGCCTCTAAGGGGCTCACCCTTTTTATTTAACCAGTTTTCAGATCAATCTAACTTGAAGATAGGAATAACATGCTACCCCACCGTAGGGGGAAGCGGCATCCTAGCCACGAGACTAGGCGTAGAACTAGCCAAGACAGGCCACGAAGTACACTTCATCACCTATGAACGCCCCTACGCGATACAAGGATACGATGTACCCAACATCAAAGTACACTTGGTATCTGTTCTAGAATACCCCCTATTCAAATACCCGCCATACACCATCGCACTAGCCTCCGAGATGGCGCGGGTAACTAAACAGGAAAACCTAGACCTACTCCACGTCCACTACAGCCTACCACACTCCACAGCAGCACAACTAGCACGAGAAATCACAAAGAAACCCTACATAACCACGATCCACGGCAGCGACGTAACCATACTGGGAAGCGACCCCAGCTACGAGCCAACGAACACCATGAGCATAGAACACAGCGACGCCATAACCACGGTATCCAAATACATGGAACAAGAAGCCAGAAACAACCTAGGAATCGAGAAACCCATCCATATAATACCTAACTTCGTAGACCACGAACTATACCAACCCGCCCCATGCAGCCTACTGGATAACCCACGCCCAAGAGGAATAACCCTGATACACGTCAGCAACTTCAGACCAGTAAAACGCATCGAGGACCTCATCTACAGCATGTGCATCATCACAAAAAAAGAGCCAAACGCCCAGCTAATCCTAGTAGGAGACGGCCCAGAGCGACACAGAATAGAACGACTCATAGACAGACTCGACCTCAGACAAAACATACAAGTCACAGGCTACAGGAGCGACGTAGCAGCCATGATGAACTGCGCAGACGCACTGGTATTGTGTAGTGAGACGGAGAACGCCCCACTCACCATCCTCGAAGGAATGAGCTGCGGATTACCCATCATCGCCACCAACGTGGGAGGCATCCCAGAACAAGTACAAGACGGAGAAAACGGCCTACTAATACCATTAAAACACCCAGAAGAGATAGCCGAAGCAGCGTTGAAGCTCAACGCAGACCCCGAGCTAGTTGCAAGAATGGGAGCGAACGCGAGAAACACCGTACTCAAGAAATACACTAAGGACATCGTGCTCAAACAATACGTAAAAGTCTACAATGAGGTCTTATAGCAGGCAATATAACCCGCCCTGCAGATAAGCCCGCTATGTCAAAACCCACATACTACGACAACCGAGCCCAGTTCTGGAAAAAACACTACGAGATGGCTCTACCCTACGAAGAATACCTACTCACAGACCCAGAGAAAGCCCAACGGTGGAGAGATTTCGAGGAGAGAGCCCCAGAGCTAACAGGGGAACAGAAAAAAAGAGTACAAGGCTACGACAGGGAGATCAACATACTAGCCATGGTGGGCATCTGGTGCGGAGATTGTGTAAGAACCACAGCCATAATAAGAAAAATCGCAAAAGCAGCAGGAAACAAAATCAACATCAGATTCATCGAGAGAGAGACCAGCCCTGAACTCATGGAAGAACTCAGAATCATGGGAGCCACCAGAGTCCCAAGATTCGTGTTCTTAACAGAAGACTACTGGGAAATAGACAGAGCAGGAGACAGGCTCCTACCCGTATACAGGGCAAAAGGAGCTAGAGAAGCAGGAATGGACTACGGAGCGGGGGTAATGACCCCCAAAGCGATGGAAGAGGAAACCACGGCATGGCTAGAAGTCTTCGAAAGAGCGTTACTGATGACCAGACTGGCGCCACCCCTCAGAAGACGCCATAACGACTAAGTGATGTTCACAAAGAACATCGAACTATTGGGAGTATCCCGGTTATACTGCCTTAGATAGACACCCATGAGGTCACTCACACCAGCAGCTGCAGCCAGATCCAGCCACAGCCAATTAACCTCCTGACCAAACTTCTCAGGACTAAACCTACCATAAGCCCAGCTAAGATAATTATCGATAACCTGAGCCTCAGCCTGCAATCCCTTCATCTCCTCAATCAAAGACCGCCTATCACCAGGCTCACGCAGCTTCTCCTTGATCCCAGCGATTCTGGCCTCATACTCAGATAACCTGTTCACCAACTTGTTGAACGTAGAGTTAATACTCTCCTCGATGCCCTGATGTGCCTTCCACAATCCTTCAGCATCATCACTGTTCCGAGAATTAACCCACTCGCTCAGAGAATTAAACAAGTCATCATTAGTAATAACAGGCAAGTTCGCCCTCTTCAGATTTGAAGCCATCTCCTCGTTCCAAGGAGTATTATAGAAAGTCCTAGAATACCGCATAAACACAGGGAAAGGAAGCCCCAGCGCCTTCGCGGCGGGAATAACCTCAGCGTAATAACTTGTCTCCCCTGGCCCACCGATATGAGCAACCACTGGAATCACTGAATCAACGATAACCTGACGGGAATCAACACGAGGCGTAATCCACTCAACAAAATCAGAGACATCAGGCGTTGAAGCATTCACACTAAAAACATACTCCTCCTCACAAACCGGGCACTTCCCCCGCAGAGTAGCATCGCTAGAGCCCTCATCTCTACTATATTTGAGTTCAACCCTGATCCTGCC
Source organism: uncultured Candidatus Bathyarchaeia archaeon (assembly GCA_964628765.1). Lineage (GTDB taxonomy): Archaea > Thermoproteota > Bathyarchaeia > TCS64 > TCS64 > RBG-16-57-9. The sequence continues at coordinate 8,298 of CAZVMT010000092.1, read as the reverse complement.
ACACTCAGGGTTCATACACTCCAAGAAGAAGGGAACATAATCAACTCCACGCAGCCCAATCTGACTACGATAACCAGCAGCCTCAACCTTCTCAGCCGCAGCGTTGGTAGCCTCAATAAACCTCGACCTATTGGGCTCCCCGAGCAGCAACTCATAACCCTCAACGAACAGTGAACGAGCCTCAGGCATACTGAACCAGTAAATCGGTGTACCAAGATCAGCCTCAAGGTTAAGCAAAGAGCCGACGATCTTGGTCGAGAAATCCGAGACGTTACCAGTTGAATAATAAGCCGACTTTATGACAGAATAAGCGTGACTGAGGTTCCTTTGAATACCCTCACGCCTACCAGCGTCAACATCCTTCAAAACCCCACGGAAATTACTATCAATCTTCTCAAGACTCTTCCTAAACCACGACTCATCGGGCAACCCCAGCTCGTAAATTGCTAGATTCTCCATCCGAGGCTCCACAGGGTAACTCAGCTGGAGCCCCTTACTGCTGGGGCTAGGTAAACGCATATTGGTTAACTCAGCTTGAACACCATCATAATCCGCCACATAATAAAGCGGAACCATACCAGCCGCCTCAGCAAGTGAGATAGTGTAAGAAATCTTATTCAGTATCAGGCTCGGCCCACCCATATACATGGGCTGCTGGCCACCCTCAACCACACCCCCATCCATCAAATCAATAGACTCTGACACCTTCCCAGTAAGCAGCCCCATCCGCCTAAGGTTACTCTTCATAACACGCTTGAGAACCTCAAGGTTAGGAGACAGGGTATACTCATTTCGTATTTTGGGTAGGAGCCCCGCTGCATCGCCGAGAGTGAGAGGAATCACACCCCAAAGCTCCTCAGCCAACCCAGTCCTGCCCCTAGCCTCAACGTAACCCGAGTAAATCCTATTCGCCGGAGGTAGATCACCTTGCTCAGTCAAAACATGCACCAAGATATGGAGTAAAACCCGAACCAGAAGATAAAAACAATTAGGCTAAAGCCCAAGAAGCGTAGCAGCGTTGTCATGGAAAATCCTGTGAATATCCTCATCTGGCATCCCAAGGTCATAACAGATCTTCAGCTGCTCCCGGAGATACTCAACGCTAAACCCACGGGGGAAATAACTGCTATCGGTGCCGAAGATCAACCGTTCAGCACCAATGGTCTCATACGCCTTCCTGAACAAGTCTCTGAGGCTCAGATCATAGGGCATCCAACGCATCCATTGATTACTTCCACTCGTATCCACGTACACATTGGGACACTGCCAGCAGAGCTGCAATAACTCACGCCAGTAACATGCACCGAAATGAGGGATAACCACCTTCATGGTCGGGAAATCACTGCACACCTTCCAGAAAGTCAAAGGATTCAAATTACGCACATCATAAGCAGGCCCCCCACCGCCACCGAGAACCCCAAAGTGAATCAAAACAGGCACACCAAGCCGCTCAGCAGCCTCCCAGACAGGATACGCCTCCTCGCTATCAATGGGCTTGCTCTGCCCAGAGGCTATAACCTTGAACCCCCTCAAACCGAGCTCAGTGATGGCCCTCTCAAGCTCTTCACCTGCTCCCTCATCAAACAATCCATGATGAGCCATCCCAGTAAACCTCTCAGGATGCTGCTTCACTATCCCAGCTAGATTATCATTGCCTCCACCCATGACGAAGTTCACACGCTCAAGCCCCTTGGAGTCCATATCGGCGATCCAACGCTCTGCCTGCTCCTCATCACTATGCAGACCCTCCTCCGGGGGCTCAAAAGCCCACATCCTCCTCCACTTATCCCTGTACATCCGAGAATTCTCAAGAATTATATCTGCCCGGGACTCACCGTATCTTTCTACCAGTCTTTTTCTCCAGTTGCGTCCACCGGGGCGCTGGATGGGGAAATGGCTGTGAAAATCAATTACCTTCAAGCCATATAGATTCATGACAACATCTAGGCGTTAACATGGGTACGGGATGCTGTTAAAGATTCCTAGACGAGCAACCCAGAAGACTTACTTGAATAAAACGGCCCATCATGTGGTAAAGCCTCCTCGATAAACGCCTCAGCATAACCCACATCACGCTGGACGCCACGAAGCTCAGCCTTCTTCAGGTTAAACCTCTCATAATAGCCCCAAGGAAACTTTGCTAACTGGCTACTATAACATTCGATTGCATTCATCTTGACACTGAAACAATCCGATACATCCACCAAAACAGAGGGACTGGGAATCAAAGTATTGACCTCCATCAACAATAACCGCTCAACCTGCCAAGCATCCTCATACATGGTGGTATGAGCCGCCCATTCAACAGCCTCCTTCACCAAATCATAACAAGCCTTGTGCTCCCGGTGATAATCAAAAGGCACATGGGTTATCACAACTCTTGGGCGAGCCTCATCGATAACATCAGCCAGCTTCTGTATTAAACCCTGACTTGGAATCACGTTCTTATTCATCCAAATCGAAGATGATGCCCCTAGAACATCAATAGCTGCCTCAAACTCAGACTTACGTTCAACTGGGCTACATGTCAAACAGACAACTCGGGTGTCAACACCAGCGGAAACATGCTTCACCAAGGTACCTCCGCATCCAAAGGTCTCATCATCAGGATGAGAGACAACAGCCAGAACCCCATTAACCATAACCTAGATCAAACAATCATTTGGTATGAAGCTTTCCACAGACTTAACATATACACCAAAAGAACAATAATACAGATCAATAATACAGATCAAGCGGGAAAAACGCCTATAAAAAGCTTCATTTATAAACAATTCAACAAGTTATTGATCGAAGTTATAGATTGATCATCGAGATAATCAATAGATGATATGTGTGCATATTCCTTTTATAAATAGTAACATGTTTGCTGGTTAAGGAGGTTAAGAGTGAGAATGAATCCTCAGAAACGTAAAGCTGTGAGCCCGGTAATCGCCACAGTCATCCTTGTAGCAGTAGCCATCACCGTCGCAGTAGGAGTATCCTACTGGATGAGTGGTATCAGCAGCCAGTATACGCAGTTCGAGAAAGTAGAGATACAGACAGGTTATGGAACCTACAACTCTACTTCCACAGCTTGGACAGTAACCATGGTTGTTAAGAACTCGGGTTCAGCGGATGCAACTATAAATCTAGCATTCCTTAACGATGTGCCTTGTGCCACCGCTAACTATGGAGCTACATCAGCCCCATTAACTAATTGGGGTGTAAGCTTCAACAGTACAGGTGAGACTCTGAAACCAGGTCAAAGCACTACGATTTACATATACATCGATAACCCACCGACAGATGTTACTGAGCTTGCACAATTAAGCGCAGGGACAACAGTTAACGTGAAGGTACACAGCGCAGGCGGAATGGATTACATAAAACTAATCAAACTGCCTTAAGCATCTCCCCTAACCCTTTTTTATTTTCCATATTTCAGGAGGCTTGACAGCTGAAGCTCGTAGAATGGTTAAAAGACAAAATAAACCAAGACAAAGAAGAAATAATTATAAGTCCAGTAAACATTGAAAAAGTCAAGCCAGAATACAAAATTATAGAAGAATACGAAGTAAACACGCCGAATTCTAGAGTAAAAATAGTAACATCCCCAGAAATCGGAGAGGGCCTTCACTATTTCGTAGAAGAAGCCCAATTAAATGAAGAACAACATGATACTTATCAAAAAATTGTTAGAATATTAAGCAAAGAATTCACATCTCCAACCGGCGAACACGTAGATCCAACAGAATATGTCTATGAACAAGCAGAGATGATCGCCGAAAAATATCATAAGAGCCTAGGTAAGTTCACGATCGAACAATGGGATAGCATCTTCTATTATGTAGTTCGAGACCTCACAGGATATGGCCCATTACAGGCAGTAATGGAAGACCCCTGGATTGAGGATATCAGCTGTAACGGACTCAACATGCCAATCTATATATGGCATAGAAAATATGAGAGCATCCCAACCAACATTACTTTCGCAAGCACCCAGACCTTAAACGATTTCCTCGTTAAACTCGCACACAAGTCAGGGAAACACATCAGTAGCGCCCAGCCAGTGCTTGATGCAATGCTCCCAGAGAAACATAGGTTGGCTGCGACTTTCATGAAAGAAGTGAGCACGAAAGGGAGTACATTCTGCATCAGGAAATTTAGAGCAGAGCCATTAAGCATATTGGATCTAATTCAAATCGGGACACTCAACGCCCGTATTGCAGCATATTTTTGGCTCATCCTAGAACATAAGAAAAGCTTCATGATAGTAGGGGGCACAGGTGCAGGAAAAACCAGTATGCTTAACGCTCTTCTAAGCTTGATGAGCCAAAACGATAAAATCGTAACCGCAGAGGAAGTACCAGAGCTAAGCCCACCGGTAGCAAATTGGACACAGCTAAACAGCAGAGAAAGCTTCAACTTCGGTGAAGGCCCAAGCGGCGACATCACCCTATTCGACTTAATCAAGATAAGCCTCCGATACAGACCAGACTACGTAATCGTGGGCGAGGTTAGGGGAGAAGAAGCCTATGTACTCTTCCAGGCACTCGCAACAGGCCACGGTGGACTCTGTACGATGCACGCAGACAGCATCGACAGGGTAGTAAAAAGATTAACATCTCCACCAATGAACGTAAGCGAGGTATACATCCCGTTAATGAACATAGCTCTCTATATTCAGAGAGTTGAATTACCGCATAAAAAAGATGGGCTGAATTTTGGTAGACGAGTAAGAAGCGTCTCAGAGATAGCTGAATATGAAAACTATCTTGAGGTATCAAGATGGGACCCTCGAACGGACACATTCACTACCATGTTCAAGGATAGCTACATTCTCCAGCAGATCAGCGTCAGTAGTGGGAAAAGTATGACCCAGCTGATGGAGGAACTCGATCGAAGGGAACAATACATCAAAGACATGATTGAGAGTGGAGTAGATAATCAACGAGATGTAGCCGAGAAAATACTCAGCTATTATACGAATCAGCGAGAAGAAAAAGACGCAGAGAAAAATGATGAAGAAGATATCCCTATCTTTGAGGAGCTGAAAGAGGATAAAATTCCCGATGTTCAAGAGTTAATTGAGATAGCTATAGAAGAAAAACAGGCAGCACAGGAGAACCAAGACAACTGGGATAATGTTGAGAACCTTTTAAACGAGATACAGGAGGATGATTGATGCTCAACCAAGATGACCTTGGGGTACTTCTGCGAGACTACTGCTATGCATATTTAGGGGGAGTAGGTAATTTTCTATCCAGTGTCTTCAAAGGGGTAGACGGCGATCTCGAATCAGCTTGTATGAATGTTCACTCAGAAGTCTATTTTAGCATGATAAGCTTTATCGCATTGCTAACAGGAACTATTCCTTTCACTGTTCTGATATTGTCTCTAGCTAAAGTGATACCTCTTCAAGCTATGTTTGGTATCCACCCGCTGTTAATGATACCAGTAACACTGGGATTACCAATTGGGGTAGTCTTATTCGGAGCCATCTTCCCACAGATGAAGGCCAGTAGTAGAACGAGCGAGCTAGAAATTGAGATCCCATATGCATCAATGTACATCAGCGTCATGGTAAGTGGTGGATTAAGCCCATTCGAGAGCTTCCTACGAATGAAAAAAATGAATCTACTCCCGAAGATGAAACAAGAAATAGAAAGAATAGAGACCATCGTAATGTCTACTGGGGTTGACCCTGTAACTGCCTTGGAGCAAGCTGCAAAAGCGGTGGATATCAAGGATTATAAAGAGCTATTATTGGGATATGCATCAAGCGTGAGAACCGGTGGAGATACACTCCACTATCTTTTCAATCAGACTCATAACATGTTTAGAAAATTATCGATCTCAGTCAAAGCCAAAGGTGAGACCGCTGCGATGTTAATGGAAGCATATACAATTATCGGTATTCTTGGAGTGCTTGGAATTTTCTTAGTGTTTGTCGTGGGTATGAGCCTGCCTACAGCGGGAGTTAGCATTAGCCCTTCACAGTTCTTCATGTTCAGCTTTATAGTAATGCCAGCGTTATCGTTTCTATTCCTATACGTTGGGGACATGGTTCAATTCAATTACCCTAAATCAAACTGGAAACCCTACTATGCCCTATTAATATCAATACCTTTGGGAATCTTATTAGCGACACAGATAGTTCTCCCTTTTTTCAGTGATTCTTTCCTGAGAATCCCAGCACTGAAAAACATGATAATCTGGATATGCCAGAGTTTTAATTTTGGGGAAGGAACAGAAGCAGCAATAGGTGTAGCAATTACTCTAATTTTTGTAGCGTTTCCAGGATGGATAGCAGACTATTATACAGCGGGTCGAGAAGGAAAACTTCAAGATGGAATAACCCAGTTTCTCAGAGACTTGGTTGAAGTACGTAAGAGTGGGCTGAGTCCCGAGAGAAGCTTTGAGGCTTTGGCTCCTCGTGATTATGGTAGGTTTAGCACTTACCTTAGGGATATTAGTACAAAAATAAATTGGGGATATCCATTAAGGCAGATTTATGATGAATTTGAATCAAGAGTGACAAATTGGTTAGCTCTCGTAAACATCTATCTTCTAATAGATACAATGGAAGTAGGTGGAGGCTCTGAGCAGAGCATCGAGAGTCTCGCAGAATTCAGCGAATCTTCCCAACAGCTTGAACAGGAGAAAAGAGCTGTGTTGATGCCTCTTATTATAGTTCCATACATTGGAGCAGCTCTATTAACTGGAACTACTGTAATGTTTCTTGGATTCTTTACGGGATCAAATCTTGGTATAAGTGTATCCCAGGTAACATTATTCAGAACTTTATTAACGCCATTAGCTATTCACAGCTTCACACTAGGTCTTGTAACAGGTAAAATAGTAGGAGGAAGAGTATCCAGCGGATTTAAACACGCGATCTTCCTCAGCCTAGTATCTCTAGGCGGAATATGGGCAGTATCCAACCTAAACCTAGGAGGAGGCTTAATCTAATGAAACGAGTCGGCATATCTCCGGTAATAGCGTCCATAATACTCTCAGCCATGGTTTTAGTCGTTGGAGCAGGAGTGTGGAGCTATAGTAATAGCGCTGCATCGGTTATCGCGTCTGATTATGCGAATGAAACCATTGAAATGGTAAGTACAATTCAAGAAAGATTCGTAATAGAACATGAATATTTCAACAATAACACACATACTCTTAGCTTGTGGATTTATAACTACGGAGAAGTGGCAATAAAAATCAATACGATAATAACGATAGATAACACTAACTATCCAAATAATAGCATAGCGATATCTGCAGATAGTATCAAAGAAGTAACATTCGACGTAGGATCAACACTGCCAGTCAACGAAGACATATCAATATACATTCTAACTGCAAGGGGGAACAGCAAACGTGAGACATACTATGTCAAGTAAAAGAGGAATCTCATCCATACTTGGAACATTAATATTCATAGGAGTACTGTTCAGCGCAGTTGCACCAATGTTCGTGATGATGAGACAGGCCGATGTTTACTATGAGATAGAGAAACAAGAACTTACGATCAAAGACATTGAAAGACTAGATGAGACACTTGTAATGTATGGGTATGGAGAAGGAGAAGGATCAACTGAATTAACAGTTTATGTCCAAAACCGTGGGGCTGGACCTGTAGTTATCAAAAGAGTTTGGTTAAATAACGATTATGAGACAGTATCAACTCCTCTAGCCCCTGGAAATTCAACCACATTAGGACCATTTGATGTTACGGGAACAAGCCTGAGATTAAAGGTCTCAACGGCAAATGGTAATAGCTTCCCATGTGACCTCGGTACTCTATCTTGGAGTGAAGCGAATGGATGGTATACACCATCTCTAGGAATATCAGTGCATGTTTTAAATGATAAGGGAAAATATGATATCAGAGTCAATAACACACTGGCTGAGGAAATCGGCTCATTTACCTCTACTGATCAAGAGGATGGGGACATCACAAAGACATTCTTAATAGGCGATACCGATTCACCTTGTAGTGTTACAGTAAAAAAGAAGAAAGGTGGAAGCTGGGATACATTACTTAATCAACTTGAAGTAGTAGTACCCTCTAGTGGAAACTATATAGTACACGTAGTAGTGGATGGAAGATAAGGTGGAAAAAAGAATTACGATTAAAAGGATCACATTAGCTACATTCTTAGTCATTATTGCTTTTAATAGTGCATTAGGTTATACATCCGCATATGTTCAGGTGGAGCCGTTTGAACCACAGCATATCGATCAAGGGGAAATACCAAACCTCGGACCATACCGTAACCCTGCTCCTTTGGAATTCAGATGCTATCTTGAAGC
>CAZVMT010000091.1:0-11522 GCA_964628765.1 uncultured Candidatus Bathyarchaeia archaeon | reverse complement strand
AGCATGACCTTCCAGCCACTCCTCATCTCCAAGCCCTTTCTGAACTTCTCCATATCCAACAGGAGTTTTACTGCTAGACGGACAGCGTCATCTGACTCGTGGAGCTGGTTTCCAGTGAAGTACTGCACCATCTCGTTTACGCCCACGACTCCGATTACCTGAACCAGCTCGTTGAAGTCTACTGCCGGTGGGCCTTTCTTGCCTGTCCTCGGGTCCCGCGGAGTCTGCGTAGCGAAAGGCACCATATTGCTTCCTATTGCTTTGTCCATCCAGCGGCGTTTTGCTTTGAATACTCCCATGGCTAGCCTCATGTTTTCTTTTGCCAATGCTAGCAGCTTATCATAGTCTCCGTTTGCCTGATACGCTATCCTGGGCATGTTAAGGCTTACTACCTGCCAGCCACCCATGCTGAAGTGCATCCCGTCTTGGAACCAGAGCTTCTCGTTGAAGTGCTCATCTGTCTCAGGTGTGTTCGCGAACTGGTATGCGCAGCACTGGTAGCAACTGATGCCGTTACCGTAGCCCCTGTAGGCTGGGAGCATGTTGTCGAAGTATGGTGCCCCAAACTTGGATACAGCTTCGTGTACCAGTAGCCAGAGATCATCATACTCGGGCTTAAAGAACTCAGGAGATACATAGTTCTCGTTCTTGGGGAAGTTGAAAGGTTTGCCCCAGTAGTCTCCCTCAAGGGCTACCTCGTTGATGGCCCTGAAGAACATCTGTACCTCGTCCTCGTAGTCACCATAGGTCTCTGGGCCTACCTGTCCCTGCTTGACGACGGGCACGTTTTTCCAGATATCTGGGACACCCATGGGTAGCTGGATGTTACTAAAGACCAACTGCCCACCACGGGTAACATATGTCTGGGTTAACTCATAGAACATCATCTGGGCGAGCTGCTTAACCTTCTGATAGTTTAATCCACGCAGGAAGGGCGCCAAGAATAATGTATAATACATGAATCCCTGTCCGCCGCTGAAGTTGGTTTGACCAGCTGCAAGTACCTTGACGCTGTGGAGTATAGCTACCTCAGGTTGTTTCGCTGGCCCGGCTACGCTGCTCCTGAATCCCTGACCATCAGGCACCAAGCCATAGTAGAGGAAGTATCGTAGGTCCCAGTCCTGACAGAATGGGCGAGTACCGAAGTACTCCAATGTGTGTATGTGGATGTCACCCTTTGTGTGAGCTGTCGCCAGCTTGGGATCCATCAAGAGAAGATACTGCTCTTTGCTTAGCCTATCTGCTTTCTTCTTGTGAACCGTCTCAGGGTTTGGCTGTAGATTTGCGTTCTCCTTACTCTCAAAGCCGCCGCCTGTGTCTATCTGGTAGGCATCATAAATGGGCGCACCTACCCTGGTGAGTAGATTTCTGTAGATTCCAAATTCAGGTACCTCGTGGCTCCACTCCAATAGGAGATTGTTTGTGACCTCTCTGATCATTGGCCCCGAGACAAACCTTGGCTTGGTGAGTTTGAATCTTCTCTCAACCTCATCAGCGATCTTTTCCGCTGTCAACTCACTGATGGCTGGGATGTCAAACATTTTCTCAGCTAGCGTGGTTTCTTTTTCCAGCATGTCTACTATACGAGTCTTATCCCATGGCACCAAGTATCCGTCAGTGGTGTGGACCATGGGCATCCCCATGAATAGACTGTCTGTGAAGAATTCTTCTATCCTTCTCTGATACTGGGGTAAATCTCTAAACTTAGCCAAGCTTCAACATCTCCATTACTCTGCCTTCGATTAACGTCTCTCCCTCGAACAACTCCTCAGAGGGCTTCACCTCTTCTTTATCCCCAAGAGTTAGAATTGGTGGGTTACCGAACATATTCATCATAACAAAATCTGTCTGGTTTTCCGTATCAAACCAATCTGCCTCGAACTCAATTTGCTGCGATTTCAAGAACTCCTTCAATTTATCGCATTTCTTGCAATCAGGCAGGGAATATACTGTAATTTTCATTTTACGCAACCTCTAGTGTGTCAAACAGATGATGGACACTAATCCTAGTTGGTATGATACATGAATCGTCGTATATAGCCATGACGATTCTCTGCATAATACCCATAAGATGGGTTGGGGAGAATAATCACGATAAAAGAACCCTAGATGCGATTGTCACAAAATAAGTAAATAATTATGAATCTGGGAAATGGTTCCGAGATATTTTATATATCCTGCGTGATCTACATTATTCGAAGAAACCTGAATTATTCGGTGTAACCCTATGACCATTATTATCTGTCTCGTCGGAACACATTACCGTAGAGCATTCGACGGTATACGCTACTGGAGCAAGATACACGGAATCACAAAGCTGTATTTGCTTTACAGCGAGCCAAGAGACGATGATGGCCCAAAGGTCTTCAGCTACATGAGCAAGACCAACGCCGAGGAACTCAAAGACAAACTAGAGATACTCGACCCAATAATGGTGCCCTATAACCCGATGGAGCAGAGAAGCGCCTTCCGAACAATCTACAGAATATTACATCAGGCGAGAGAGAGCGGCGAGGATGTACTCATAGACATAACGAGTACAACAAACCTAACCATGGGCATAGCCCTAACGACAGCCCTGATGTTTAGAAATGCGCGAGTCTACAGTGTACCATCCAAGGAACCAGCATGGTATGTGGAAGGCAAACCCGGAGACCCCGAGTTCGAGGAATGGTTCGAACGAAATAGGGAACAAGAAAGCCGAGACCCCACTGAGTTAAAGCTCCCCGGTTACAGGCTTGAGCCTAGTAGCAAGCATGAGGAGAAGGAGTGGGATAGAGAGAAGAAGTTGCTGGTGCTCCTTAGGGAGAATGGTGGTGAGGCTGAGAGTATCAGCGACATCATCCGCTGGTTTGGCTACAAGGCAGCCAACAGTACACTTCGTAACCGATTCAGCAGGATCGTCTCGAGGCTGGAGATGAAGGGCCTCGTTGACGCTGAGAAGGGTAGCAAGATGAAGGTTATCTCACTTACTGATTTTGGTGAAATATTCGCTGAGGCATTAAGTGAAGGGGCAGCTGAGTAGTTTCTGACTTTTACCATCTCTATGTAAAAAACTTATTTTTAGTTAGGGGTCAGTTGATTTTTTTCACGTATTGTTGTTTCTCATGTATATTGACTATAATACTCTACTATGCGTCTAGTCTTAGGGAATTACTGGTCTTTGGCTGCTTGGGGCTACATTTTTAAAAGAGCGATAGTCACATCTCAGTAACACTGAGGGAAATGAATGAAGATACAGTTGACACTGACCCCCGCTGAAGGAAAGAGACTGATCGCCAAAGCAGTGGCAAACATGGAGAACGTCCAATACGCATACAAGAACGGCACCTTGATACTCGCGACAAGCACAACAAACGCTTACGTCGCCGAGGAGCTGATGGGTAAGAAGATACCTGATAAGGGTATGTTCACAGCAGGCGTCGTGACCAAAGATGGTATAAGCATCACAGTCGCCGACGGCAGGTACAATCACTATGTATTCGTAGAAGGTGAACTAACTGAGTGCACCACACCACAACTAGTTCCCTATCTGTCAAAGATGGGTCCTGACGATGTTTTCATCAAGGGCGCTAACGCGATTGATCCTTTTGGTGCAGCTGGTATTCTGCTTCATGGTGGAGGCGGAGGTACAATTGGCACCGCTTGGGGACATATTACCAGAAATGGTATTCAATGCATTATTCCAGCTGGTTTAGAGAAACTCGTCCCTGTTAATCTCTTGGACGCTGCCATAAGGCTGGGCGCTAACGTTATCGATAAGGCGATGGGTTGGCCCTGCGGCATGATGGTGATCCATGGTCAGGTTATCACTGAGATGGAGGCGTTCAATCTTCTCTTCGGTGTCGAAGCCATACCTGTCGCTGGTGGCGGTATCCATGGTGGAGAGGGATGCAAGGTCTTTCTGCTTGAGGGACCAAACGAGAACGCAGAGGCTGCCTACGAGTACGTAGTTAGCATAAAGGGAGAGCCCAAGCTGACCACCAAGCTCATGAAAAAGCCAGATACACTAGCATAACCAATCTATGGATTTTGTTCCATGGAAGGCTGCGAAGCTTTCTAGGTTTTTCTCTAGCTTGTCTCTGTAGTCTTCTGTTTCTTTAAACTCTGGCTCTGTCCAGTATCCCCTGATTATTAACTTGTTTTCGCTGCGGTCCATCTTGGGCTCTATCCGCGCGATTATCCTGTCTCCATATAGCACAGGCAGATGATAATATCCGTAGACGCGCTCCTCAACAGGTAGATAGATCTCTAGTTTTGACTCGAATCCGAATAGGCGCTGGATTCTTTTCCGGTTCCACATGAAGTTATCGAAGTAGATAAGCAATTGGACATCATCAAAGTCAAAGTCGTCATCAATTTCCTCCAAACGAGTAGCATCATCTAGTAAACAATAGTATGTGGAGTTATCCCCTTTGAACTCAATAGTTGTCACGTTTTCTTGCTCTTTGATCTGCTCCTCTATTTGGTTCGAGGTTCTGTCCAGTTTCACACACCAGTGCTGATAATATTCACGAGCCTCTTTAGGCTGAATCACTCCAAGACATTTCAAGGTTTTCTCTATGAAGAACCATGCACGCTCGTCATCACTTGGAGCTTCAACGCTGCTCAAGTTAGGGAAAATATTCTCAGTTAAATCATAGTATCTCTGGAAGGTCTCCCTCCGATGAATGGCTAACACTCCTGCACCGTAGAGGTAGTCCATGGCGATTTTCTCGTCTTTTCGGTTCCACCAACCGCCTTTCTGTTTCTTCTCTGACTTGAAGTCCTTCGAGGCGAGTGGACCTTCTTCTTTTATTCGCTGGATCACGTGGTCTAGAAGCTCTTTTCCCTTTCCAGTTCTTTTCATCAGTCTGGCTGTTACTTCTTTTTTTCGTTCTTCCATTGAATGGATATAGTATCTGTAATGTTCTGTGGGGACATAACAGGCCGCGTGAGCCCAGTACTCGAAGAGCTTTCTGTCCTCATAAGCTAAGGCGTCTAAATCTTGTTTCTCATAACTACCCAACCGGCTCCAAATAGTAAGATAATGCGCTCGCTCAATCACGTTTATGGTATCGATCTGGAGACACCCAAGACTCTCGATTACCGAGTAGATATCCTTCTTGTCTGGGGTACCATTCTTGTTCCCTATTCCTTGTTTTTCTATCATTAGCCTCGCGGCTGCCTCTTTCCCGACCCTCACAGAACCACCTCCTACCTATTGAGTGGTGAATTTTATCTTATTCCCTAAATACATCTTCAACATGAACCTAATGCTTTAAAACTTCCCAGGCAACCGATGAGTATTTTTTTGGTATCAACGATTACTATCTGAATCAAGAATACCTGATACCCATAGGATTCTAACGATTGTCGCTGTCTACCTTTATCCCATATGCTTCCTATATCCCTAGTATGAGCAGTGAAGATTACGCATTATTTAAGGCGCTCAAAGAATTACAGAAACTACTGAATAGCTCGATAGATATAGCAGACAGAGCATCAGAACTAGCAGAAGAACTCAGCGGGGAATTTGACCAGGAAATAAGCACTGATATGGAGAATATACAGTTAAAGCTGAAAAACCTTCTCGATGACCTTGACTCCGTTTTTGATGAAGCGAGAACCCTCTGGGACGACGAGGAGGCTATGGAGAAGAGCCTTCGAGCAGGTCTCGATGATGAGGAGAACTATAAGACTGATTCTGAACGAATTCAGGAAGAGATCGATGAGGACGAGGATAAAGCATAGCCTATCTCTTTAAATGAGCCCCATGAGTGATGGTAATCTATGAAGAAGCCAGCCTGGGAGATCACCAGAGAGATTCGTGTTAAAGCCGAGGAGGAGACAAACCCCAATTATGGGTGTCCTCCAGAGGATAGACCACTTGATGAGATGATCAGGTTTGGCATGGTGGTAATAGACAAGACTCCTGGGCCGACGAGCCATGAGGTCGCGGCGTGGATAAAGAAACTACTTGGACTTGATAAGGTGGGCCACGGCGGTACATTGGACCCAAAGGTCACTGGTGTATTACCTGTAACACTTCAGGATAGCACCAAGATTGTGCAGGCGCTTCTGGATAGCGGGAAGGAGTATGTGTGTGTTATGCGTACTCATGATGAACTCTCTGAGGATACCGTCCGTGAGACTCTTGGGCTCTTCACTGGTGAGATCTATCAACGTCCCCCCCTCCGTAGCAGTGTATCGCGCAGATTACGGACTCGGTACATATATGGGATCGATTTCCTGGAGGGCGATGGTAAGAACTGGTTATTCAAGGTAGCCTGTCAGAGCGGCACCTATGTTCGTAAGCTGTGTTATGATGTAGGCGAGGTTATCGGCTGTGGAGCTCATATGCAGGAACTGCGCAGAGTTCGAAGCGGGCCATTCACCGAAGCGGATATGTATACTCTCTATGAATTGAGCGAGGCAGTGGACTTCCGTGAGGAGGGCAATTATAAGCCCCTACAGAAGATACTGAGACCTTATGAGGACGCAGCCCAGCTACTACCCAAGATCTGGATCCGGGACTCGGCTGTTGAGGCAGTCTGCAATGGGGCTCAACTGGCTATCCCCGGGATCCTGCGTTACGAGGCAGGTATTCAGGTGAATGACTTGGTCTGTGTTATGACCCAGAAGGGTGAGGCTGTAGCGCTTATGAGGGCGGATATGAGCAGCGGCAAGATTCAGGCTGAGGATCACGGTATAGCTGCGACTATAGTGCGGGTAATGATGCCGAGTGGCGTCTACCCCAAGTCTTGGTAGTGGCGAAGAGTTTAAGCTGAATTACGTGGGTATTTTCTCTGTGACCAGTAGCCACTATTTCTCCTCTAAGCCCTCCTCCAAGGATGAGCGTGCATTAATCGAGACTGTGCTACGCGGTCGGCGGGTTAGTTTCCTTACTTCTCATGGGGTCTTCAGCGCCAAACGGGTTGATAACGGTACACGGGTTCTAGTTGAGAATATGGTGATCCCTCGGCGGGGAGAGTTTCTTGACCTTGGGTGTGGTGTGGGTGTTATCGGGGTCATGGCTGCCTTGGAGAGCCCCGCTTTGAGTGTTCATCTCTCGGATATCAACCCGAGGGCGGTTATGTTGACGCGTTTGAATGTTCAGCGACACGGATTGGAGAACTGCACGGTTTATGAAGGGAGCCTCTATGAGCCTCTTAGAGATATGGTGTTTGATGTGATCGCCTCGAATCCCCCTGTCTCGGCTGGTATGCATAAAGTGGTTTTTCCGATGGTTTCCGGGGCTTTTGATTACCTCAACGATGGTGGGGTGTTGCAGATGGTTATTCAAAGCAATAAGGGTGGCAAGATGTTGGCTGGTTTCTTTGATTCTGTATTCGGTGGTCATGAGGTCCTTGCGAAGAAGAGCGGGTACAGGGTTTTCTTGGCTGTTAAAAATTGATCATATTATGAAGTATTTTGGTAGTATCTTTTTGTTTCCTGCCCATATGTTGCTGGATATGTTTTTTACTCCTCTTATGCCTGCGATCTCTACGCTGATCTTCTGGTAGTGCGCTAGGTCGTGGATTACGGCTAGTACGAGTACGTCGTGTTCTCCTACTGTTTTGGTGGCTACTATGATGTTGGGCATCTTGATAAGTGTCTCAAGGATCATGTCGCTGTTGATGTCTTGGTCGCTCGTGACGTCTATTTCGAAGGCTGCGATTCCTTCGTAGCCTATTTTTTCTATGTCTACTACTACTGTGCTTCCTCTGATGTCGCCGTTTTCGAGTAGTGTGGTGTAGTGGTTTATGATGGTGTCTGTTGATTTGTCTGTTTTTTTGGCTATTTGTCGGAAGCTCATGCGGGCGTTTTCTGTTAGGTTGTCTACTATTTCTTTGTCTAGTTGGGTGCTCATTTTTGTGGCTCCAGTAGTGGTTCTAGTTCGAAGTTTTGTGGGCAGAGTAGGAATTGGTCTACCCAGATGCTGGTTTTTACTCCGCGGACCATGTTGTGGCTCTGTATGGTTTCTTTGAGTTTGTTCATCTCGTTCATGTTGCGGGCTGTGGCGATGGTGAATATGTCGTATTCTCCGAGGCTGTGGGTGCTGAATTTGATGTCTGGTTGTTTTTCCAGGAAGCCCAGTACTTCTGTGATGCTGTGGGGTTCGGCGTCGATGCTGAAGTTTGCTATTATTTCTTCGTTGAATCTGCGTGGGTCGAGTAGTAGTGTGGTGTTTTTGATGATGCCTCTTTTTTTGAGTTTTCTGTAGCGTTTGATGATGGTGTCTACGCTGACGTTTAGTTGTTTGGCGATGTCGCTGTATTTTGTGCGGGCGTCGTGTTGTAGGTTTCTTAGGATGGTTATGTCGATGGTGTCTATTTTTTGTCTAGCCATTTGGATATGTTTTGGATATTCTTGGTTTTAAGTTGTTTGTTTGCTGATTATTTCGAGTCTGGGTTTATTTTGCGTTTGGCTGGGTCTGGGTTCATGCGGTATATGGTGAGTGTGTTTCCTATGAGGGTTATCTGGGTTGATTCTGTTTTTTGTGTGATGGTTTCTGTTAGTGTTTGTTTTTGGTTTTTGTGGTGGTTGTATTTTATTTTGATGAGTTCGTGGGTTTCTAGTGCTTGTTTTATTTGGTTGATTTGTTGGGGTGTTACTCCGTTTCGGCCTATTTGTATTTGGGGGTTTAGGTGGTGGGCTTGTTTTTTGAGGTTGTGTTTTTGTTGGGTTGTTAGTGTCATTTGGTGTTTCTTTGTTGGGTTGCTTTTATGGGTTGGGGTCGGTTGGTGGTAGTTGGGTGTATGATTTTTTTTCTGGGTTTTATTTGTTTTGTGACTTGTTTGTCGGTTTTTTGGGTTGGTATTGAATTTAGTCCAGCCAAAATTTATTATTACCGTCGGGTAAATATCTCTACACATCATCGGGAGAAGGAGTTGTGTCTTTGGCGAAGAAGAACTTGAATATTAAGATCGATGAACTTGCGTCTACTCTGGGTACTTTTAAGGGTCTTGAGATCAGTATCGGTAGGGTCGTTGATGAGGAGTGGGAGGAGCCCATGGGGCCGACCCCTTTTCCCTCTGTGGGGACTCTGCGTGACTGGGATAGGAAGCTGTTGGAGAGGTACAAGCCGTTCTACATGCCTCTATGTGATCTGTGTTGCCTCTGTACCTATGGTAAATGTGATTTGACTGGGGATAAGAAGGGGGCGTGTGGGTTGACGTTGGCTGCTCAGCAGTCGCGGATAGTGATGTTATCTTGTTGTATCGGGGCTTCTACTCACTGCGCTCACGCGAGGCATATGTTGAATCACCTTTTGGAGGAGTATGGGCGTGATTGTCCATTGGATGTGGCGTTGAATACTAACGTTGAGGCGCCTCATATCAGGTTGGTCTGTGGGTATAAGCCTGGGACGATTGGTGATCTTGAGGAGGCGTTGGAGTATGTTGAGTTGCAGCTGGTGCAGCTTGTGGCTTCTGCGCATACTGGGCAGGAGGGGGATCCACTGGATTTTGAGTCCAAGGCTTTCCACGCTGGGATGCTTGATCATGTGGCGATGGAGGTGGCTGATATCGCCCAGATCTCCACTGTTGGGATGCCTAAGGGGGCTTCTGAGGCTAAGTTGACGACCATGGGGTTCGGTGCCATCGATACCAGTAAGACTGTTGTTATGTGTATCGGGCATAATGTGTTGCCGAGTGTTGATATTATCGATTATTTGATGGAGCATGACTTGTTTGACAGGGTTGAGATCGGTGGGTTATGCTGTACCGCCCACGATAACAGCAGGTATGATAACAGGGCCAAGATCATGGGTCCTATCTCGTGGCAGATCAGGTATATTCGGTCGGGTATCCCGGATGTTGTGGTTATTGATGAGCAGTGTATTCGCACCGATATCCTTGATGAAGCCGAACGGATCGGGGCGCCGGTTATAGCTACGAGCGAGAAGAGCATGATGGGGCTGGTTAACCGTACTCATGATGACCCGGATGTGATCGTGGATGATCTGGTCTCGGGTCGAGTGAGGGGGGTATTGATCCTGGAGCCCAGAAAAGTCGGGGAAGTAGTCGTCAAGACGGCTATGGCTGTCTCGCCCATGCGAGAAAAGTACAAGAATCCCTCGACTGGAGAGCTGCTTGAGGGTCTCGAAAGGTGCCGTGGCTGCTCTGAGTGTGTCTTCGCTTGCCCAAATACCCTGCCAGTCATGGAGGCGGTGAAGGCAGCCAAGACAGGTGATCTTTCTCTTCTCAAGGAAATTCAGTCCCTCTGCGTTGGATGTGGACGTTGTGAGAGCGCCTGCCCAGAGGACTTACCCTTGTTGAGTTATATGTATGCGGCTTCCGCTGAGACGTGTAAGAATGAATGTTTCAATGTTAGGACGGGGAGCGGAGCCATTACCGATGTCGAGATCAGGGAGGTTGGACGTGGTATCGTTTTCGGTGAGATCCCGGGTGTAGTTGCACTCGTTGGCTGCGCTAATTACCCCAAGGGTGGGGGTGAGGTGGCTACCATCGCTGAGGAGTTCCTGAAGCGTAGATTCATTGTGCTGGCGACTGGTTGCGCCGCCATGGATCTAGCGACTACGCTGGATGAGGAGGGACAGAACCTCTATGACCGGTATCCCGGGGTCTTTGATGCGGGGGGCTTGATTAACATAGGTAGCTGTGTCTCGAACGCCCACATTACTGGTGCCACGGTGAAGATCGCTAATATTTTCGCTAAGCGTCCTCTGAGGGGGAACTATGAGGAGATCGCTGATTATATCTATAATCGTGTGGGCGCGGTGGGGGTAGCGTGGGGTGCCATGAGTCAGAAGGCTTCTAGTATCGCTTCTGGGTGTTGGCGTCTGGGTATCCCTGTTATTGTTGGTCCGCATGGTTCTAAGTATAGGCGTAACTTGTTGGGGGATAAAGACAAGGAAGAGGATTGGGTTACTCTTGATGCTCGTACTGGTGGGGATATGTATGTTGGGCCTGTGCCTGAGCATTTGTTTTACTCGGCGGAGTCGATTGAGGAGGCTATCGTGATGACCGCTAAGTTGTCTATGCGTCCTAATGATACTACGAAGGGTAGGGCTGTGAAGCTGAGTCACTATATTGATCTGCATAAGAAGTACTTCGGTACAATGCCTTTTGATCTTGAGTTATTCGTGCGGCGGGAGGCGGATATTCCTTTCACCATGAAGGAGGAGTTGATGGCTGTTCTCGTGGAGAAGGGGTGGGTTGAGGATAAGATCGGTATGCCAGACCCGACTCTGTTGGATCGTATGGTGAGGAAGCGGGAATAATCCCCTATTGGGGTTTATTCCTATTTTTTATTGTTTAGATGCTTTTGTGTATACGATTTTGTATACCAGAAATCGTTAAGGTGACGGTTTTTTACATAGATCAGGATCGAAACTGGGTTGTTCTGGGGCTGGTTTTCGTCTTGGAGCCTGTTTTAGGGGTTTGATGTGGTACCCCCCTCCCCCCCCTTTATTTTTTAGCGAGTTTTTCCCTGAGTTTCGCTGGTGTGGTGTTTGCGACTGTAATTATGGGTTTGAAGCTAGGTTTGTCCAGTATTGTTCTGCTTCCGTGTTGCCG
>CAZVMT010000090.1:10781-11556 GCA_964628765.1 uncultured Candidatus Bathyarchaeia archaeon | reverse complement strand
AGCGTGGAGAAGTAGCGAGCCACCCCAACAATCCATGCCGTGTTGCAAAGGCGTTCAAGGGCAGGATATTCATCATCAACCACCCAACGGCGATCGGTGAGGGATATACGCCTGTATTGCATGTGCATACTGCTCAGGTTGCTGTGCGATTCGATAAGCTGCTGGCAAAGCTGGATCCGAGGACTGGGCAGACCGTTGAGGAGAACCCAGCCTATTTGAGGACAGGTGAGGCAGCGATGGTTCGATTCGTGCCTTTGATGCCCACAGCTATGGAGGTCTTCAAGGATTTCCCGCAGCTGGGTAGGTTCGCTTTGCGAGACATGGGCACGACGATTGGCGCTGGCGTGGTCACGGAGATCGAGGAATAATTACATCTTTTCCATTTTTCTATCCATTTAATTCTATTAAGTAGTTACGCAACTCTTTTGGACCCTCATTTTTTTTCTATAAAGTCAGTGTAACTGGTATGAGTGCTTTAGCGAGTGTGGTAAAGAAAGTAGGCAAGGTTCTTGATGATATGGCGACCGATCTATATTAGCTCTCAGTGGTCACCACCACTGGCTCGGTGACCATCATCGACATCAATGAAAAAAAGGTGGACAAAGAAGCAAGCCTTCGATTCAGAAGAGGCGTGTTTATCAATTTACAGATGGTATGCCTGTTAGACAGGTACGGGCACTTGCGGTGATTTGGGGGGCATTCCACTTAGTAGTGATGATCCCGTTACGCTTCAGAGTTTTCTTGACGCTATCAGGCAGGTCCCGTATCGCGTCAC
>CAZVMT010000090.1:2621-10771 GCA_964628765.1 uncultured Candidatus Bathyarchaeia archaeon | reverse complement strand
TCAGCCTTGAGTATGTTCCTGAGCTCGGGTTCATAAAAGCTCATCATGTTATTGAAGGTCTTCTCTTTAAACGTCATCCCGGTCATGCGTTGGAACCTCTCACCGGGCAAATTTGCGGTCAATTGTTTCTTCACCTGGATCAGTTCCTTAGCGTTGCTGTACGCCTGTTTAAGCTCGGAGTCCCTGTTACGTCGCATTCTTCTCAGATCTTTTTTTACGATCCAGAGGGGTACATCTAGGTTTGTTGCGATCTTTGAAGATGCGAGGCCCCTGTTTATTCCATCGATAATGTCCAAGCGACGCGTCTCTTGTTCCTGAATATTGCTTGTCATTGTTTTCTTCTCCTTAAATTTTAATCCGTTAGCTAAAATACGGTAATCATCTTTGTTCCACGCCCGTTCTTTATAGTAATACACTTATCTTGTACCGCGTGCTGAGGGGGTTCTGCCCTGTTACTTATTTGGCGCTACCCCATATGAGCTGATTTCTGGGGCAACCCATGTTTTTACGGCGTCTTCGACTGCTCTGGATAGGTCACCTTTTTTTCCCCCGAATACTTCGAGGGCTTTGAGTCTTAGCTCCTTCTCAAGTTCATCCGAGAGTATCGCGCTGATTCTTCCCACTTTTATCACCTATAATTTTTGTGTGAGCACGCGCTAGATGTTTTTCCAGTAAGCAAAGTGTCTTATTCCTTCGTGTTTTGTTTTTCTTGTATTCATCTATGTTTCACCTTGCTTATCCACATTATAACATATGCACTTATCCGCTTATAAACATATTGGTTTATGTGTTTAAGCACATAAGCGTTTATGTGTTCGAGGTGTAGGTCCATCCGCGCGTTCTATGTTAGATTAACTATGTAATTTGCCTTGTTGGGATTCTAATGATTACAGAATCATCGTAAATCTCCGATTTTATAGATATGTCGAGGAGAGTAATAAACATGGATTCCATGAAGCTATTGATGAATAGACTCCATTTTTTACCAAACATGTGTTGTAAGTTGAATACATATTCGGTGCCGTTTTTGTATGTATTGCACTTGAACCATCCACTGTAACGGTCATAGACCTCTTCTATCAGATAATTAACTGACTCGAAGTCCAAGGGTAGGCCCCGGTTTGCGATGCCCTCCCTGACGCTTGTGGCTCCGACCATTTTACCGAAATTTGTTATCTCTTCCTCGGATAACATTTCTAGGATGGGTGAGAATATCTTAAACTCAACGTTGACGTTTTGAGAATGATTGAAAAATCTTTGGGCGATTGTGTATCTTCGCACTATTTGATTCAGCAATTGACTGACAGTGATTGATTGATTGTTTGCCTCATCCTTTAGAATATCGTCCCAAGCCGTATTCAATCTGAAGGTTCTAACCGTTGTTTCGCTCCTCTCATCATCCGACAACTAATAACGCCTCCAATATTGGCATGATGTAAATATATAGGTATTTTAGAACATAAAATTATCGAAAAAGCTGTGCAATGATGTTAATCAGGTCATGGATATGTATAGTAGCTGTTCCGATTTGAATAGGCCTTAGGCCCGTGTACTGATTCTTAAAGAGGGCGCATAAGCAAAAAAAGTATACATATGAATACAAAGATAACAGAAAATACCATCATTATATATCCCGTAGCCAGAGGAAATAATATTAATGGTAAGTGCGGAGCAGGAGAGTAGGTCCATCGAGACGCTACGGTCAGCGCGTAGGTTTAAGGGTGCATCAGACAGGAATCTGATTGATACTGCAGTTGCGGCGTTATTCAGAGCATGTCAAGCCGATAATGAAAAAAATGGCTCAAGTAGCTAATGCAGCCGACACCCTCAGGATAAGATGATGTTATTTAGAGATTTTGTCTATCATTAACCCAAATGGTAGACAGGTGGACACCTGGGGGAGTTTGTTTGATGGATAGTAGAGGTTTTCTAGATGTTGGAGACGTTAAGATAGTTATTGCGTATTTATGGTGTGTTGTTTTTTATTAGAACTTTTTCGATTCTTTTTTCTATTCCATATAGTCTCGACATGAATAATTCATTAAATTCCTCTAGATCATATGGATTAATGTTGCTCTCTTCGTATCCGTTTAAGTTAGATAGCAGTCTTAAGGCTCCGCCGTATAATTGACCTATTATCGCGCTTTTTTCACTCTCAATGGAGCCGTTTTTTTTAATACTTGCCCACATTTCCACGTAATTGCCTATTATTTTATTTTCAACATATCTATCTAGGTATTGTTGGATCATTCCAATTGTTTCAGAATCCAATACTTCTCGTTTATTCTTTCACTTACGATGAATATTAACCCTAGCTTTTATCTGTAGTAAAAAGATAGATTTGTTTATTTGTTAGTTTAATGTATACATTTGCTTACTCATGTTTATATTTGGATGAATTAAACAGAATACAGGTGCGGGTGTGGGGCATAGCATTTGATTGGTAAGATGAGTTCAGTTCCTTTTAGCTTCTTTATAGTGTTTTTACTGGAAGCAGCTGGCGTTGTTCTCATAGAAGCCACCAATGTTGGGTTTGCGTTCATAGTTTTTGCCTCTGCCTACGTATTCTGCATAAATGGCCTCTATGTGATTTATCAGGTTCTTGCGCGTATGCGGAGTTAGTGAGTGGTATGTATTTGAAAGAGGAAGTTAAGACCTTGAAGGATGATTCAAAGCATTATCTGGTCAATCTGAGGAAACATTACAATGAATTGATGTTGGATAGTATTCCGAGTGAAAATTTAGGCGAATATATAGAGATAGTGAAACATTTCTCGTTTGTAGAGTCCGAGATTAGAGACATGAGACACCAGTTGAATATTGAGGTTTTTAACGCTAATTTTAGGTCAATGATTGAAAGCAGAAAATTTGAGTTGGGCTCTTGAATAAAATATCAACAGGAATAACGGGCCTAGATGAGATGCTTAACGATGGCTTACCCGAAAAAAGGATCTGCCTAATCACAGGAGGCCCTGGCGCTGGAAAAACCATATTAGGCATCCAGTTCTTAGTCAAAGGTTCTGAACTAGGAGAAAACGGGCTCTTCATATCCCTTGAAGAGAATACTATTCACATCATCGAGAATGCCATGAGCTTTAATTGGGATTTGCAAAATAAATTCGGGGATAAGATCAAGTTTGTAGACGCCTCACCTCTTCAGAGCCTTAAGAACGATATCAAGATCGGTGAGATAGTCATCGGAAGCGAGAAATTCAGCTTCGCCACACTTTTATCAGTCATAAAAAAAGAAGCATACAGGTATAAACCAAAAAGAATCGTATTAGATAGCCTTACGAACCTTCTATTTCAGTTTGGAGACAACTTTAAGAGACGCAGAGCGACACTAGATCTCTTTCAGTGCCTTAACGAGCTTGGAGCAACGTGCATCGTAACCAGCGAACTTAACTCCTACAGTCCTGATCGTGAACTTCAGGTCGAAGAATATCTTGCACAAGGGGTTATCTTGTTACTCACACTACCGAATGGTGTTAGAACTCTTCACATCGAGAAGATGAGGGGAACAAAACACGATCTTAACACGAGGCCTTATCAGATAAACGAAAAGGGTCTTGAAGTGTTCCCAAAGGAAAAAGCCGTTCTTCCCTCAAGATACCTGTAACTCTTTAGTGATTTGTTGTGATAATGATTCGATTTTTTTACTGTTGATGAGCTTTATGTTGAAGAGGTCTGCTAGACTCTTCGCTGATGGAGTAAACTCGTCAAATGATACCAAAAACGCTTTTGTGTCAAGTTCTGAGGCTTTCGCGTAGAGTTCAGCTATTTTTCCTGAGCCTTCACCCGATAACGCGAACTCGATAATCGTTGCTTTCTCTTTCTCTTGATCCATGATGTATAGATTGATTTCTATTGAGCCTGATCGCGATATTATTTGCTTGTTTCTCTCGACCAAGTATCCAGCACCAAGGCTTTCAGATAGTAGGGATATTACCTCATTGAATCTCGACTCTGTGATGAGTCTCTGTCCAAGCTCTTTCACATCAACTCCTCGGATCCAATAATCCTCAAAGACTTCTGAAATGGTCTCGACGTAGATTTCATTGTTTGAGGTAATGCTGTTTCCTAGTTCCTCATATGTGGGAATAAACATTATAACCCGTTTTCTGTCTACCAGTAAGATGTCAAATCTGCTACTCTCTGCTCCCTTAATCTGATCTAGCGAGAATATCTGAAGCAAACTTTCAAGCGACTCATAGCTTAACACGGCTAGAAATCGTATTTTCACTCCTCGATCATGAGCCTCTCTGATTGCCTTGGAATTTGATAGCGTTAATGCCGTGTTTTTCGTCATGATATCTATTGATTCCAGCGCTTCCTCGATCATTTTACCATAGATTCTGCTGTGCTCTTCTCTATCACTGATTAAACCGATAAATTGTAGAGGTTTCCCTCGTCTCAACGCGTCAATGACAGGCTCGCTTTCCTGTGAGATTGCCCAGTTTTCCTCGAAAAAAGACCTCATTGCGATCACAAAATCTTGGGTGTTAGTCCAGAGCCCAGTATCGTCTCGTGTCGTCATGCTCATAGTGTCATCTTTTGGGAAGCTGAAGAATATCTCACCATAATCCTGCAGTATGAACCTCAGTTTAGTAAAAGACGGGATATGTCTAACATTATATTTAGTTGCATATTCCTCGGCTTTTTCCAGCACGTTTTCATCGATATGCGTCAAGATATTGATCCTAACGCCCCGCTGACTCGCTTCCCAAAGCTTATCATCTATATCAGCGAACTCGAAACGATACAAATCATTATTCGGTATATAGAAAAAGACTTCCTCAACTGCACGGTCAAGAACAGCAGCGATCTGCCGGTAGACTTGTCGTCTACCCTGAATTATCCTGAACGCGTTTTCCTCTACTTCTATTGGGGCTTTTACTATTTTTTTGAATTTTTCTATAATTTCTCTCTCTTTTTCTTTTAACTGGGACATTGTTTGATGATAGTTGTCGAGATATTGAGAAAGGGCTTCATCGATGTCCGCGGCTATGTATCGTTTGGGCCTCTCCAGGGTATTTTTAGCGAATTGTTTTTCAACTAGCGAGTCCAGTGCTCTATACGCCCGCATTCTATTAGTGCCTAAATGCTTCGCGGTATCTGTTGCTGTTGTGGGACCATTTTTTACCAGGAGATAGTATGTTGAGGCTTCTTCTTCGGTTAGTCCGAAACCTGTAAGCATAATAGGTATGTCATCATTTCTCAACGATCGGTCTCCCTTGAGCTGTATTATTATTTCACTCCTACTGTATTAACGCATTGTACGTACAATTGTTACAAACATATGTCTATTTCAAACTTGCGCATATATTAGTATTGGAGAAAAATAAATGATAAATAGAAAAGCTGTAAGCCCCGTCATCGCGACGGTCATCCTTGTGGCTGTAGCAATCACTGTATCTGTAGGCGTCTCATACTGGATGAGCGGCATTAGTAGCCAGTACACCCAATTCGAGAAAGTCGAGATACAAACAGGATACGCAACCTCCGCAACTGGTGGTTGGAATATTACTCTAACCGTTAAAAATAGCGGTTCGGCTGATGCCACGATCACCCATGTGTTCGTTAATGACGTACCAATCGTTAACCTAGCAGCAGTAGCAGTTGTAGCTGATGCTGCAGGTGCAGATATTAGTGCAACCGGATTATCACTAACAGCTGGAAATAGCGGTACAGTAATGGTGTATATATCATCAACATATGGAACACTATCTGCTGGTACAACTGTTAACATAAAGCTACACAGCGCAGGCGGCATGGATTACATTAAGTTGATAAGACTAGTGTAAGCCAATTACTCCTTCCTTTTTTTCTTTCTAAATTTCAATAACATCGGTGAAACAATGAAAATACCTCAACTATTCGCGAAACCCAAGGTGGAAGAGTCCATAGTTGATGTAATCGAGGAGCCAAACTTCGAAATAATGGCTCAATATCTCGTTACGGAGCCTTTCAGCGAGGTAAAGATCCTCAGATACAATGATCAGGGCGAAGGATTGCACTATGTATCGAGCGAAGTGGCTCTGAATGAAACAGAAGCTGTCGCCCTAGATAAATTAAAAAAAATAATTAGTAAAGAGCTCAAGCCGCCTGATGATAAAGAGATCAAACCTAACAAGTATCTCGTAGAACAAACTGCGGAGTTTATTAAAAAATACAATAAATCTCTCGGATCATTATCCGATGAAAGCATAGAACGTATAAAATACCACATTGTAGCTGATCTCATCGGTTACGGGAGATTAAATGTAATACTGGATGATCCTCAGATAGAGGACATCAGTTGTAATGGAGTTAACATGCCGATATTTATTTGGCACCGGGAATATGAGAGCATACCTTCAAACATTAGTTTCACAAACAAGATCGATTTAAACAACTTCATCATCAAACTCGCACACAAGGCTGGAAAACACATCTCCAGCGCACACCCCATAATCGACGGGATGCTACCAGAGAACCATAGACTCGCAGCAACCTTCATGGACGAGGTGTCCCCAAAAGGGAGCACGTTCTGCATTCGTAAATTCCGCAAAGATCCCATTAGCATCGTCGACATGCTCAACTTTGGAACCATGAATGAAAGTATCGCAGCCTACTTCTGGCTCCTACTCGAATCCAAGATGAACCTCATGATCATAGGAGGCACTGGCGCAGGAAAAACCAGCCTTCTGAACTCGTTAATCACTCTCATGTCTCTCAATACGAAGATAGTGACAGTTGAGGAGGTGCCCGAATTGAGGCCCTCACTGAATAACTGGACACAATTAACCAGCCGAGAGACCTTTAAATTTGGCTCAGGAGACCAGAATCAGAACATAACCCTCTTCGACTTGGTGAAGATAAGCCTGCGGTACAGGCCAGACTACATTATAGTAGGTGAGGTTAGAGGAGAAGAGGCATACACTCTGTTCCAGGCCATAGCAACGGGTCACGGTGGTCTCTGTACACTTCACGCTGACGGCGTTGATCAGGTCGTCAAACGACTTACATCTCACCCCATGAACGTATCTCCCGTCTATATACCCTTAATGAACGTCGCGTTACATGTCGAACGCGTAAAGATTCCAGGAGAAGGTAAGATCAAATATGGTCGCAGAATTAGAGACATTTGGGAGATCAAAGAATACGAAAACTATAACCCAGTCGCAAAATGGAACCCAAGAAACGACGAATACGAGACATATTTTGAGAATAGCTTCCTAATCCCTCACGCAGCCGAAAAACTCGGAAAAGACGCAGACGAGTTATTGATCGAGATCGATAGACGTGCAGAGTTCCTTAAAGAACTCAGAGATAGTAATCTCAGGGACCAGTCTGATATCGCGGCGAAAATACTCGACTACACCATGAGAGCCAAGCATAAAGAGGAAGCTATTAAACCTGAGATCACTGGGCTTTTAGAGCTCTCCAAAGAAGAGGTGGTACAGAGTGAGTCTTAGAGATTTCTGTTACTGTTATCTAGGATGGTTCGGTATTCCTTTTTCCCACTTTTTCAAATCAGTAGAGAAAGATCTTGACGTGAATTTTATTCGAATACATCCTGAGGTCTACTTCAGCATGTTAGGGTTGGCCTCAATCATCGGCTTTGTCATTGGTGGAGGTATAGCCGCAGCATTAGCAATAATTTCTCATCTCTCAGGACTGGCGATGCTTTTTCAAGTGATTCTGGGGGCCATGATAGGCGTCATTTTGCCGATAGTAGCTGGAATAGTTTATCCCAGCATGATGGTATCAAATAGGCTCAGCAGCCTGAAGGTAGAGATTCCATATGCCTCTATGTTTATCAGCGTCATGACGAGTGGAGGGCTTTCACCCTTTGATAGCTTCATGCGGCTGAGCGATATGGATATGTTACCTGAGATCCAGAAAGAGGTAAAACGAATCGAGACCATCGTGTTCAGCACAGGAGCAGATCCATTATCAGCCCTCGAACAAGCAGCTAGAGAGATCGATGTAAAAGAGTATAAAGAGCTTCTTCTCGGCTACGCCTCAAGCGTCAGAACCGGTGGAGATACGTTACATTACCTGTTCAGTCAAACAAATAGCATGTTTAATTCTCTCGCGTCTCGTGTAAAATCTGTCGGCGAGAACATGGGATTACTCATGGAGGCATACATCATCATCAGCATCCT
>CAZVMT010000090.1:0-2521 GCA_964628765.1 uncultured Candidatus Bathyarchaeia archaeon | reverse complement strand
CCTTTCATACGTGACTTGATCGTAAATATACGATTAGCTATAGGTTTCGCTGAAGGCACAGAGGCTGCCATTGGGTTATCTTTGTCTCTAATCCTATTATCGATTCCAGTTGTGATCCTTGATTTCATGACCTCTTCATCGAGTAGTGGGCTTCAAAGCGGGGTCATTTTATTTCTTAGAGACCTTGTTGAATCACGTAAGAGTGGTTTAAACCCAGAGAAGTGCATAGAGGCGCTGAGTCAGCGCGACTATAAACAGTTCAGCAAACATCTTCAAAACATAGACCTGAAGATCAAGCTCGGGTATCCCATCAAACAAATCTATAATGAGATGGAAGAGGATGTGAAAGACTGGCACGCGCGTCTCAACGTATATCTTCTAATCGATAGCATGGAGATCGGCGGGGGAAGCGAGGAAAGCCTTGAGGCTCTAGCAGAGTTCGCTGAGACTACGCAAAGATTAGAGAAAGAGAAGCACGATGCGCTGCTTCCTCTCGTGGTGGTTCCGTATATCGGTGCGATAATATTGACTGGGACCCTGGTCATGTTCCTTTCTTTCTTTAACAGCGCGACTGGTACTGGTGTATCTGTGCCTATTGTTGAGCTCTATAAGACGATGTTGACTCCAATAGCCTTACATGTGTTCAATCTTGGGCTGGTCACCGGGAAGATCAGTTCTGGTCGAGTATCAGCGGGGTTCAAGCACAGTATCCTGATGGTTCTTGTGGGACTTGCCGGTATCTGGTTGATAGCGCAGATTGGTGGAGGTTCTATGTTTGGTTAGAAAAGCTGTATCGCCAGTTATAGCGTCTATTGTGCTGTCCGCCATAGTACTGGTTATAGGAGGAAGCGTTTGGGCTTATTCGCGTGGAGCAGCTGTGATTGCAGCGGAGACCTACGTGAATGATACCCTAGGTGTTATTGACGATATCAACGAGCGGTTAATCATAGAAAACGTCTACTATAACGAGACTACTGGGCTACTGAGTATTTGGATATTCAACTATGGCCCAGTTGGTCTCGTATGTGATGTCTACATCTATTTTGATGGAGTACAGATAACACATGAGTTAGACAGCTCAATAGACTTTAATTCGTTATATAGTCTGTCACTTGATCCCGGCCTTTCTTTGAGTTCGGGAGATTGGATAGATATTCAGGTTCATAGCAGGAGGCAAAACGATGCATTTTATGAATACAATATCGGATAGAAGGGCAATATCCACGATATTAGGCACTTTGATCTTTGTGTCTATTCTTTTTACGGCTATTGTACCCATGTTTCTAGTTATGAATCAGGCGGATGTTATGCTTGAGCAATCTAAGATTGGAGCAGGTCAGCTCGATGAAACTAGATTAGGCGAGTTCCTTCTTGTGTTCGCCTTTCCTAGTCAAATGGACTCTCAGAACCTCACATTAAAAATAGACAACACCGGTGAATATGGGGCAAGAGTAATTCGTGTCTGGATAGGTAATGTCTATTATGACACAGATGTCTCTCTTACTATAGGTGAGTCACAGCTTCTCGGACCTTTTAACGTTGAGCCAACGAACGGTGCATCTTATCAGATACTTGCGGTTACCGAGCGAGGAAACCGGTTCCCATCAACAGTTGGATCGTTACAATTCGAGAACGGTCAATGGATCACTCCTACTCTCGGCATCTATGTAAGCATACTCAATGTTATGGGGAAATTCCGTATATTGTATACTAACGCCACTCACACCGATGTACTCTCATATGAAACCCATGGGATCGATGTTGGAGATGTGACACACATCATCAGCGTGAACAATCCTGATACATATTACGTGAATATTGAGGTTAGGCAAGGAGGAGAATGGGTCGAGCTTCCCGGGTCACCTGTTACAGCGGTTCTCCAGTGGCCTAACGGCTCCCCTATCATAAATGTGATAGTCGAGAACCCCTATTAGATCCATTTTAACGTTTTCAATCCATCAGGACCGTATTTTATATGGAAAGGAAAAAGACTGCAGAAGCTGACGAAATCCTCCTTTGAGTGGGCCTCGGGGTTTATGAGGAAGAGGCTTGTAGCTTTCCGCTCTGATAGTTTGAGTTTAATCTGTTTTAAAATCTCGTAAGCGGCATCAAAACCCATAGTGAGGTAAAGATTAGTTACGCTATCATAAACGATGGCTATCTCTCCCTGATGTTTACTAAGGATTTGGCTGATCAAAGTCTGTTCTGAAAGCGGCTCGAAATGGTATTGCGTTTTATCGATTATATTGTATATTGAGCTATCTATCATAGTTAAAATTATTACCGTGTTTCCATTGGCCTTTGTCTGTTCTGCAAATTCTTTGACTATTTGCTCATAATTACTTAGTGCATTAAAGTGAAGTAAGATGGATTTTCCTTTAACATCATCGTAACTCAGATTGATTCTCGTTGAAAAACGTTGAATGTGATTTTTAAGTATAGTTTTTTCAATCAGATTAATGATTTCTTCTTGTGAAAACGGTTTCGAGATTACTTCATCGGCTCCTGATTCTTTCATCAT
>CAZVMT010000089.1:0-11656 GCA_964628765.1 uncultured Candidatus Bathyarchaeia archaeon | reverse complement strand
GCAACAAAAAACATGGACTTCAGAAACCTTTTTCTTGCCCTGAGCGGCAGACTCAGCGGAGACATAGTTTTGAAGGCGGCACGCATGAAACTTCCCATAATCGCTTCCTTGGCAGCGGCTATCAGCTCTGGCTTGGAAGCAGCCCAACTGACAGGAGTAACTCTGGTCGGGTTCGTCCGAGGCAAAAGAATGAACGTTTACACGTATCCGGAGCGCATAGTGTTCGGCGCCCGTAAGCTTTAACGGTGAAAGATTTATTGATAAATTGAGCGCTGATGAAATCTGAAGCATATACGAGACGAATTTGGAGTCTTTCGGTTTGGTGCAGATAACATAACCTTACTGTTCTCCAATTAAAGAGAGAAAAATGGAGTTCTATTAGGAGCCTAATAACAGAAGATAATGCAACTTTTTGTTTCTATATCTTGCAGTTTAGGAATTTAATCAGGTGATTAATTTTTGGGATAACGGGAAGGTTTTAGGAGCGTGAAAGATTAACTTTCACACCTTCCAGTTATCCCGTCATATCAAAAAACAAACATAAAATTAAGGCTATTGCTCAGAAAATGCAAATTGCACATAGGCGGCTTTTCTCCCTCTTAATTAATTAAACGGGTTTTTCCAGAAAAAATATGAAAGCAACTTTTTGATTTTCAGAAGATAAATTTTTGTCTTTTTAGCTCAAAATCATGTTTTTGTTTATAAGCAAAATGGAGTTGTAAAGAAAATTAAAATTGTTAGAATTAATTTTTTTAAACGTCGTCAACTTTTGAAAAAATCAGAAAAGGCATTTTAAAGAAAAATTTGGAAGGGTAGGGGAGTCTCCAATACTAGCTCTTTTCTAATTGTTCTTCAATTTTTCGTTCCAAATTTTTGTATATTGTAAGTTCGTTTTCATATCCCAAGCCTAATTGGTTCATCAAGAAATGCAAAAGATAACCCAGTTGCGTAAGAGTTGGTGGTTTATCTGGGAAAAGTTCCCTTATTTTTTCATACAGTTCACATGATACGCATTTTATAAAGTCGATAGGAAAACCATCAACTTCCCACATCTCACAATCGTAGGACTCCACACGAACATTCTGTTTTTTCAATAATTTATCCAAATCATCTGTAGCTTTCTCATCACTATTTACTAAACCCAAATTGATGAAATACTCGTTCTTTTTACTATTAGTGTATCTATTGAAAAAATAAAGTTCAACATGCTTCGGTTTTAGGTTTTTCATCAAAACAACTATGTTCTCATTCACCTTGTTTAAGTCTTCAAAAGCTTCCGTAAAAATTCTCAAACATTTCCAGTTTTTAGAAGACATAACCATTTCTCCTTTTTCTAATTAATTCTTTTGGTTTTTATGATTTTCCACCTTTTTTCGCCAAGAATTTAGAGGGGTGGGGGAGCTAATCATTTCTCATTATTCGCTTTTTTCTTCCTATGCTCTAGCAAAGAATTGAGAGATATGGCTATTAACAAAACCACCATTATGAGAAGGCTACTCAGAAGAACATATCCTAAAACGATATTAAATTGTATTAAGGAAATCTCAAAAAATGCTTGTATAATAGCAATTGAAAAGATGAAAATAACTATTGAACAAGTAAAAGCAAGCAAAACACCAGCGATTAATGAAGGTTTTTTCTTTCTATCTATCAGCATTTCTACTGAGTAAACGACATGTAAAATAACGAACAACGTTATTAATGAGGCGACTAAGTCAAAACATTTCTTTAATAAAGGAATTGTCTTAGAAAACTCCCATATAACCAGAAATAACATCAGGATTCCAACAGCAGAAGTAACATAGGTTACTATTACGTAGAAGTCAATAGAAAAAATCTTAACAGCTAAAGAGGACATGAATGCAACTAAAAATAAGGAAGCCGCTGTTAAAGCATAAGTCTGAGCTTCAGGATAGTCTTGTCCCGTGAAAGCGGCAATGGCAATACATAATGAACCCAAAACTGCAAGAAAATAAACTTCCTTTAATGTTTTCAAGAAATCGTCATGTGAGACAATTAGCTTAGTTTTTGTCAGTTGATTTTCCCCATTCTACTTGTGGTCAGTTTTATGTTTTATGATTTTCCGCCTTTTTCAAATAGAAACTTAAATGACTTTTTAAAAATTGTCTCTAATTGTTATTACTTGACAGATTGTCGGCTCGGTTAACCAATTCAAGTAAGAGGTTACCCAGTTCAGTTGTTTGATATACCCCTCTCTTGATTTTTTGGATAAGGTCGCATTTCATCAAAACTTTTGAGTGGAATTTGAAAGAGGCGGGATTCAATTTAAGGTGAAAAATTATATCCGAAAATCTACGAGGTTCCTCTGAACAATACTTCACAATTCCAAAACGATTAGGATGTCCAATAGATTCTAGGCACTCGGCTAGGGTATTAATACCCTCTAACCCAACACTTGACTCCATCTTCGATTACTTCTCTTTTAGCGATTCTATTATAAGCCGCAATATCTGAAAGATAAGTTTGCGACATTCTTCGTCTTTGAGCAACTCTTTGATGGAATCAAGTCGCCTCTTCTTGGATTTCGCCTTAGTAGGCTTAACCACTTGATTTTATCTCCTATTTTTTGCCTTACCACATGATTCACCCAAATTTTTTCCGTTGCCTTTAAGCGAGGCATTACGAAAATATGTCTGTTCTAATATATAAAATTAACTAAATAACAACAACAATTAATTAACTGTAAGTTTGAAATGGTTAAGTATCAGTTAAATCAGCTTTTACTTTTTCCGCTTTTTCAAAGCCTAACAATAATCAATCAATAACTGTTTTTATTGCCACAACGATAAAATCAAAACACATAAAGAAAAGTGAAAATGGAAGTGCAAGGTGCAAAAAATGTAATCCGTTACTAATAGCACCAAACGCCAAGATGCTCATGAAAGTGCAAGAAACTGCAAAACCAATAGCGACTACACCAAAGAACAATGCATCATTAATTTGTTTTTTATTATGGCTTATACTTTTATCAATTTCTTCTAATCTCTGTTCATATTTTTCGATTGCTTCCATCGAATGCCCAAGAGCGTTTTTGTCGTAGAGCAATGTAGGTAAGAGTTGGCGGTCATAATGTATCTTTGTTATGCTTGAATTAAATTTTTCTTTCTGTAAATTTCCTTTTGTCGTAAGCAAATTCCTAAGGGTAAAAACCAAGATTAAACCTACAAAACCAAATAATGCAATAGAAACGTCAATTAATGAACTCAACACCTGATTAGCTACGTTAGTAGGAATGTAGAATGTGTGTGGAATCACGAGAAGATAACTTACTATAAGACTGAAAGCTATTTGAAAGACAACAATTCCCATTAATTTCAAATTTGTTTTGACAAAATTCTGTAGCCGTTTTTGAATACAAAGCTTCTCGTTTGACGAATTCATTCTCAAGTCACATTATTGAGCATCAAGTTTATTGCAGTTCGAATAAAAGAATTGCTGTTTTTCTCTAAGACGTTTGTATATGTAAAAAGCCTAGTTTATAGGTCTTCCAGTAAACAGTTAGTTTTCGAAAAAAGGGGGGTTTGAGAATCCATCAACTGATGCCCTTACTTGAAAAAGACTTCGTAGATGAACTCTCCTATGCGAATCAAAGCTCTTCCGATGGCTACAAAAACTTCTCCCAAACTTCTTAGGAAATTTGAGATTTGTAGCCATATAGATTCCGTTGTTTCTGCGGTCTGTGTTGTTCGATTGTAGATTTGTTGGGGATACATCTTCAATCGTTACTATGGTATACCATAGTATCTTAATAAGCTTTGCGGTCTACTTTAGATACCCATGTAATTAATCATCGGAGCCTCCAAAAAGAGCCGCAATGAGGGCTATAGCCCCTAAACCAACAATAGCCCCGAGAGCAAAATCAGCTAAAGAGACGTTTCCCTCTTCTGCCTCGTTTCTCATTTCTTCGGGCAAACGACCTGTTCCCCTTCGGGCAAGTTCCCTTTTTGCTTTTTGTAAAAGTTGATACTCTTCTTCAGAAAGCTTCACCAATCGGGTTCTTCCCATTTTCAATCGCCAAATAAGATAAACACAGAAATCATATTTATGGGTTACCATAGTTTACCGAAAACACAAGCTAAAAAATTTCTTCTCCCCCTTCCAAAAAGTCTGTTTTAGCCTTAAGCTGGAATTTCATAGCCTAAAGCTCGAATTTCAGATTCAACTTGTGCAACTTTTTCAATCCATTTACTTTCATATTGAGTGTTGCGTGACCTTTCTAGTTGAGCTTTATATTTTTCTAGCCTTCGAAGAAGTTCTTCATACTTGACTTGCTTTTTAGCTTCGCTTTCTTTGACGTTAAGTTCTCTGCGTCTTAATGCGTCACGTTCTTCCCGTTCTTTCTGTTTCTCCTTTTCCTGTTTCAGCTTGTCTCTTTTCATTTCTGTAGTAGTTCGGTTAAACCTCTTCATGTGTTCATCATAGCATTCTTGACCGTGCATTTTGACGAATCCCTCTTTATGAACTTGAAGAAAATCTCTAGCCACAACCTGAAAAGCTGGAAGACCTTTAGGGTTCGGTAGGCTTCTAATATAGTCTAGAAACTCGCTAGTTGCACAGATTCTTATGTTGTTTTTCGGATTTCTGTTTCCGCTAGTTTCAGTTCCTACCAAACCTTTACATCTCGTTTATTATTCCTTAATATTACTTGTAGGTAATAAAATATAAATTTATGCTTTAATCACCTGATTAATTCGATTATCATATGATAATGATTTTCATATGGTAATAGAGAAATGAGGTTATGTGTGCGGTAGTCTAGGCTTTTCCTATAAATGTTAATGATTATCATATTTTTTCATTATCATATGATTGATTGATTAATTGATTGATTATCATGATTGCTTCATGATTAGTGGCACTAAAAATTTGTGTAACCACTATGATATTTTTGCGTTTTTGGCTCAAAATTCATGGTTTAGTATTTAAGCAAATTTGCCTAGAGCAAAAAATTGCACGGTTCATGATTAAATTTCTGTCTTTGTGGATTTAATCACCTGTTTAATCGCCTTTTTGGGTTTAGGTTTTGTTTTGCGCTTTTTTGTGGCTTTATGCCTCAAAAATGGCTCTAAATCGCAAAATAAGCCAAAAACTGTTAAATTGAAACATAATACTTATATACAAATATTTACAAAAGTTACACATAGAAGGCTTTAAAATATGAGTGAACTAGTTAGACTTAGACCAGAAAACGCTGAACAATTGGATTACCTATGCAAAAGCTGTGGTAAAACTAAGGCACAGTTTCTTGCTGAGATTATAGACTCCTGTTTCGGCATAGTTGCTTCTCTTAAGCCGCATGTGAAATATATTGGTATGCAAAGTGACTCAAGTATTCTAAAGCAACAGGTTACTATAACATTTATTGGCAAAAATGCAATTTTAATGGGTCATTTTCAAGCTCCAACTACCGATTCAGATAAAGAAGTTGATAAAACCGTCAAAGCAAAAGTAGAAGAAGTTTTTGATAAAGAGTTGGAGGATGATTAAAAATGAGTAATGAAAACGAAATTGAGGAAGAAATTAAACAAAAATACGCAAAAAACGGCAAAAATCTTAATTTGAATGTTCGAGTTGATTCAGAAACGTTAAAGAAATCGTTACAGCGTCAAAATGAGTTAGAGACGGAATTAGAAGCGGAGCGAACCGAAAAGGAAAATCTAGAGAGCAAGCTCCGAATCATTGCGGAAAAGGTTTTCTTCGACAAGAGAAAAGCTCTAGGCGCTCCCGATTCCATTACAACTGTAGAAGAATTAAGAGAATGGGAGCAATCCAGAGAACCGCCAGTAGGTCGTGGAGCTTCAGGAAATCTAAAGCTTACACCAGCACAATACGGTCGAAGCTCTGAGGGTTACGATAGTGTCGAGGACATGATTTATACTCTTTCAGAGAGAGCCAAAAAAGGCGATAAATTAGCGCAAGAGCAAAAGCAAGCCTTAGAGCAAAAATTTTTTAATGCGATTAAAAGCGGAGATTTGCCAAAAATACTGTATGACGAAAACAAACCAGAGTTCAAAGACGAACCGAGCATTATCAAAAAAGTCTTAGAACGAGAAAATGAGAGGGTTAGGCAAAAACTTCGAGAAAGTAGGGGAGATAATTAATGTTAGAAAATGATTTGATTGATACATACAGCACAAAAAAAATAATCTATGATAAAGGCGAGTGGAAGGTGCAAAAGGATACAGTCACACAAAAGTATAACATTTTGTTAAAAACTTGGAAAAAAATAGACGTTAAAACCGAAATTTTGCCTATTAGTGGATGGGAACCTAGCTTAGTTAAGTCAATTGACACACAACTGATTTTCAAAAGGACAGCTACGGACACAAACACTTTATTGCCACTTGAAGCATGGTTCAGCCAAAAAATCAGGATTGAAGCAAAAAAGGATAATCCACATGAATTTTTGAATGAGTTTGAAGGCAAAATTTTCTTACATGACCTTAACGGAATGGTAACTCAGGTTTTGTCAATGATGGACGAAAGAGTTAAAAAAATCGGTGAACCTCGAAGATTGACGGATAAGGAACTTAAAGAATTGAGAAAATCGGGAATCCAAATTTACACGCAACAACCTAACGGCGAACTGATAGTTAACCTTAACCTGTAGCCAAAACCTGAGAGGGGAGCGGATTTATCCATCATTTAATCACTTACAACCGCTCCCTTCAAATAATGAGGGAGCAAAAAATGATTGAAAAGATATGTCCTCAATGCGGTAAACCGTTTAGCGTAATTAAATCCAGAGCCATTCAAAAGTTTTGTTGCAGAAAATGTTATGTCGAATCCTACAAAAAAAATACACGTGTTTACACCAAAAATTGTGCGTATTGCGGTAAAACCTTCAAAACCAACAATTCTGAGCAAAAATATTGCATGTGTAGGTGTTACTGGGATTATAAGCGCAGTAAATCCCTACATAAAAAAGCGGTCAAAAAAATAAATGAAACCCGTAAATGCTTATGGTGCGGTGCAGAATTCCCTGTTTTTGGCATCCAAAAATTTTGCTGTAGTGAACATAAAACAAAATTTAATGCTGTTAGGAATCGAATATTAACACTTTATCCGTTTGACATTGATAAAACGCAAGAAGAACTCGAAAAATTGGAGAGACTAGGTTCAGAATATCGGTTCGAGGATGCAAGTTTAAATAAATTATATGATTTGAGTGAAAAAAATGAACAAATCGAGAAAAAAGTTTAACCGAAAAAAGGCGCAGAAAAGAAAATTTAAGCCTTAAGGGGATTAATCACATGTTTAAGAAGCCAACTCTAGCTTACATGTCATACGTGATTTCTAACGGTAGCGCCAATATCCGAGAAGAGACGCTTAAGTTGGCTAACGAAATCATGAAACTGCACAAGAACCTAACTGTTTTGATTGCGATAACAAGCACAAATCATGCGGATAAAGTAGGGAAGTATCGAAGCATAGCAAGTGACATTACACTCATCTCAAGATGTGACGTTTTCATTATGGGTAAACCGCTTAACTATAGTGAAAGCTCAGGTTCAGTTTGGGAGTATTTCATAGCTAGACACTTTAAGAAACCATGTTTCACCTCAGATTATCTTTTAGGTAAATCGCCAAATCCTGAAAGTTGGCGAACACAAACTAGACAAGAGAAACTTAAGCAATTGCTAGACAAAAATTAAAATTTATTCAATTTTTTTAAGAAATATTCATAAAAACAACCATGACAAACTACCATCCACCAACCATATAACTAACATGACAAACTAACAATCCTAACTTAAACATCCACAAAAACCTAACAATCTACCATCCACAAAATAGTGGTTTATAGCCTACATGGGGAATTCCAGCCTATTTTTTGACCTGAAATTGAAAACGTGGGGGAGTGGAGTTCTATCATACGATATTGAAACTTTAAGTTACAAAATCCACATTAAAACAAGCCTAAAATAAGCTTAAAAAATAATTAAACTTCCCTGAACACATCATAAAAAAAGCAAATGTGTTCCTATGGTAAGTTTAGTTAGGTCTATTTGTTTGTTAGTTCTTACTTAGAGTATAAAAAAATAGAAATAAAGAAGGAGATTAAAGAAGGGTTCTTACGATTGTGTTTATTTTACTGGTTAGACTTGTTGGTTTCTGTGGTTCAGGTTCTTGTGGTTGTTTGAATTTAAGGTAAAGTTGTGCTCTAGGCTTGTCTTTGAATAGCGGCACGCTAATTATGTCAAGTGGTTTATTTCGGTTGTATTGCCTAAAGCGTATGAAGTCACCTGTTTCTAGTGCTTCCATTGCTATGCGGCACCAGTCTTTACCGTAATAGGCTTTGAATTTGCGTTTACTGTTTTCTTCAGGATTCAAGAAGCCATGAAATCTTATGCCGCAAAGTCGAATTACTGAAGCATCCAGTAGGGCTAAATCGGTTGTTATTAGAGCACACCTAACGTTAATGTTTCTTCCAATGTGCACTAAGCGGTAAATTGATTCCGCATCTTTTGACCTTATTGACTTGAGAAAACCTTCTGATTCCTCTAGGAAAAGCCATGTTGGAATTGGGTTAGGGTTGTTGACTCTTTCGTTCCAAATCATTTCTGAGAGAGCTTCGACAACTTGTTTAGTTTCTGAAAGCTTTAGAGTGCTCAGGTCGTAGATTCTGCTAGTGTTTTGCTCGAAATCTGCAAGCTCTATTTCGTCATTGAATTTGTAGGGTTTAGTGTAGTAGGGTAAATCTGAAATTTTTTTCCATACTCCCGAAATATCAATGACTATTACGGTATAGCCTAGTTTGTAAAGCATTGAAGCAATTGCACAGCTTAACCTAGTTTTTCCGCTTGCGTTAGCTCCCGATAAGAGAATGTTGGTTTTTCTTGCTTCGTCTAGGTCAAAGAGGTTTTCGAACTTCAAAGTTCTTGCCACTCCTCTTCATACCCTTCGTCAAAATCCTGTTCATCTGCACAGAAATCGCATAGACCATCGTTTTCATATTCATCGTCTATCGGTTCGCCGCAATGCCGACATCTAGGCTTTTCAGCTTTCTTCTTGAGCTTCACTTTCAACAGTTTTCTCTCCTTTTTTGGGTTTTGCTTTCTCTTCAATCTCCATTAGAAGATTCATTGTTTGATTGAATTGCTTGTCAAGTTGTGGCGGCATGTGCTTTAGTAAACCCTGTTCTTTCAGGTGTTCTCTGAGCTTTTCCTGTAATTTCATGTATTCTATGGCTAACTTCAAAGTCTCATTGCTTTTGATTGCGGCATTGTGGTAGTGCACTAGGCTAAGGAATTTGGGGTATGCCTTCTTGACTTTTTCGAGCGCCGATTTTTTCAGGGTTTGAAGGTATGTTGCATCAGTTATGGGTATGCTTTTTCCTAGAATCAGTTTGATTTCGAAGGCATTTAGACCAGCATTGCTTAAGGAACTCATAAGCCATTTTCGGATTAAATGAAATCTAACGTCACCAGTTGTTACAACATTGGCTTTTTCGACTTTTGCCTTTAGCCATTTATTTAATCCCTGACTTGTGATTTCAAAAAGCTTCTGTGTTGGGTTATCTTTTGTGGTGTTAAGGTAGTTCTCCAAGTCATGAAGTGCTGTTGGCGTCAAGATTCCGAATTGCTCTGATTGCGTTTTCTGTCTTAGCCAGTCAAAGGCGATAAAGTCCTGATTCTGCGACTTTGCACGGTTTACCTGTTTCTCGATAAAGTCTCTGTCTAGGTCTAGGAATGCACTTGCTTCCCATCCTAAACTTGCCGCAGTTGAAATCATTGCTTTATCTCTGAAATCTCCAACTTCCCTGATTAGTCTAAGGTCATCAACGCTAAAAACGTGTTCACCTTTTGCCGCTCTTGCTTTTACTATTCTACGTTTCAGCTTTCTTACTGGTTCGCATTGGCTTGTGTAGAATGCTCTAACTGTGTTGATTAGTGCCCTAGCTGTGTTGGGTTTGTATTTTGTCATTAAATGGTTTTGGTAAGTCAAAATCAGGTTTCGGGTTTTTTGTTGGTCAAACTCTTCCACAAGTTGTTTTGGCGTTTTCCCTGTCCACTCTAAGAAATTGTTGAAGTTGTTGCGGTAGGTTATGCGGCTTCTTTCTTTGCTGTATTCATTTAGCCAATTATTCATTGGCTCGTATTCTGGGTTTTCTTTCAACTTTTTCTTTCACGCTCCTAAATTTTGGTATGTAATCTATGGTCAAACCTGAATTTAAACATTGCTGGATATTGAAACCATTGGTTTCGACATCAGAAGATTGTTGAAAACAGTCTTTTTCCTGTGATTCACAGAAGAAAATATTCTATGTATACGTGTAGAAGCCTTTTCCCGTTTTTTTGCCTCTCCACCTTTTTTTCACGTAGTCTTGAAGGAGAGGGCATGGCTTATACAATTCCGTTTTGTGTTGACTGTATGCTGCTTCCAGCTGGTCCAGAATCATATCTAATCCTTTCTTGTCGGCGTATTCGCAGGGACCTGAAGGCCACCCTGTCCCCAGCTTCATTCCCACGTCTATGCTCTCCTGCTCGGCAACATCCTCCATAATCATCCACGCCGCCTCGTTCACGGCAACAGCCCAGCACCGTTCAATGTCATATTTTCCAGCCAATTCAGAGGGTATGCAGGGTCTGCCTTTGCTCCAGTCATAGAATCCCCTTCCAATCTTCTGACCCAGCTTCTTCTCCTCCACCAGAGGCTCAGTGAGTTCTAGGCATGGCTGGAATCTTTCGCCGTGGGCTTCATGCAATATTTTGCTGACTTCATATTCTAGGTCTATTCCAACGAAGTCAACGAGCTCGAACCAGCCCATAGGAAAACCTCCAATGTATTTTGCGGATGCGTCTATCTCCTTCATGGAGGCTTCTCCGCGAATGAGTGTCCAGAAGGCTTCGTTGAAAACAGCCACAAGGATTCTGCTGACGATAAATCCGCGGGCGTCCTTCTTGCACAGTATCGGCGTTTTTCCAAGTTTTCTGCTAACATCCATTATGGCGTTTATGGTCTCGCTGCTGGTGTCTTTGCCCTTGATTACTTCAATCAGCCCAGTCAGCTGTGGGGGAATGAACCAGTGCATTCCAGCGGTT
Source organism: uncultured Candidatus Bathyarchaeia archaeon (assembly GCA_964628765.1). GTDB lineage: Archaea > Thermoproteota > Bathyarchaeia > TCS64 > TCS64 > RBG-16-57-9. The sequence continues at coordinate 590 of CAZVMT010000089.1, read as the reverse complement.
TTTTCGGGTCTTCCCGTTGCCTTTCCCACCTCGGTTACGCTCAATGTGGAGGTGTTAGTCGCTATTATGGCGTGGGACGGCGCTATTTCATCAATTTTCGAGAAGACCACCTTCTTCAAGTCTATATTCTCGGAGACACATTCAACAGCTAAGTCAATATCAGCTGCCGCCTCCTTATACGACGTGGTTGTGGCGATTCTTGACAAAGCCGCCTCCGCCTCGTCGCTGCTGATTCTGCCCTTCTCCACAAACTTGTTTAGGCTCCATCTAATCTCCTGAACCGCCTTCCTCAAACTCTCGTTGCGTCTGCTCAGAAGATTCACACTGTAACCTTTCACGGCGAAAGCTTGGGCTATTCCATGCCCCATCAATCCAGTTCCGATAACAGCAACACGCTGAATCTCTCTGTCTGCCGTCTCCTTCACTCTCTTCTAGATTGGAATAAACTGGTAACTGACTCTTCCGTCAGAAGTGACCTTAGCCACGAGCCTAACCCTCATACCCACTTGCACATCTTCTCTTTCCACGCCAACCAGCCAAGCCAACGCTCTGACGCCCTCCCTGAGCCGAGCAATAGCAACAATGTAGTC
>CAZVMT010000088.1:0-11675 GCA_964628765.1 uncultured Candidatus Bathyarchaeia archaeon | reverse complement strand
AGGGAGCTATCCTGGATTGTTCGTCTAAGCAGGTGCAACGCCTTGAAATGGATAAGGTTAAGCTGAAGGGTATCGACCTGGATTACGTGCAGCGGGCCTACGCGATCGTGGGGCGGGGGCGGGGGCCGAGTAAACCCTAATAGACATATACCACATTCTGGAGGGGAGGGTAACTATCTGGAGAATATGGTTATACCCCCTCTGGTATATAGTATAGTGGAATACTTTTAAAAATTGATTATTGATATTTTATAGTTGCAGGGTGTTTTTAATTTAATCAGGTAGCATATGAGTAGTATTTCTGATATTGCAAACTTAGAGTAAACCCTAAAAATACAGTTTAGTGTAAGTTTAGGCTCGCTTGTAAATTTAGAGTTGACTCTAATATTTTCTTCGCGTACCCTGCTGGACTGTGGTATATGTCTATTAGGGATTACGGCGGGATGCTTACCGACTCACAACGACGCTTTGCGTATCAAATATCGAAGGGCGCCACCATTAAGGATGCGGCGGACTTCGTCGACATTACGCTGGACACTGCCACCGCCTGGCTAAACGATCCCGAAATTTCCGAAGTACTTCTGGCCGACAAGCGCGCGGCCCTTACTGTTGCCCTAACTACCCGGGAGCGGGTACTTGCTGACATCATTTCCCTATCCCAGTCAAACATTGCCGACTACTACGAGCCCGGCAGCGGCTGGCAGGCCCTGCGGGACCTGGAGTCTTTGACCGAGGAACAGCAAAAGCGGATCCAGTCTGTTGAATGGACACAGCACGGCCCGAAGCTGAAGCTGTACGACCGATCGAAAGCCCTTAACGATGTCGCCAAGTACCTGGGCCTGGATAACGTATCCGCCGAGGACCAGCGCCCGGACGAGCTGGCCAACATGCTGCGGGCATTCGCCGCGGCCGCGGAAAAGGCGACCACTGGTGCTGACTAATCGCTGGACAGAACTGCGCAAGCACGACCTGCAGCGGGAATTTATGCTTTGCCGCAAGCGGTTTATCGTTGTTCCGGCCGGGCGCCGATCGGGTAAAACAGAAATCGCCAAGCGCAAGATTACCCTGCGCGCCATTCGCTCTGCCGCCAGCCAGCCGGGGAACTACTTTTTCGGGGCGCCTACCCGCGATCAGGCTAAGCGCATATTCTGGAAGGATTTGCTGGCCTTAGTCCCGCCGTGGATGCTGGCCCGGCCGCCGTCTAAAACTGACCTTTCGATCGAATTAATAAACGGTTCGACGCTGTGGGTCGTGGGCATGGACAAGCCCGAGCGTATCGAGGGTACGCCCTGGGACGGCGGAGTACTGGACGAATACGCCAATATGAAACCGAACGCCTGGGCGGAGAATGTTCGCCCGGCGCTGGAGGACCGCGGCGGCTTCTGCATATTTACCGGCGTGCCCGAAGGCCGGAACCACTACTACGACCTGTACAAGGCGGCCCAGACCAGGCCAGACTGGGCCACGTTTACCTGGAAGTCGTCGACCGTCCTGCCAGCCGCCCGCATCGAAGCCGCCCGACAGGATCTTGACCCGCTGTCATTCGAGCAGGAGTACGAGGCGTCTTTTGTCAATTTCCAGGGCCGCGCGTACTATCCGTTCGAGGAAACCGACCATTGCGCCCGACTCCGCGACAGGTACAACCCGCACGGCGATTTAATTTTGTGCCTAGACTTTAACGTTAACCCGGGCATCGCGGTTATCTGCCAAGAAATGGAACTGCCCATGCGCCGATCGGGCCTGGAGCCTATCAAGATTGGAGGCGCCGAACTGCTGGGTAATGTCCTGGAGCCCGCGACTAGCGGCACGGCGGTAATAGGTGAGGTTCACATCCCCAACAACAGCAACACGCCAGCCGTTATACGGAAGTTTATCGCCGACTGGGGTAAACACGAGGGCCGCATTTTCGTATACGGCGATGCGACGGGCGGTAGCCGCAAGACTTCCGCCATTGCTGGCAGCGACTGGGACTTGGTAAAGCAAGGATTATTCGAGCATTTCGGAAAAGAGCGGGTATTTATGCGCGTCCCGCGGGCGAACCCGAGCGAGCGCGCCCGCCTGAACGCCGTAAACACGCGTTTAAAATCCGGACGTGGTACAATTCACTTGATGTTGGACCCGGCGGCCGCGCCCATGACCGTGAAGGACTTCGAGGGCGTCAGGCTGCTAAAAGGCGGATCGGGCGAGATAGACAAAAAGCACGACCCGAAACTGACGCACTTGACGGACGGACTGGGTTACTACATTGTGAAACAATTCCCTGTACTTAACGCCACGGCTACATCGGAACTTTTATACTTATGAGTACGAAGCACACGCAGAACCCTGTAGCACTTCCCGTTCACCAATACACGGCCATGGCGCCGGTATGGGGCATGGTCGACAGTCTGTGGGGCGGGACCCGCGCCATGCGCGCAGCCGCGCAGACCTACCTGCCCATGATGCCCGACGAGCCCGTGGCCGGATACAACGCCCGCCTGAAGCAGTCTGTACTGACGAACTATTACCGCGACACGATCGAAAAATTAGTATCCAAGCCGCTAAAGCAGCCGATCGTGTTTAAAGACGACGTTCCTGTCGCGATTTCCGAGTACGCCGACAACATCGACGGGCAGGGCACCGACGTGGACACGTTCGCCAAGCAGGTGGGCGAAGCTGCCCTGCACCACGGCGTAACCTACATTTTGGTCGACTACCCCCGCACCGACGGCGCGCGCAGCATCCACGACGAGCGGCACCAGAGCATACGGCCCTACGGCATCCACTACCGGGCGCCGCAGATCATTGGCTGGAAGACCGAGACCAACAACGGCCAGCTGCGCCTTACGCAGGTTCGCATCCGGGAGACTGTCTACCAGGATGTCGGCGAATTCGAGCAGGAGCGCGTAGAACGTATTCGTGTGCTGGAGCCCGGCTTTTATCGGGTTTTCGAGCTGCGCACACAGGCGGACGGCAGCGAAGACTGGGTGGCGACCGAGGGCTACGAGGTAATCGTAAATGGCAAGCCGCTGGACTTCATTCCGCTGATACCCGTCTATGCGGCGCAGCTGGGCTACATGACCGCGGAGCCGCGGCTAGTAGACCTGGCGTACCTGAACATCGCCCACTGGCAGAGCGACAGCGACCAGCGCAACATCCTGCACGTAGCGCGCGTTCCTATCCTGTTTGCCGCGGGCCTGGGGGACGAGGAAAATACCGTTTCCCGCCTGAACATCGCCGCGACGACCTACATCAAGGGGCAGCTGGGGTCGGAACTGTCCTACGTGGAGCATTCCGGCAAGGGCATCGAAGCCGGGCGGCAGGATCTGCAGGACCTGGAAGCCCGCATGGCGCAAATGGGCCTTAACATGCTGGTGAAGGGCAAGAGCGGCACGACCACGGCCACGGCCCGCGTGCTGGACCAGTCCGAAGCCGACAGCCCGCTGGGCATGTTCGCCCGGGAGCTGGAGCGCGTCTTGATGCTAATGCTTGACTACTTTGGCGTTTTCATGGGCATGGGGCCGGACAACGGCGGCAGCGTGGAGCTGTTCAAGGACTTCAGCCTTACCATGCGCGATGCCGAGGACATCAAGGAACTTGGCAACATGCGCGCCCGCGGAGATATTTCGCAGGTCACCTACTGGCAGGAACTGAAGCGCCGCGGCATGCTGTCCGATGACTTCGACCCGAGCGACGAAATCGACCTGCTTGACCTGGAGGCGCCCGACCGCCAAGGCTTGACCGAGTTCGAGCTAGAGCAGGGCAACATGCCTGGCGACGAAACGGGCGAAGCCGACGGCCATACGCACGTACTGCAGGCCAACGGCTGGACTAACGTCGTTAATGGCCACAAGCACAAGTGGGAACCCACCGCCAGCGAAACGGGCGCAGGCGGGGAAGACGGCCACAAGCACCCGCTGGGCGTGACAGCCCGGGACCCGGCCGCCAAGCCACAAGAACAACACCCTGCCGAACCTACTGCTACACCGGGAGCGACCACAACCCACGATTCCGGGAGTGCAGGGCAATGATTAGACACAAAGGCAGCAAGTTCTGTGTAATATCGCGTTCGACAGGGCGCAGTTTGGGCTGTTACAATACGAAATCGGAAGCCGACCACCGCGAAAAACAGGTGGTTTTCTTCAAGAACCTGTCGAAATCCAGCGGCAGGAAAGGCTCACTAGCCGCCAAAATCGGCAAGCGCAAGACGAAAAAGCTGTTAGGTAAGTAACTTAACCATGATGCCCGTCGCCGTTTACGTAATCGACCAGCTGAATGCTGGCTGTGGCTGTGGTGGCCGCAACGGGAAGCCTAACAGTGTCCCGCGCCCGCGGCCGCCGAAGCCCAAGCCCATGACTGACTCGAAGGACGCATGACCATGGCCGACAATGTCGCAACCCAGATACTTGACGACCTAACCGAGCATGATGTACAAAGGGCCAAGGTAGATTCAGGTTTGCGCCGCAGGATAGCGGCGCGCATGGACGAACTAGAAAAGGACCTTCGTCGATTGGCGGATGAAATCGACCCGGCAGGGACGCTGCGCAAGGATGCACGTATTCGCAGACTGGGCAAGCTTGATGCGGCAAGCCGTGAGGCTATCCGACAGGCTTACGCAGACCTTCATAAGATTACCCGCGAGCACAGCCGCACAATGGCGGGCGTGGAATCGCAGGTAATCGTCGACGCCATAGGGGCCAATTTGCCATGATAGACACCGACAACATAATCGCCGCCCTGGCCAAGCTATCCATTTCCGACTGGGTCGACGTAGTCGGACGCGCCGCGGATGCCCGCTGGCGGCAGATGCGGCAGAGCAACAGCAACGCGTCCACGTTCTACGAAATCGGCCGGGCCTGCAGCCGTCTTAACAAGATCCTGAAGCGGGCGACCATCGGGTAAAAAGGACTTCGCAAATGATTATTTACGACAAGGAAGGCAATCAAGTAGAAGTCGACAACCACGTGCGCGGCCTGTTCCTCACCGACCACGTGCACGGCATGATCCACAAAGGCAAATTCTTTTCTCTCGCCGTCGAAATGCCATCCCTGGGCAACAACGCCTACCTTGACCTGCTGATTATCCCGGGCAGCGCCATGCACTGCCAGATGTCGGCATTCAGCGGCGGCGACGCGCACATTCAATGGTGGAAAAACCCCGCCTACACCATCCCGAGCCCGAACAACCTGCAAACACCGGTAAACCATAACGATTTTTCCACCAAGGTTGCAGACGCCACGTTTTACCAGGATCCTACCGTATCCGACCCGGGCACGGCCTGGCGCGAGCGCCTGCCGGTATTCGGCGGAACCGGCGGGCAGGCCGCGGGCTTACAGCTGCACTTCAATAACGAGCGCATCCTGTCACCGGCAAACGAATACTTGGTTCGCCTGCAGAACACGTCCGGCCAGACTAACGACGCGCACATTCTGATATTCTTCTACCAGCCCACGGTGTAACCAGTGGCCGACGTTATCCCCTTCACCGGCAAGACGCTGGACCCTGCTACGTCCCGCGCTATTGCCGACGACGTACTTGTGAACGGGGCGCGGCCGGTGGACTGGTGGAAGCGCCAAGGTACCGACCTGCACAACAAATTCATGGACACCGTACGGCAGTCCATGGAGGCGGGGGAAGGCATCGACAAAATGCGCAAGCGTATCAGCGGCGGCGTAATAGACGGCGTCCAGATCCCGGGAATAATGAAGGCCAGCAAGGCGAACGCCGAGGCCCTGGCCCGCACCGCTACCAGCAAGGTTACCAACGAAGCCCGCCTGCGCACTTTCGAGGACAATAAGGACGTTATTAAGGGCATGAAGCAGGTCAGCACGCTGGACAACCGCACGTCAGTGATTTGCGCCGCCTACGACGGCCAAACGTGGGCCTTGCCGGATTACGAGCCCATTGCGCCGTCGACCCTGGCGTTTAATGGCGGCCCGCCGCGGCATTTTAACTGCCGATCGACCCTAGTTCCAATTGTTCGCAGCTGGGAAGAGCTGGGCATTCCCGCCAAGGAACTGACCCCCAGCACGCGCGCCAGCATGGACGGGCAGGTACCGGTGGACCAGACTTTTGACGCCTTCCTGAAGAAAAAAGGCAAGACTTTCCAGGACGCCCTACTAGGCCCGGTTCGCGCCCGGCTGTGGCGCGCCGGTAAAGTAACCCTGCAGCAAATGCTGGATTTCCGCGGCCAGCCGCTATCGCCCGAAGAGCTGCTAAAGCTGTCCGCTAAGCGCAAGGCCCGGGCGGCCAAGATTGTACCGGTACCGGTGCCAGCGCCAGCGAGCAAGGCTTACAGTAACCCGCAGGAAGACGCTGCCACGAACGAGTGGCACAAGACCAGCTGGGACGACTCGCCCGATTACGTAATTAGCGCACTCAAGAATACCCCGCCGCTAACTGGCGGAACCAAGTATGTAAAATCCGGGGCGTACTACCAGCCCGGGAAGAACTACATAAACATGGGTGAGGCCCGCACAAAGGAATTTCACGCTTCGCAACTGAAATCCCTACGCGAGCAGGGCACCTGGCGGCACGAATACGGGCACCACATCGACGCCATGTGGAGCGAGAACCTACCTACCGCCCTGCGCCACTCAACGCAGGGGCACATAAGCGCCGCGGGCAAGCTGCGCAGCGAGTTTTCAAAATCGCAGCGCGTTATTAAAAAGACAATGGGCACCGACAGCGCCGCTATCGATCGACGGTCGCTGCTGACCTACGAGAAGCACCTTGAATACCTTATGGAGGACAACGGGGTAGAGTACCTGACGAAGGAATTCAAAAAGCACGGCCTGGACTACCAGGAAGTGCGCGACTTGTTCCGGCGGCACATGGACGAAACCATGGACGCGCCCATGGATATGAAAATGCGCACCACCATGGGGCACCTGCTGGCCGCGATCGAGACCAAGAACATACGCTACTACCTGCGCGCGGTCTGGCAGCAGTCACAGTTCCACCAAAACGGCATCAATGGCAAGATCGCCGACTATTACGGCGCCATTACGAACAACTGGGTCGGCTGGGGCCACTCGAAGAGCTACTACAAGTACGGAATATTCATGCGTACGACGGAGGCGTTCGCCAACGCCGTTACCATCCTGGGCGGCGAACCGCAGTGGGCGAAAATCACCCGCCTGTTTCCTGGCCACGAGTTCCTGGACGAAGTCGAAGCCACTCTAAAGAACAAAGGACCACGCTAATGTCTAGCCCGATCAATGATTTACTGAATCAGTACTACAAAAAGTTTAACGACTACCCGACCATCGTAAACCTGTCGGCGGAGGAAATCATCGCCCAAGTTACCAAGGCCCTGAAGAGCGGCAAGCCGATCGACGACAACATCGACCCGGACAACATCCGCTACATTTAAGTGCCCGCGGAATTAGGAAGTTAGGGACTTGCAAAATTTTTTAGTTTCCCCTAAAATTCGTAACAGTGGTACCGGGCTGGTGCCATAATCTATTAACAAGCCACAATGGAGTGATTCTTAACATGGCGATCAAACACACGTACGATTCATTAGACGAAATTCCGGAAGCGCTGCGGGAAGACTACACGGAAGTCGACGGCAAGTTTGTTTTGGGGGTACTTAAGGACTTCGTTCCCAAAACCGCAGTCGAAGACGTTAGCGGTCTCAAGTCCGCACTGCACAAAGAGCGCGAGGCGCACCGCGAAGCGGAACGCAAAGCGCGCCAGATTGCCGAGCAGTACGCCGGTTTTGATCTGGAGGAATACAACGCCATGAAGGAAGCCGCGGCGCAGGCCGAGGAAGACCGGGCGAAAAAGGCTGGCGAATTCGATTCCCTGAAGCAGCAAATGCTCGAAGGGTTCTCGAAAAAGGAAGCCACCCTGCGGGAAGAAAACGCGAAGCTTACCGCCAGCATCGAAAAGCAGGTGGCCACAGCCGCCGCAGCATCGGCCCTGGCGGAACACAAGGGCGACGCAAAGCTGTTGGGCCTGACCGTCCAGCAAGCGATCAAGGTTTTCAGGGAAGACGACGGCTCTTTTGTGGCCCGGGTAGTCGATGACGCCGGTAACCCACGCATGGGCGCCGACGGCAAGTACCTGACAGTATCGGAATTCGTCGCGGGTATGCGCGAAGACGATAGCTACTCTAAAGCCTTTCTGGGCAGCGGCAGTTCTGGCGGTGGGACCCCGCCCGGCAGCGGCCAGCCCGGGGGCAGTGGGGCAAAAGGTGGGATACCTTCCGACTTGAAACGCAGCAGCATGACGCCGCGACAAAAGGCCGATTTCCTGAAAGAACACGGCCTTGAAGAGCTGATGAAGCTGCCAGCGTAACGTTTAAGTTTCTTATTTAAAAGGAGTTTTTAAGATGGCTGAAGGTACTCGCGAGAGTTTTGCAGGCACTGGCCGTTTGCCAGAGGGCCTGATTTATCCCGAACTTGTCCGCGGTGGCATGGTTGAAACGCTGGTGCAGAACACCGACGCGTTCAACGCTGCTTCTGTTGGCGCTATCCGCTTGGTTACCGCCATGCGGCAGGGTGACTTCCACCAGGAGTCGTTCTTCAAGAACGTTTCCAGCTTGGTTAACCGCCGCGAAGTGGCGACTAGCCCGGCCAACGCCGCTGTTACCGCGTCCGCGGTTCCCGCCAGCGAGCGTATCAGCGTCAAGCTGAACCGCCGCATCGGCCCGATTGACCAGACCTTGGATTCCTTCAAGAAGCTGGGCATGAATGCCGATTTTGAGGTTCTGTCTATGCTGCTGGGCCAGCAGATCGTCAAGGCTTATCAGGTGAACCAGCTGGACACCGGCCTGCGTGCCGTGGCCGCTGCGCTCCTGGGTCAGGCTTCCCTGACGACCGACGGCGAAGGCAGCCCGCCTAACACGCTGGACACGATCGACCTTGTTAACGGTCTGGCCAATTTCGGCGACGCCGCAAATCGTGTTGCGCTGTGGGTCATGCACTCGAAAGTCTACTATGACTTGGTGAAGGACCAGATTACCCGCAATATCGATGGTCTGTCGAACTTCAACGTCGCGAGCGCCACTCCTGTTACCCTGAACCGTCCGGTTCTGGTTACCGACAGTACCGCGCTCATCAACATCAACGTTTCGCCTACCCGGAACCAGTACTACACTCTGGGCCTGGCGGTCGACGGCGTTGTTATTGAAGACAGCGAGAACACGGACTACTACACCGATGTCATTACCGGCAAAGAGAACATTACTGTTCGGCTGCAGGGTGAAGGCGCGTTCAACGTTTCCTGCAAAGGCTTTGCCTGGGACGTGGCGAACGGCGGTGTAAATCCGAACGACACTGCCCTGGCTACCAGTTCCAACTGGGACAGCGTAATGGACAGCGTCAAGGACCTGGCTGGCGTTATCATCAAGTCCTACTAAGCATTAGGGCACGGCGGCCGAGAGATTCGGCCGCCTTTCCCCTTTAACAACGGGAGCATAAAACAATGTCCGCGCCTGAAACCCGCCGTATGGCGAAGCTGTATTTTAAGTTCGACTCTGGGAAGCTGGCCAAAGATATGGCCGCGCGCATTCGCAATCAGAATTCTTTCTGCAATATCATCGATCAAGCACACTTCAGGGACGAGGGCGACGTTGACCCCTGCCAGCTGGTGCTAATTCAGAAGACCGCGCCGAAGGCCAAGCTTATCGCGGCCACGTACGCCAAGTTCGGCAACGACGGTGTGCAGGTGGTTTTCTTCGATGACGACGGACAAGTGGTAGCCAATAATGAACCTGAACCTGAACCTGAAGTGCCTGCAGCAACTACCCGACCTGTGGCCGAAGACGCCGGAGCCGACACCGACGCCGACACCGGTGCCGACGGACCTGCGAGTGTTTCGGAAGGGGATCCCGAAGGCGGTACCGACGAAGCCGACGACGACGGAATTCCTGTCGAGTAACGTCCGCGGCCCTGCCCTTAAGAGCGCGCCAGCGGCCATAATCGGCTATGAAGCGCAGGCGGTAGACTTCGTGGCCAGCCGGGCGCGCCGGGTACATGTTATCGAGAGCGATTTTAGGGACCACTCCGCTATCGAAGGCGGCGGCGTGGCCCTGGCCCGCCCGCCTAGCATGCCCGGCAATGTTATCGTGGGCCGCGGGGTAGAACCCTACAGCTGCGTGCTCGCCTTGAAATCCACGCCGAAGGGGGCTACCATCCCCTTGACGGCATCGGCCCGGGTAATGGGGCCGTTGGAAGCAATCAAAAGCTTCCTGCGCGGCCGCAAGTTCTTCATCCTGAACCGGTGCGGCGACTGGGTTTGTGTTGAACTAAGCCCTTGATTAAAAGGAACTTGCAATGGCACTTACAGTAGAAGACGGCAGCGGGGTTTCGGGGGCCAACAGCTACATTTCGGTAACCGACGCCGATACGTATTTTTCGACCCGGCACGATAGCGGCTGGGCGGCAGCGGCCACCAACGACAAAGAGCGCGTGCTAATTCTCGCCGCGGACTACATGCGGCAGGCATGGCGCCTCAAGTGGCGCGGATCCCTCGTTTCGGCGACGCAGGCGCTGTCCTGGCCGCGGTCTGGGGTACCTGTGCCCGATTTTTTCGACCCGTTCGACAAGCAGACGAACATCCCGCTGGATTTTTCGGATACGTACTGGATCGGCAGCGACACCATTCCGCAGGAAGTTATCGATGCCCAGTGTCTGCTGGCCCGGGCGCAAATCGACGACACTGGCGCTATTAGCGCGGTCCTGCAGGGTTCCCTGGGCCGCCTTACCAAGCGCGAGAAAGCCGGGCCACTCGAAGTCGAGTATATGACGCCGTCCGACGGCGGTAACGCCCGCCAGACCACATACTACTGGGACGCCGAACACACGGTGCAGCCGTACTTTAACCCGTCCAGCGGCCTTGTGGGCCAGCTGTCGAGGGGGTAACCGATGCCTGGGCAACTTGACAGTCTGCAGGGGGTAGCTACGAACCTAATAACAGGGTTCGGCAAGGCAGCGACCCTGACGACCGTCAGCAAGACGTTTTCGGCCACGACCGGCAAGGTAACCGAGTCGACCAGCGCCACGACCGTGTACGCTACGCCGCCGATGCCGTTCACAAAGTACCGCGTGGATGGTGAATCGATTAGGACAACCGACCTGTCGACCATGGTCAAGGGCAAGGACCTGTCGCCGAAGCAGGGCGACCGCCTGACGTTTGCCGGAATAGACTACCTGATAGTCGAGGTTTTGCCGCAGTACTGCGGGACAGTCGTAGCGTTCTACGAGCTGCAGCTGAGGGCATAAAAGTGGCGCGCCGCGGGGCTATCAGATTCAAGAACCTGGACAAGTTCAAGGTGGAGCTGAAGAAATTCGCCGACCTGACCGAGGAACAGCATGTTCAACTACTGAAAAAGGTGGCATTCCAGGTACTTACGGGGGTAGTCGAAAAAACACCGGTGGACACTGGGCGAGCCCGCGGCAACTGGCAGGTATCTGTCAACGGATCTGCCGGGAACACTACCATAGAACGCAACGACCAGTCCGGCCCCGCGGAGGCAACCCTTGCGCCGGGCCTATCGACCGCGGTGGACGCGGGCCTGGCCGCCCTGGCCGGAGTAAAACCCTTCTCCACGGTGGTTATTTACAACAATGTCGAATACATTGCCGCCCTGGAGCACGGGCACAGCAAGCAGGCGCCGCACGGAATGGTCGCCCTGACCATCGCCGAGGTACAGGCGCAATTTCAGTAAAAACTTGCGTAAATGCAAC
>CAZVMT010000087.1:0-11807 GCA_964628765.1 uncultured Candidatus Bathyarchaeia archaeon | reverse complement strand
TAGATGAAGCCTTAAAGCCACTTGGCTGTCTATATACTATAACAACAAAATAATTGCTGAACAGCCTAGCGCGAATTTATTTTTTCTGAAAAGTTGCGATTAGTTTTTCGATGATGTTGAGGGGCATGTTCAAGAGGGGCGCTATGGGTCCTAGTACTCTGAGCATTTCTTTCAGATTTTTAATGTCTGCGTGGTTGATTGCGCCAATCAACGGGGCTGTAACCAGGTAGGCGGCTAGGAAGATTGCTGCTCCAATAATCAAGGTTACCCAGTTGGCCAAGTTCAGGAGATATGTTACCGCATAAGTGATTGCCGCTGCAGTTGCAGCCGATAACAATATTTTGGTTGACGAACCCCAGTCAATCGTAGCGTTATAATGTTTTTTTATCCACCATAACATAATAATTAGACCAGGAATGACGGCAGTAAGGTGCGCGGCTATGAAGCCTAAGATTCCAAAGATGGGAATTAGAATTACGCTCAGGATGACGCCAATGATTGAGTGAATGAGGCTTATTTTTAGGTGCAATTGGGTTTTTCCTTGACCTTTCAGGACGTTTCCTGCACTCAAGTGTCCGAAGGCAGTGTATAAATAAAAGATAATGTATAGAGCGAGGTAAAGGGGCGTGTACTCGTATTTTGTTCCGAATAACGTGGACACAGCTGGTTTGGATAATGCCATAAGCATGAAAGTTGCTGGAACAACAAGTAGGGACGCGTATTTAACTGAGGAACGAAAGACGCTTCTCAGGGTTTCCGGTTCTTTTTCAGGGTTAACTTTAGAGAAGACAGGAAAGAGTGTGGTGGTTACGGGGGTAACGAAGAAGGTTACGATGACTGAGAAGTTTATGGCTGCTTGGTAGTTGCCAACTATCAGGTCTGAGAGGTAGATGGCTATCAGAAAACTGTAAAACTGTGTCAAAAAGCCGCTAAGAATCATTGAGCCCGATATGGGCAAGCCATACCTGAGCATTTTTTTGACGGTTACAAAAATTTCCAGTTTGCGGTTTTCTTTGCGTAATTTTTTGTAGACTATCACGTATAGGAGTACTATGCTGGTTAGTCCAGCGATCAGGTGGGCTGTTGTGTGTCCGATTACAGCTCCATAAGCGCCTAAGCCTAGGAGTACTAGAAAAATCATGAGGCCTGCTTTGAGGACGGCTTGTATTATCAGGGTTGTGCTGTGATACTCCATTTTTTCGTATCCTGTGAAAGCGGATTGCGCTGCTTTCAGGAGTGCATGGCCAAAAATGGCGAAGGATGCCATCTGGATTAGCGGGGTTATTTCGGGTCTGTTGAAAATGGTTGTTGCCAAGAAACCGGAGAGAAGATAGGAGGCGACGGAGAGGGCGGAGCCTAGCAGGAGTTCGAAGGTTATTGCCGATGCTAAAACGTTTTTTATGTTGGCTGGATTGTTTTCCTGGTTGTATTGGGCTGTGTACTTTATGGTCGCTTGGTCTATGCCCAAGTCTCTGATTATTTGGATGAGGTCGGGTGCTATCAGGGCGATGGCGAATAGCCCGTATTCTGAGGGGGAGAGTATTCGCGCAACAAAGATGACGCCTAGGGCAGATATGATGGAGGAGGCTGCCACTCCCCAGAAGAGGTTGAATCCGCCTCTAGCAGAGGTTCTAGCCAAACTGATAGCCTTACTCACCGGAATGCTCACCGTAAACAGATTTGCAGATTTTAACAGTTATATTACTTAACAGTTATCTAAATAGTAAACTGAACAGCATCTGCTAGATGAATCATAATAGATTTTTTCGTCAATTAGAATGCGGGTTTTCCATGTGCTGTTGTGGAGGGGGGTCTACAACAACAAATGGGTTATTTTCTCTTTTTTGATTTTTGAGATTTTTGTTCAGTTATTCCTTATTAGTAATCTTATTCTATATCCACTGCATAATGAATTTCATCAAAAAATTAGATCTATCGCTTGCGAGCAACAAGCACAATTAAATCTGCAAATGACCTAATAACGGGTAATCCACTCAGACAAGAGTCTATCGCTATTTTCAATGATTTTGAAATGAAAGGCAAATGTGAGATTGATGGAAAGAAAGTGTATAAACGGGCAACAGGAACAAAACCAGCTGATCGAAGTTCAGAATCGAATTGAAAGGGAAACATTAAGGAATATAGTTTGAAGGCAACATTTATGTTGTTACTTAATCTAAATCTTAAGGAGCCTAAGAGTCCAGTTGGACTAATCTTATTGCAGTGGTTGTCAACAACAAGGATTCCTTGTTCATTAAGAATTCGTTTACATCCTAAAAGAAACTTTTTTCTTCCAGTTTTTGAGAGATTTATAAACAGCCTGAAACATGTTACTATACTAAAGGAGTTGGTTGTAAAGGGCAGGTTTTCCGAATCAGCTCTCAAAAAGCTTGTAACTTTTGTTTTAGATCTTGCAAAAGTCAGCATATTCTTTGATGAATCTAAACCTAGGCTTTCATCAAAGCAATATTCTAATTGACTTATCATTCGCCCTGATCCGGTAGCTATGTCTAAATAAGTGTTTTTTGAAAGCTGCAAGAAAGCTTTTGCAATTTTCTTAATTAAATTCACTTCCAATGAAGTTATAAACTGATCTCTGAAACTTAGAAGCCCGTGTTCGTAAACCCGAGCTTGAGAAGAATTAAAGTATTTTTGAGCATATTCAATTTTGTGAACGGGTGAATTTTTTGGCTTGATTAATTTTTCGTCTGAACATAATACACCAACATAACTACGTATCAATTCGCCCTTCAAAGCCATTGCAATAGCACGATGATTTCCGTCTAGAATGAAGCCTTTTGCTTTTTTTGAATAAGGGGTTCGAGGGAGTGGAGGTTCTAATACGATTATGGGAGGTATACAGTTTTGGCTCAGCCAATATCTTATTGTTTTATAGCTTTTTCTATGCTTAATGTCGAAATGTTTTCTAACGTGTGCTGTGAGAGTTTTCAGCGAACCTTTAAGTTCACTAATTGGCAAATCTCCTGTTTGGGGATAAAATGGAGCTAATTCTTTAGGCAGATATGATTTCTTGAACCAAAATCGATTGTCTAATAAAAAATATTTGCCAGCTGTTGACTTTTTCCAGATATAAAGTATAACAAAGGCAACAGGAATAAACCATTTAGAATGAATAGAAGAAGCAAACATTTTAGATATTAAATGGTGGAATTTTGGAAATTCTAATTGTAAATATAGTTTCATTACTTCGTTTTTAACATGTGGAGACGTGGAATAGCTCATAAAAACCGGCTCTTTTTCCCAAATTTTCTAACATTAAATGTTAATTCGTTAAACATATTGATGAATAACACCAACAAATGGTACTTAAACGCCATAAGAAGCGCATCA
This sequence comes from uncultured Candidatus Bathyarchaeia archaeon, assembly GCA_964628765.1. Taxonomy (GTDB): domain Archaea; phylum Thermoproteota; class Bathyarchaeia; order TCS64; family TCS64; genus RBG-16-57-9. The sequence continues at coordinate 8,456 of CAZVMT010000087.1, read as the reverse complement.
GCATTCATTACAAGGTGATTTATCTTCAGTAACTTTGGAAAACTTTTTCAAGAATTTTTTTCATCCTGTTTATGCAGTATAGTTTCTCCATTTTTTTGTGATCGTAATTCACAGTTTTTAACATGGTTAGCAGTTTACTTATTATTTTATTGACATCTTCGGTTTCTGAAATCTCAATTATATACTCTTCATACTCTTTGAGAAAATCTTTTGAAACGGCATTTTTTCCTACAATAACTATTTTTCCCAATGTGAGATACTCAACGACTTTCCGGGGGACAGCAATTGTAGGATTCAGAGGACCGATGCCCACATCACTTTCAGCTACAAGTTGGATTGTTTCCCTACGTGAAAGAGTCCCAAGGTATGTAGCACAGTCAGGCACCCCTGTTTGGTCATGTCCAACAACAAGAAGATGAGGGGTATAACCAAAGGTGGGTAAAGCGTCAAGCAAGGCTTGAATCTTGTTAAGGCCATATTCATGACTTATTCGACCAACAAATATGAATTGAATAGTTTTTTTCTCACTGTGCTTCTTCATATCGACGTTGTTAACAAGAGAACGTGAAACGCAGTTCGGCAATACCAGAACGTTATTAAAGTTGATGTTTGCTCTTGATTCAAGAATTTGTTTATTCTCATTACACACAAATATCAATGTGTCATTCTTAATTATTTTTGCAACTTTCCTTTCAAGAACATCTTTCAGAAAATATGATGTGGTGAGTTTTTGACCCATAGGCCTCAATACATCATGTAAATCAACAACATGGGGAACGTGTAAGATTCTAGAAATGAAGTGCCCAGTGAGAGAAAGGGTGTGAAATGGGTGATGCATCGAAAACACAATGTCAGGTTTTAGGTTTGATGCTATATTTAGACCGTAAAAAAAAGCGAAGAACGGATACAGTAAAGACAGAGCGCCTCTGAGAGGTAGGAGAATCTTGAATCTTTGGATCATCCTTGAGAGTTCAATCTTAACATGTGGCAAATCTGTTCGGTCAGGCTCTATAACCACAGCCAGAACATTTGATGGTAAATCATTCAATTGATCGATCATAGTCGCAGATGCACCTATCCCATAGTCCATATTATAAAATGAGAGACAAAGTAATGTCAAATCGCGCATTTTTATTCAGTTTTCATTATGGTTCTTGTTGTTAAGTGAGAGCAATCAACGTCTCTCCATTAGAACAAATTTAGAACCATTATACAAGATAGTGAAGTTCTCATCAGCAAGTAAGTTTTCCAAGGATTCATGTTGTATGTAGTCTTTGTCAATCATGTATAAACTGCAAGCAGCATCGGTAGACAAGGCCAGATGAGACATCCTCAAAACGCGACTAACATAATATCTATAGGAAGAGGGAGAATACACATTTTCACCCTCTTCGTTTTCGAGAAGCACGTTCAGAACTTGAGGTAAATCTGCATAATCAGTGCGAGTGGATGCTGTTACAGTCGCGGAATAGAAAGTAGCTGAAAACATGCCCAGGAAAACGAAAAATAGGAAAGAAAGCATTAGCAGTTTTCTTTTGTGTTTTACAAGTGAACTGAGAAAGGGTATTGCTAAAATTGTGAACATCATAGGAAGAAGCGAGACTGACCGTGTCAACATCCCTCCAAAATAGAAAATCAAGAGTAGCGAAAGAATTGTAAGAGCAGTTCTTCGATTAAATTTAAGTGCAAATAAGCCTACAGCGAAAAATACGATTAGAATATGATAGCGTAATATGATGGAATTCAAGAGTGCGAAAAACGTGTTATTCGTGAGAAACAGAAACGTATCAGGTGAGTATGCATAGAGTACTGCGTACGTAAACATAATGAATGTGATTCCTATTGAAATGATAGTTACGCTAGGGACCAATAGGTTCTTTCCTTTGTTTCTCGTACTAAATGAAATCATTGGAAATTTTTTTGATGAAAATTGAGAGGTAAAGACAGTGTTATCTGTTCTTTTGGAAAAATTTAAACGCGTTAGAATGATTATTCCGAAAAAAGCCATCGTCGTTATCAAGACAATAAATGGAAGGATTTCGTAGGCTACTAAAGACTTCAGAAAAGTGTTAAATTGATTGAATACCGCTTCACCTATGAATCCTCTTTGGAATAACGCTACAGATAAAGCCGACAATTGTTTATAGAGGTGTACTGGGAGTATGAGACCACTAAAAACTATTACTGATAAAGCAAGCAAAATAAACCCTTTCACATCAATCTTTCTCATTCCGAAGAGCAATATCAAAAGAAGAATCGTTAAGATGGAGTATCGTGGGTTTGCAAAAGACATAAAAAAGAGAGCGCCGCTCAACACATAGCTAATTACTCTTTTCTTGTGAAGCATGCTACATGCGGCTATCGCGGTGACAGCAGCAAAGCTCTTAAAAGGTGTTAGCCAGAGTTGACAAATGTTTGAAGAATATAACGAATTTGTCACAGAAGAAATATTCCAGTTTATTATCGAATATGTTATGTTCCCTGCATAAAGGGGCAAGAGGACCACTGCTAATCCATCCATCAAGGAAGCTACAATTGCGCCGATTACCGCTATGCGTGGATCGTCAGTAATGAACGATTTCAAAAAATGGTAAGTAACAAAGGGGAGAATTAATGAAGCTGCAAGAAAAGGAAGGTTTGAGGATAGAAGAAGATTATCAAGCCCAGTTGTGTACGCAAACAGAGTGGACACAAAACCCATAATAGGAGTATAATAGCTGTCAGCTGTGTAGTATGGTTGAAGACTATCTCTATGAACAATGCTTAAGGAACCGCCTATAACAACTGCATTATCGCTATATAGATTATAAAGTCCATAAGGAAGGTAAACCATTGCAAATATGCCAACAGAGAGAAGCGTCAGGAGCAAACCAGAAGGGGTTAGGGTTATGCGGATTTTTTGTGTCTTAAACCTTTGATGTGACCACAGGGTTAATCCAATGAAGGCTACGTGGAATATAGATAGGCTCCAACGGATTCCTTCAAGTCCTGCGATGTGGAAAGCGTATATAGATAAGGATGTTTCAATAGCAATTACGGCAAGAACGTATGCAGCCAGCTTATACAGATGGATGTCGGTTTCTCCACGGATATTGACGTAAAGAATTACAGCATTTGCTGCCATAATCAGCAGGAAAGTGGCTAAGGGAAGCAGTCCATTCAATCCTTGAGTTATTACGTTTTCACTAAGGAAACCTATGTTAGGAACATTCAGCCAGATTATCGAAAGAATAGCGCTCACATTGAGTATAATAGGGATAATAATGGTTGATCTTGGAAAGATGAAGTTAAAACGCTTCCCAGAAAACATTTGGCCTCTCAATAAATGAACGGATACATATGCAAAAACGCACATTATGAGTGCAAAAGATATGTCGTAAATTAGACGAAACGGCATCACCGAAGATGAAGAAACAAGTAAATCAAAAAACAAAGTAGAAAAAAATGCAAAGCCAATCAAAATTACGGTTTTCGATTTTGCCAAATCTAATACCTTTTGTTTTTGTTCATTTAAGGCAATTTCCTTCAACATTTCAAATCTTCAAATAGTTTAATTGTTTCTACCCGTTAACAAAAAGGAGTTTAGCGTACCTGCAGTCGTCTCAAATAATTTGACACCATAATCATTTAGAAATGTATAATTGGCGTTTTTGGCAGATAGTCGCATCGCCTACTTCACCACAATGGCTAGGCTTGGAAACCTCAATCCCGCGTAAGATCTCTTCGAAAGAGCAGTTTTCATTGAGTTATTCTGCCTTCTCATTAATGGCATCATAGTAGACCTGTTCTATCTTTTCACCAATAATGTTCCAATCGTATTTTTCTACCATCAATTTCCTAGCGTTCCGCCCTAATTCTCTTCTGAGGTTGTCATCTTCCAACAGTAGCATAATTGCATTAGCTAAGGCCTTGGAATCTCTAGGCGGTACTATGAGACCGTTTTCTCTATGAATAATAACGTCTTTAATTCCAGATATATCTGAACCGAGTACTGGTTTACCGCAAGCCATAGCCTCTAGAATTGCACGCGGCATTCCTTCTTTCAAGGAGGGAAAAACAAAGAAGTTGGATCTAGACAATAGATTTGCAACTTCTACGCGATTCATTGCCCCAAGAAAAATAATGTTTTTCTCCAAATCAAACATATCTACCAAAGTCTGCAAGTTATTTCTTAGAGGTCCATCTCCGACTAAAGCAAGTTTAACAGCAGTATATTTTTTAATAACTTCGCGCATTGCCTCCAGAATATAAAACAATCCCTTTTCAGGTACGAACCGCCCAATCCAAGCAATCAAATTAGAATCTTTCTTATCTGACGGCTTAAAAACATCAATATCCACTCCGTTTGGGATAATAGAAATTTTATCACATCCACCCATAATCTTAGCTACATTTTTAGCTTCGTTAGGAGTTAGGCAGATTATCTGTGATGCCATTTTAAAGAGTAGTCGCCCCAATGTTCGCAAATAGAACTTCTGCAGCATATCTATAACAAAACCGCGCTTAACCGTAAAACCATGAACAGTCAGAACAAAAGGAATTCGCAAAGATCGCGCTGCCCTAGCAACTTGGTAATTACATAAAAACAAATGAGAATTAATATGAACTACATCAGGGTGCAAATGTCTAATACATCTTTTTACATTGTTAAAAACAGGATAAGTAGTTCCAGTGAATCTAGAAAGTGAATTCCACTTGGAAGCAAAATAAAAATCAACTTCACAATCAAGCTCTTTAAGATTAAGCTTGCTAGAATCACCAAGAAAAACGCTTACCTTGTGCCCTCTCTTCTGCACTTTATTCACAAACTCGAGCATAACCTCTGGATAATGCCAATAAGCCGAAACGAAAAGAATATGCAAGCTACCACCACAATGAACAGAAAAGTCTTGTTTTGCTAACTTCCCTATCACATCAAACTGACCAGTCATGATTTCTTGGCTTTGATAAATAATACTCCAGAAAAGAGCCGGAAAAATGACTTTCGAAATAGTTTATCAATAGCAGGTTGAGCAAAACCAACGGGTATATGACCTTCTACAGTCTCTAAATTAAATCTGTTCTTAAAAAGCGTATTAAAAACTTGTTTCGGATTATAGCATTTCGAAAATACAGGACGTATTACACTTTTTTCTCGAGCATTTACCAGCAAAGCAATGGGTAAGAAAATACTTGCGGTAGAAGGGAAATTAAAAACAAAAAAGCCATTTGACTTTAAAACCCTAGAAGACGCCGTGATTGCATCACTATAATTCGGAATATGATTAAGAGCGTTAATACTTAAGACATAATCAAAAACGTTTTCTTTAAAAGGTAATTTAGTGGCATCTGCCCGTATTAAAGAAATTTTAGCGGAAACGCTTTTGGAAATCTTTTTACGCGTAATTCTTAACATTGAGATAGAAGTGTCAACACCAACTAAATCAGCCCCTTTGCCAAGCATCGTTTTTGTGAATCTTCCAGTTCCAACAGCAAGTTCTAGAACTTTCTTTGATTTAACGTCACCACACAAGTCGCCAACAATAGATTGCTGAACAACATCGATCTGTAACCCTTTTCTATCTTGAAATCTTGAACTATCATATAGCTTGGAATCCTCCTCATAGAAATCTACAGTTTGCCGTTCTACGCTCATCAGATTTTATTGTCCACCACGTCATTAAATAAAGTAATCGTTTTCGCCGCAACCGCCTCTGCAGAAAAATTTTGGATAACAAATTGCGATGCATCTCTACCAATTTCGTCCCTTTCCGCCTTATTTCGAATTAGTCTAACTATATTCTCAACAAAAGACGTGATATCTCCTGGTTGGATTGTAATTCCTCTTTTTTCAGTTAACATTTCAGAAATTCCGCCTATATCAAATGCGATAACAGCTTTACCGAAAGCCATCGCCTCAAATATTGCGAGCGGATAATCGGCAACACCCATAGTATGCAAATATGGAGCCACAAAAACATCACTCACCCTCAAAACATCAACAATTCTATCAGTAATTCCTATCACACGAACATTTTTAGAAAAGCCTCGTTTCCGCAAATCTCTCTCTAATATCTTTAATCGCGGGTCATCAGTAGGCCGATTCAGAACAACAATAAAAGTTACCTCAGGGATTTTGCTAACAACTTCTGGCATTATTTGCAGTAGTACTGATAAACCCTTACTGTCTTCGAATCCTCCCATATAAGCAACCACAGGTGCTGTTTCACCTATTTCCAAATTCGATCGCACATTTTGAGTATTAAAGTGATTACAAAAAAAATCTCCACTTAGGGCAGGAGGTATCACGGCAATCTTGTCCTTAGATACATGACGCAATAAAAGCGACCGCCTAACATTCTCACTCACCGCAACAACTTTGTCTAATAGTGAAAAAGAAGAGCGTGTAATTGTGGAAAAAAACACCCAATCCAAAAGCGAATTATTAAATGCGTAATCAAATGGAGAATACAATGTATGCACTGTTTTGAGTTTAGTAAATTTCCTAATTAAAGCAGATAATGTTGCAAGCGCAGGAAAACCTGAATGTACGTTTACGATATCAAATCTCTTGTTATTATTATCTAAAATGACTCTACGCAACGCTTTGATTAGAAATTCCGGACCATTTTCTTTCAAAGAAGAAAACGTCGTTGGAAAATAACTGACTTCCGCATATTTCATCCACTTTTCATACAAAGATGGGTGAGAAAACTCGGGCATATTTGTAATTATGTGTACATTGTGCCCCATTCGATTAAGCTCCTTGGATATTCGAATGATATTATTGACATGTCCCCGCACAAAAGTCCCATTTACTGAGGGACCCACATCCGTACCTACAAAACATATATCCATTAAGGGACCCCAACCCATTGAAAATTTATTCAAAGAAAAAATGAAAAAACCAAAGAATATGCAATCACATGGCAACCGTTAAGTACGTCTTAGTTTTGTTGTTGGTTGCCATTCTTTTGTGCTTGCCTTGATATTGCGTATAGTGTTATTGCTGTGAATATGGTGAACATGCCTATGAGGACGAATGCTATGGCTGCCAAGGCGATGTTTGTGGTTATCTGATGGGTTACAGCGTATATCTGCAGCATCCATATTCCGAAGGCTGTTCCAGCTAAGAGAGAAATCATTCCAGGCAATCCTAAAAACAGGAGGGGACGCTCCTCAACTACAAGTCGGATAATCGACATTAACACATCTGTTCCATGCCGCAAAGCATTGTGGGTGGAAGTTTTCCCCAGCTCCTTGTATCTGCATTTCGCTGAAACCTCGGCGACAGTTAAGCCCTGCCTCTCGGCTTTCATCAAAATCTCCACGCTGGAGCCCATACCATTCTCCACCAAATCCAGACCAAACAGAGCCTTACGTCCATACACCCGGAAGCCACATTGGGTATCAAGAAAACTTTGATTGGAAACTGCGCCAGTCAACCTGGAAATCAGTCTTATTCCCCACCTACGATAGCGGGGAACACCATTCTCTTTACTGTTCAAGAAACGGGAACCCAACACAATGTCAGCCTTATTCTCCAAAACAGGCTCAACCAACAACGGAATCTCTCTAGGGTCATGCTGACCATCACCATCCAAAGTCACCAGAACATCTGCATTCAACTCTCTAGCAGTAGTAAACAAGGTTTTGAGTGCAGCACCGTACCCCAAATTCTTTTCATGCCGAATCACATCCGCGCCCATACGCTCAGCAATCTCAGCAGTAGAATCGGTGGAACCATCATCACACACCAAAACCACATCAACATGTTTCTGCGCCTCCAACACTAGTTTCGCTATCGTTCGTTCTTCATTAAATGCTGGAATAGCAGCAACAATCAACTTTTTAGGCTTGTGCAAACCAAATTGGTCTTTAACTTGCGTCAACGAAGTCAACTAAACAATCCACACCCTAAACGATCTTGTAAACCGAGATTCTTCCAGAATCAAAGACCGAAACCCAATCGTCCCGCAACCGCAGATTGTACCAGCCAATATCCTCATTCCACCACACAAAATAGGCAGAACCAAAACCTTCATCAACCGCACGACTCGAAGCCGCTTCTAAATCACTGTCAAAGACGTATGCAGTATAATCGTGATTCAGGTATAGCAGGGTCCAGAACTCGAAAACGTCATGGACAAGCAGCGAAGAGTCGCCATCCATGTTGCCGTTCAACCACCTGTAAGCTTCGATAACCCCTTCGGTGTCTCGAAGCGGAACCGAACTGGACTGCATGGTAGAGGGAACATACTTGAAGGTGCCCTCCCACCCGATTACCCCGTACTTGCCATCCACCAAAGGCCAGATCATAAATAATCCACCTACAATTATAGACGCCAAAGCCAAACCGATACCAACCTTCTTTGTGACCTTGAACCAGCCCGAAAATCTTGAAACTGATACACTTTCGAGGCTCTTCGTCACCTTCCACAAACCATTAGCTGCAAAGAACGTGAACGGAAAGACAA
>CAZVMT010000086.1:0-11892 GCA_964628765.1 uncultured Candidatus Bathyarchaeia archaeon | reverse complement strand
GGTTTGCGCAGAGACGTTCCTAGCCAATGGGGCGGATATGTTGGCAGTGGCTACCCCTGAGGAGGGTTTCCAGCTCAGGGACAGTGGAATAGATGCACCGATTCTCTGCCTTGGGTATACCCCGGATTATCTGCATGGTAAAGCCATAGAGAAGGATATCACCACGACCATCTACAGCCATGAGCAGGGCGTACACTTGAATAAGACGGCTCATGGGTTGAACACAGTGGCTCGTTTCCACGTGAAGATTGACACAGGGATGAGCAGGCTGGGGTATCAACCAGATGAGGACGCTGTTATGAGCATCGTTAAGCTCTCTAAGATGCCCCGGGTAGAGCTTGAGGGGGTTTTCACTCATTTCGCGGTCTCTGATGAAGCAGACAAAAGCTACACGCGTATGCAGCACATGAAATACTTGGAGATAGTCAAGAGGCTAGAGGATGAAGGGGTAGAGATCCCCATTAAGCATGTCTCCAACAGCGCAGCCATAATCGATCTACCCGAGTATAACTACGACATGGTTAGACCCGGGATAATGCTCTACGGCTACTACCCATCACCAGAAGTAGACCATAACAGGGTAAAACTCAGACAGGTGCTCACACTCCACGCCCAGTTAAGCCACGTGAAGACTGTGCCATCTGGCAGGGGAATCAGCTACGGGCTGAAATACACCACAGGCTGTGAGTCAAGGATCGCCACCATCCCCATGGGTTACGCTGATGGCTACAAGCGCTCACTATCCAACAGAGGCTATGTCGAGATTCATGGGAAGAAGGCTCCAATCGTTGGGCGGATCTGCATGGACCAGTTCATGGTAGATGTCTCAGAGATACCTGAGGCCAAGGTTGGAGACGAGGTGATCCTGTTGGGTTATCCGGGTGGTGTTGCGCCTGATGGGGAGGAGATGGCCTCACTCCTAGACACCATACCCCATGAGGTAACCTGCCAGATAACACGAAGGGTGCCAAGAGTCTATATGAGAAACGGTGAACCAGTCACCGTGAAGAATTATCTAGCGTGATCTGCGTCGTTTTTTGTCTCGGCCCTTCTTCTTGGGTGGTGCTCTTCCGAGGAAGACTGGTTTCCCATCCACCTTGCCCAGTTCAACGCCCTCGTTGAGCTTTATCGAAGCATACGGTGCCTCCACGGGTCCAAATATATCGAAAATCTTACCGATAGCCCTGCCATCTTTATCGGTGACAGGTTGCCCAATCCTCGCCTCACCCGACAGAGTGATTACCAGATTGTTGTTACCCTTGGATTGATGCATGCCCTTACCGAGAAGTATCCTGTCGGACATTATCTTAGCTCCTCAGCGATCATGTTAATGACCTTGGTCTTGGAGCCCTTCTTATCCACCAATAGCACCCCTGTCTTTCTCCAAGGGTACTTGCTATAGGCTGCACCCGGTTGAAGTATGGGCTTCAACCCCAGCTTAGAAGCAGCCTTCTCGATGTCCTCGATCTTTGGGTCACGGATCGCCTTGTCTCGGGGTATTCTTCTGCCCGCGCCGCGGCTATATCTTACATCAAAATACGCTGGCCAGATCCGTAGCTTTCCTCTTCCCCTCAATGAGACCACATTAAAATATCAATGCCGTGAAACGGCTATAGGGTTTACTCTTCGTAAACAACCGCGCTGAGGGAACCTTCCTGACCTGGACGTGAGACTATCTTCGCTAATCCCTTCTCGGTCCTCACGATGGTTCCCTTTGTGATGACCCCACGCCTATTGTAGTCAGCGTTTGCTGGGTTTCGTACAACATCGAGGATCTCTAGGCGCTCGGTCTTGCCTGTCTCTGGGTTTGAGACGTTGACGTATTCTGCCTTCACTAGTTTGATCTTGCTGATCCTGCTAAGTCCCTTGACTTCCTTGCGTTTGGTCTCGCCGAAGAGGGTCTCCACTGGCTGTCTGCCCTGTTCCTTTACTCTGTGGCTCCTGTAGGCTCTTTTCTTGCCGCCTGTCTTTTTTCGTTTAGTTAATGTGTCATGCCATGCCAAAGCGTTATTCCTCTATTCTGGCAAATAGAAAAGGAAGCAGTATAAAAAGGACTCGTTAAATGCCCTATAACGATACTATTAAGACCCAGAAAACGGGATGAAAATAGACAATGACAGACGATGTCGTAAAGCTGAGCCACGGCGCCGGAGGGAGCACCGAGGATACATTGATCCACGAACTATTCCTGAAGATATTTGAGAAGAGGCAGGCCCGCGACGGCATCGCGTTGGACGCCCTCGATGATGGGGCATCCATAAAAATCGGTGAATATGAGGTTATACTCAGCACGGATGGGCATACTGTTGACCCTATTTTCTTCCCGGGTGGTGATCTTGGCAGATTGGCTGTATGCGGCGCGGTGAACGATACCGCTGTCATGGGTGCTGAGCCCGTTGCCATACTAGACAGCATAATAGTTGAGGAGGGCTTCCCAATGGAGGACTTGAAGAAGATTGTCTCATCCATAAACGAGGCGGCTAAGGAGGCTGATGTGGCGATTATTGCGGGTGATTTCAAGGTTATGCCAAAGGGTAGCCTGGATGGTATGGTGATCAGCACAACCGGGGTAGGGATACTCAGGGGAAAACGTGTGCTGGATAGCCAAGCAGAACCAGGAGACAAGGTGATCATCACCGGCTCTGTGGGGGATCACGGCATAGCATTGATGTCGATGCGGGAGGGACTCTCATTCGAGACAGAGCTGGTCTCGGATGTCTCTCCGATACACGAGACCATCGCCTCTGCCATGGAGGCTGGTGAGGTGAAGGCGATGAAGGACTGTACTCGTGGAGGGTTGGCTATGGCGCTTAATGATATCGCAGGGAAATCAAATGTAAGCATCTGGCTGGACTCAGCGAGGATTCCTGTTAAGGAGAGCGTACAGGCTGCCTCGGATATGCTTGGACTCGACCCACTTGAGGTAACCTGTGAGGGAAAAGCTGTATTGATCGTCTCAGCAGTAGACGCAGAGAAGATACTCAAAGCAGTGAGAGAAACAAAATATGGGGCTGACGCTGAGATAATCGGGGAGGTAAAATCAGAGAGGGCTGGCTTGGTCTTACTTAGGACCGTTGTCGGAGGAACCCGCATACTGAGGAAGCCCTTGAGTGAGCCCATCCCCAGAGTTTGCTAACCCCTCCTCCTTCAACTCATCCAGTTCATCAAGACCCTCGATGACCCCATCGAATAGGTTCTCAATTGACCCATTCTCCATCTTGGTCAACTGAAGCTCCCTGAACACCTGCTTCAACTGTAGTTTGCTCCTCTCAGGGTTATGGCTGAACCCAAAATAGTCTCCATAGAAAGCCGTTGTCGTAATGACGAAGCTCCGGTCCTCTGATCTCTCTCTGTGTATTAATCCCATGTTTTCCATCATCCGTAAGTGACTGTATACGTGTGTGCCGCGGTCAGCGATTACCTGCCTCTGATCTACTGGTTGGTGAAACGCGACGTAGCTCAGGGTCTTCAATGGACCCAGCTTCAGCAGTGGCTTATTGTTGAACTGTTTCACGAAGTCATCGTAAACCTGTTTCAGCTGCATCGATATGCGTCCATCGTCTAGGCGGACTACCTCTAAGGCCCTGTTACGGTGGTTGTACCGTTTCCTGAGCACCGAGACTACCTTCTTGGAGACATTGCTGGATCTTGTCCTGAGGACTGGTTTGATCTCTTCAATGGTTAGGGGACGCCCAGCAGCGTACAGGGCTGCTTCGAGGGATTGAAGCCTCATCTCAAGTAAATCCTCTTTTTTAGACATCCTCTATCTCCGCCTCCTCCAAGATGGTGATATTTACGTCTATCTCTTCCTCGCTCTGGGTGAGATCGATCTTCAGTCGCTGAGCAAGGAACAGTAGCATCATGAATATCCTGACGACCTCAAGGAAATCCTGACCAGCCACAAGCTCCGTGAGCCGCACCACACCCATCCTATCGTATCTCCACCTGATCTCCTCATACAATGCATCGGATCTGCTCTCTATCTCCAGCAGGTAGTCCTCTGCGTCGAGGAAATCAGGGATAGGCAGGGGGAGTGTCGGCAGGTTGGGTTTGGCTGTTATTGAGTGCTCGGTCAAGGCACGCTCCAGCGCCTCTATCAAATCATTGACCGTGGTGGTGGTGTGCTCAAACCTGAAGGGCAGTGGCAAAGCTGGTGGGAGATAGACCTCCTCCTTGTCCTCGTCTTGGCTTGGAAGCTCCTCCATCTTCAGCAGCATCTCGGCTTTCTTCAGATAGATCAATACACTGCTCTGAATCGCTGTACCAGCGAGCCTGAAGTCAATCCCCTCCTCCTCCATCTCCTTGAGGAGACTGGTTAAGAGGAGGACTAGGTTGATGTTCCAGGGGCTGACGCGTTCAAGCTTGTTCTCCCTGAAGAGTATATCCCATGGCTGCCGTAGATAGTAGGGCTTCTGCTTGCTCAAGCTGCGACTTTCGCCTCCTTCATGGGTAGCGCTAGGACCCTGCTCCTGCCGTTCTGGGCGAATACACCGTAGATCCGGTCCGCGTTGTGGACCATCACATCCTTGAGGCTGATCATGAGGAACTGGCTATCCGCCGCGTTCTCCTTCAACACCTCAGCGAGCCTACTGGTGTTCAGGTCATCCAAGTGAGCATCAATTTCATCAAATAAATAGAATGGCGCCTTCAAGAACCTCTGAATAGCCAGCAGGTAAGCGATGGCTGCTACGCTACGTTCTCCACCAGACGCACCGCTTGCCAGCCTCATGGGCTTACCCGGGAACTGGATATACAGGTCCACGCCTCCGCTGAATGGGTCCTCTGGGCGCTGTAGTTCAAGTCTGCCGTCTCCGCCTCCTGTTAGCTTGCTGAATATGGCGCTAAAGTTCTCGCATATCTGGTTATACGCGGTCATGAAGTGCTCCTGCTTCTCGTGCTCGATCTCCTCGATGAAGTGGAGTATGCTCTGCTTCTCTTCCTCCATGCCGTTTATGCGGGTGCTCCGCTGCTTGTACTCACGCATGGTGATGTGATAGTGATCGATGGCCAGCTGATTGATGGCACCTAAGCCACGTTTCTCCTGCTTAATCCTGTTGAGCCTCCGCTCAACCTGCTCAGGTAACAAGTCTTCAAGCTGAATCTTATCGCTAAAGCCCAGCCTGGCCAACTCCTCAAGGCGTTGCTCCACCTGAAGCTTGATACGCTCCTTCTCAAGGGTATAATGCCCACCCCTGCGCTCAGACTCAGTGACCCTGCGAGCAAGCTGCTCCAGCTGCCTATCATATTGCCTGAGGGTTCGTTGATGCTGCTCGAACACCTTGCTAGTCGCCTCAACCTCCGAGGTGACCGCCCCCAAGACCTCCTCAAGTTCAGCGATGTCCTTGGATATCTCAGCGATCTGGGTCTCGATATCAGCGAATTCTCGGTTGAGGTCAGCGATCTCCTGCCTCGCTGACTCGATATCCTGGTTTGCCTCGTTTATCTGGAGAGTCAATATCCTGTCTACGAAGCTGGACTGGATGGTCCTATCGTTAGTTAGCTCGTTGATTTGTTTTTCCAGGCTGGCTATCTCATTGTTGAGCTTGTTTCTCACAAGCTCCAAAGAAGATACATCGCTTAGCTTGTACTCCTTGAGCCGGTTGATCTCATCTTTTGTCGCTGTAATCTGCTCAAGGGTCTTCAGTTTACGCTCTTCAAGGATAATCCTCAGCCTCTCCTCGTTATCCTTCTCAGTCTTGGCGTTCTCAATAGCATCCATGAGTGCCTGGAGGTTCCTGTCAAGGCGCTCTATGCTCTCCTCAGTGGATTTGATATCATCATCAATCCTTGCAACACGGGTCTGACTATCCTCCATATACTGAGTGAATTTCCTGAGGTCAAAGCCGCTCGTCCGTAGCTCCTTCATCCGGCTCTTGAGTTTCCCCCTGAGGTCCCTGATGGTAGTCGATAGATTGGATATTGATTCCTCGCTGGGGATGAGCTTAGAGAAATCCGGTGGACGCCTATAGTAGCCGCCCATTATTCCTCCTTCAGCCTCATATACGTCACCCGTCTTTGTGACAGCCCTGTATCCCTGAGCGTTTACTGACTCCGCTGCCTCTGGGTTCTCGACCAGATATGTGTCTCCCCATAGCATGTACACTGCCGAGGTGTACATCTCATCGTATCTGATTAAATCGGGTAAGGCTCCGATTACGCCCTTGATCTTTAGCTCTGGTAATGGCTCTGGTTCCCGCAGCTGGTCCAGTGGTATGAACCGGGTCATACCGACCTTGGTCTTCTTGAGGCGCTCGATATGCTCCTTAGCCGTCTCATAGTCATCAACTATGACAGCGTTAATCCAGCCATTGCTGCTGCTCTCAGCGGCACGTTGATTCTGCAAATCAATCCTAATCAAGGAACGCAAGGGCCCGTGATACCCATCCATGGCCCCAGCCTCACCGATCTCCCTGATACGCTCAAGAGCCTTCTCCTCAGTGACTATGTTTTTCCACAGGTCCCGTTTGGCTGAAAGCTCGGTTATCGTGGTTTCAGCGTCTTTGGCTAATTGGTTGGCGTTCTCGATGGTGTTCCTAATGTTTTTCTGGCGCTCTACTTGACTCTCGACGGTCTGGATCATGTCCTCAAGTTTCTTTGCCTCATCCGCCTTCAAAGCCTCATACTGCTTGATGGAGTCCTCGAGGGAAGCGCGTCGCTCCAAGAACTGCTCACGTCTCTCATGGAAGCTGTTGATCCTCTCATCGATGCTGTCCCTCGCCACAACGTGCTTGTTGATGTCCATCTCGATGCCCGTGAGGCTCTCCTGCATCGGAACCAGAAGCTCGGTCAGTCCCTCCAGTCTTAGCTGGTTCTGTTCAGCTGTCTCACGTACAGATTGTATCTTCTGGTTGAACTCCGCTAACTCATTTTGTTTCTCTGCGAGCCCATCGCTGAGCTGGAGCTCCTCCTCTGTTATCTGCTGGAGCCTAGTGTTTCTGCTCGAGACCTCGTTTTTACTGCTCTCTATCTCGCCCTCTTTCTCGACTATGTTCTTTTCTAGCTGAAGTTTCCTTTGCTCTATCTCCCTCTGACGGGCGGCTAGTGAATCCTTGAGGGTATTCTTGCCCACTAAGTCAGATCTCAGCAGTGGGAGCCTTGTGTTTCCTCTCTCGGCTGCCTCCCTGTTGAACTCATCCATCCTCTGCTGGGCTAGTTTCTTCTCCTCGACGAATTTGGCTTGCTCTTCTTCGAGGGTCTTGAGTTCTTCTTCTTTCTCCTTGATCTGGTCATCGATCTCCTCGAGCTTGCCCTCATAGTCGTTTATCTGGACCGTTAGCCTGTGGGCGCTGAGCTTGTTCTCTTCCTCATTCAGTAGGTTAAACAGGATAGCGTTGTTCCTCTGCTTCTCAAGGTCATTTACCTGCTTCTTGATCTCCTCGATCCTAGCTGAGGCTACCTCTATCTTTCGCTCAGCCTCATTGAGTTTGACCCTTGCATCGGCTTTCTTCTGGTCATACTCCCTGATGCCTACAAGGTCTTCGAGTGCGTTCATTCGTTCGCTTGGGGTGAGGTCGCTGAGGCGTGTGGCTGTTCCCTGCAGCACAATGTTGTATCCACCTGACGCGATGCCAGCCATCTCAAGGAGCTCAACCAGTTGTCGTCTGCTGGTCCGTTTGCCATTGAGGAGATAATCGCTCTTGCCGTCTCGATCCATCTTCCTGCCGATGCTGACGCTGCTCCTGTCTATCGCCAAGCCTCGGTCGTTATTATCAAAATACAGGGTAACCTGGGATACTTGGGCTCTGCCCACGTGGTCCTCGCCTGCGCCATCATAGATGAGCCCAGAGAGGTCTGGGGCCCTCATCCGCTTGCTACCCAGTTCTCCTAGTACGAATTGGACCGCGTCGAGGATGTTGCTCTTGCCTGAGCCGTTTGGGCCTGTGATTATGTTGAATCCAGGTTGGAACTGGAGTTTTATAGGGTCGCCGCCGAAGGATTTGAAGTTCCTAATAACCATTCTACTTATGTGTACCATCCAGTTTCTCCCCCAGTTTTTTCTCTTTCATGATATGGTTAAAGCTAGCTGTATCCTATGCCTGTATTACCATGTTTGTGATAATAATTTGAAATTGTCCACTGTTTTCACGCTTTTTTTGCGTATATTATATGGTATTATAGATGGATTATGGTGTCGCATGGCTACCGGACCCAGTTACTCTTACCTAGTGAGAATAATAGAACCAGACGAGGTTTTAAAAGTCTTCCCAACTACTTCCCGAAGCGCCTCTGACGCATCTGGTAGCCCCTGATAGCTCTCATGAGGTCGATTTTCCTGAAGCTAGGCCAGAAAACATCAACCAGAAATAGCTCACTGTACGCAGACTGCCACACCAAGAAGTTGCTCAACCTTGACTCCCCAGATGTTCTAATGATAATATCTGGATCAGGATAAGGCAGGTGAGCCGTGTAGAGGTTTGCCTCGATCACATGTTCATCTATATCATTAGGCGCTATCTCGCCCTGCTTGATCTTCTCAGCGATAATCTTCATGGCGTCAACTATCTCGGCGCGTCCCCCATAAGCGATGGCTATGTTCAGGTAGTATGAGTCATAGTCTTTTGTGGCGTCTTCCACTTGGTGGATGAGGTCTTGGAGTCTATCAGGTAGTGTCTCTATCCTGCCGATGGCTCTGATCCTTACCTTGTTCTTGTGGATGCGGTCTGATTTCAGCACTCGCTCAAGCATGTTCTCGAATAGCTTGAATAGCTCACTGACTTCCTCTGGGCTCCTGTTAAAGTTCTCTGTGCTGAAGCTGTACAGGGTGATGGTCCTGATGTTCAGCTCGACGCACCAGTCAAGAAAGTGCTCTACTTTATCAGCGCCTTCCCAGTGACCCTCCCATGGGATCATGTCTCGTTCTCTTGCCCAGCGCCTGTTCCCATCCATGATTACCCCGATGTGGTTTGGCTTCTCCCCAGTGTCTATGGTGTTTTTGAGCCATCTGCCGTAGAGAGAGTAGATGCCTAATGCTTCGAGAATTTGCTGGATCAGTGGTATCGCCTTTCGACATTAATGACTTAGATGCATATAAGTAGAGCGTTATTTATTTCTGACAAATAGCTCCCGCCCAATCCTGCGATAGATAGAGGTCACCGCTATTATGGTGGTCAACGCTCCTGCTGCTGTGTAGATGATCAATGGCGAGAATAATGTTATCTCTGTGCCTGGGTTCCTGAGCACCTTGGCTGCCTCGATGACTATGGGTCTCATCCAGAAGAGGAATATGAGACCGATTACGTTGGTCCATACCTTGGTGTCCTCCCTGTCCTGTACAAAGGTGCTGATGCCGTCCCCCAGTATGGATATGCCTATCCCGAGGGATATCATGTCGGCTCCATGGATAATGAATGCACCCAGCAGATCCGCGGCGTTTGCCGCCCAATAGGATAACACCCAGAAAGGTTGAATAGGCAACGGAATGATGCTCCAAGCGTAGTCGATTCCCTGGATTAACCCAACTAGAAAGACCAGTCCGCCGAGTACTGTGGATGCTATGTTTATCCATCTCTCAGGCGGGGGCAGTCTGGGCTGTAACGCGGCGAGTCGTTGATCCCAGCCAAAGCCCTTTAGCAACAATATTACGCCCATAACGAAGGCCATAACCATGCCAGCGTTCTCCAACTGGTTACTCGCAGTCAGGAACCCGAATATTACGAGAAGAATACCAGGCACACCCAGGCTAACCTTGCTATAGTAGGGGTCTTCTACTAGCATCTTCAGGTACCTGAATATGACTGCGTAGGTTTCCTCGATGCGTTCGCTGTGTTTGACAACTACGTGGTGGATGCTGGTGATGGGTATCCTGCTCTGGATGATGGGCACGAGCTCCTCGTCAGCGAAGCCATCTGTGACGAGGATAACCCCAGTGGCCTTGTATGCCTCGAATATCTGGTTGAGTTCCCTCACCATCATTCTATCTGCCTCGACCCCACCATTATTGGAGCCAGCGATGGTTGCCACCTCAAAGGACTCATCAGGGTACTGCTCAACCATCTGGTCATATAGCTTGATGGCCCCAAACATGGCGTTGGCGTCAGCCTCCTCGGGGTCAGAGATGGCCAAGGTAGTGGCTGACTCAAGGTTCTCTTGGCGACCTAGGATGGGGGTCTCTATCTTTGCCTTCATCCCTATGTCATCGTCGCCGTCGATGCAGAGTATGAGTGTTTTCTCCTTGACCAAATGGTTTCAGCCTAATACTGGAATAGACTTGTTATATTTAGGGATTCACAAAAGAATTGGAAAAATGGTGAATCTAAATCTCTAGTTCGAGGGCGTCCTTGAGGCCCTTGTACCTGTTTCTTATGGTTACCTCGGTTACGCCGGCTGCGTCCGCTATCATTTTCTGGGTGCGTTTCTCGTCACACATTACGCATGCTATGTAGAGGGCTGCTGCAGCTAGTCCCATGGGGTCTTTTCCAGCGGTGGTCTTGAGTTTGGCTGCTTCTCTCAGTATCTCGACGGCTTGTTGCTGGGTTCTTTCTCCTACGCCTACCTTGGCTGCTATCTTGGGTACTCGGAGCTGTGCGTCTGGTTTGGGCATCTGTATGTCCAGCTCCCTGAGCATGAGCCTGTAGCATCTTGCGATATCTTTCTTGTCTATTGGGCTCTGTCGGCTGATCTCGCGGAGTGTTCGGGGTGTCTGGGTTATCCTGCACGCTGCGTAGAGGCTCGCTGCTGTGATGGCGCTTATGCTTCTGCCCCTCACCAAGCCTTTGTCCAGGGCTTTCCGGTATATTACAGCGGATTTCTCCTTGATGCTGGGTGGGATGTGGAGTTTGTCGCTCAGGCGGTCCAGCTCCGCCATGGCTTGGGCTAGGTTTCGGTCTACGCTGCTGTGGACTCGGCTTCTTATCTGCCATTTTCTGAGCCTGAGCATCTGTAGCTTGGTGTCAAGGGGTATCTGGCGGCCGAAGGCGTCTCTCCCGACACGGCCGATCATTGTGGTGAGTCCTTTATCGTGTACTGCGAAGCTCAGGGGTACTCCGACCCTGCTGCGGTTGTCTTTCTCTGTTGGGGTGAATGCTCGCCACTCTGGGCCCTCGTTGAGTATGCTTTCCTTCATCACGAGGCCGCAGGCGCTGCAGATCAATTCCCCTGAGTCGGGGTCGTTGATGATGTGTGTGCTTCCGCACTCGGGGCATACGTCCTCGCTGAAGAGGGTGCTGCCTTTTGGTCCCATGTTATTTACACTTTTCTGGGTTTTCCCTTCGCAGAATCTTCCTCTCAGTGGGAGATTCAGAACACTGGTCACGCGGGCAATTGAGTCGGGATTGAAAGATTATTTAAGTTTTTCGGTTAATGTTATATTGGTGGATGTTGTATGTATGCTTTTGGTACTTTTAATAGAAATTGGGATGGAGTCTGGATCTATTTCACCATTCGGATAACGTATATCAGTATCACGGCGCCGATCACCGAAACGACGAGGGACCCTACTAGGCCGATGCCTCGTAGTCCTACTACGCCGAGTACTGTGTCTCCTATGACTCCTCCTATTATGCCTAGTGTTATGTCTCCGATGAGCCCATAGGGGGCGTCTGTTTTCATGATGTATTGTGCTATGTATCCTGCTATGGCGCCTACTATTATGGCTGTTATGATTGACATGTTTATCGTTAATGGTTTGTTTTTGGTGGTTATAAACTGGTTTTTTTGGCTGTGGCTGGGTGGGTTATGTTTATATTCTGTTTCTCGGGGTATTGTTGTTGCGTAGCCCGGTCGTCTAGCGGTCAAGGATCGGGGCCTCTGGAGCCTCTGACAAGAGTTCGAATCTCTTCCGGGCTACCATGGTTTTTGGGGTTGGCTGGTGGTGGTTCGGTGCTTTTTTTCTGGTGAAGTGTATACGATTAGGTATACTGGAAAATGTTAAGGATGCGGTTTTTCACATATATC
>CAZVMT010000085.1:0-11903 GCA_964628765.1 uncultured Candidatus Bathyarchaeia archaeon | reverse complement strand
GGTCCACCCATCAAGAGCAACGCCCTCTGCAACGTAACTATCCTTGGACCAGTCTCGCTCCTCCACTGATGCAAAGTGATATCGAAGCCCGTGATCGCCTTGGCGAAGTCAAAGACCAGCGACTGGGGCACATCCTCATAGGTGAAGTCACAGAATACAGCCGAGTCGGTGAAGACGGCTCCACTCATATCACTGTACCCGTCACTAGCGACACTAGTATGGTCTCCACCCTGCACACTCGCAGCGTAACTGATATCATGAGTATAATCCTGATCGCTGCGTGTACCGTGCGCACCGATCTCTATACCCTTCACATGAACAGCGTACTTGAGCAGCTCCTCAGGCTTCAATCCCTTCATCTCAGCGATCTTATACGCAGCTCTATAGGTGCCCTCAGCCAAGATGTCGCCGATTCCCTCACGACTCGCCATCATCCTGAGAATCTTATCGAAGTGATCTGCGTTACCCCACTCAGGCTTGAACCCAAAATCCTCCTCGGTTAATATTCCCCGCTGATAAAGCTCCACGGCGTACGCAGCCGTATTGGGTCCATTGATGCCGCTGTGCCCCAGCTTATCAGCCAAAGCACTCAAGTGAATATTCGCGGCGGGGTCAAAGATACCGAAGTTGGTGCCACAGTAAGCCTGCAGCTCATAATCAGGCATATCCGTGATATCTCCCTTCCATTTACCTGTCTTGATGCAGCTCACCTTCATGCAGTTAGTAGTACAGTTGAAGTCAGCCCACTTCTTCTTCACCCAGAAACGGGTCTCAAACATGGGTCCACCATAACTCTTCATATCATGCCACTCCTCCTGCCAGTTCCGTATAGGCTCACTGCTGGTATCAGCACCAACACTGTACCCGAGGAAACCAGTGCCCTCACGCCTCATACCAGTGTTACTGATGAGTATCTCATGGGTACGCCTCCAGAGAAGCTTCGCAGCCTCAGGGGCATCCACCCGTGGCAGGCTACCCCTCCCCTTAGCCACGATAGCCTTCAGGTTCTTGCTCCCCATCAGGCTACCGTAGCCACCGTAACCAGCTGCGTGGCATATCTTCGCCATCACAGCCGAGTTCCGTACGAGGTTCTCACCAGCTGGACCTATGTACATCATACCGGGTTCCTTCCAGAGACCAACGTTGGGCTTGCGTTTCCTCAATTCATCCCGGACCTCCTTATTGAGCTTGATGAGGGTCTGCTCACCGTCCAAGCCCCAGAGGTGACTCGCGTCACGTAGCTCAACGCTATCATCGGTGATCCACAGATAGACAGGTTTGTCAGCCTTACCCTCAAAGACCACTCCATCGTAACCAGCCTGCCTCATCTCATTAGCCAACTCAGTGGCAGCAGTGCTACCAACAGTCCCCATACTAACAGGGCTCTTACCGCTGACACAGATCCTGCTACCAGGATAGATCCCAGTCATGGGACCTGTGAATACCGTGAGAGGCGACTCTGATGCCAAGGGGTCCAATGAACCCCACTTATCGCCGACCTTATCCCAGAGAACCTTGGCAGCCAATCCCCTGCCCCCAAAGTATTGACGCAGCATCTCATCGCTGTACACCACTTTTTTGATCTTTTCCTCTGTGAGGTCTACCTCAAGCCACTTACCAGCATAACCACCGGGAGTCATTCTATTACCTCCTCTCCCTTCTCGCCGAACATCTTCACCGCGAGATCCTTCGCGGTCTCCACGGGGTCCCTGCTATAGAGTTTCCTATGGATACTGGGGCCCTCATCGACGATGGTCAAGGCGTTGTACCCAGCCTCAACACATACCTCGACGCATTTGGGCTCACCGCCGCAGAGGTCGCATATGGTTGCCTTGTTGTCCTTGGGGTGCAGGTAGGGCACCGTGCCGGGGCAGGCCCTGATGCATGCACCACAACTAGTGCATAGCTCACGGTCAACGATAACCGCCCCAGTATTTGGGTCAGATGATAATGCATCCACGGGACATGAGGCGATACAAGGGTAGTCTTGACATTGGGAGCAGAGGTGAGGCACCTCCAGCCCCGGAAAAGGCATGAAGACACGCACCCTGCTCGCCTCGGGCCACATCCAGCCCTCGTGATGCATGCTGCATGCTAGTTCGCAGCGTCTGCATCCACTGCAGGCTGCAAAGTCTCTTGATATCCAGATCTGTTTAACCAACGTCTTCACCAGAATAATTGAAGAAGTGTGATTCTATCATATAAGACTCACAGATAAGATGAAACCGATCCCAGTTCAAACAAAATTAAAAATAACTAAAAAAGAAAAAATGGGAAGGACTACCTGTGATGGTACTTGGGTAGGCAGTATGCGCAGCCATCGTAGCCATCGGCAAAAGCCTTCTCAAGGTCACAGTAGTACTCCTTGTGCCTAGTAGCGATCCTGTGCGCCCACTCGCAGTCCCGTTTATGAACCTCAAGGCTCACGGGGTTATTGTTCGCCCAGTATGGGGCGTAACTACCTAGGCTTGAGGTCTCGATGTTGGCAGCCACCAATGCCTCAGGCTCGTCTATCACCAGCTTGTTCACCGTGGCCTCAACTGTGATCGAGGTATCGGGTATGGTCTCCTCGAATATCGCTGGGAACAGGACAAGCGGGGGAAGGTTATCCACTACCTGATCTACTACCCAGTCAACGACGTAATCCAGCAGGAACTCTGGGATATCCCATGGGAGCGGGAAGGTGATATCCAGATCCGTGATATCCGCTGTCAACCTGTTGGATGAGTCGAGGTACACGTTTGCCTCAGCGTTGTCTATGTCAATGGTTAAGCCATTGATGCTCAGGTCGAATAGCTTCACAGTGCTCGTGGTCTCATCCACGTCTACGAGTCCCCAGAAGAGCTCGGTGGTCTCGGTGATCTGAACATACGCCTTCAACCAGAGATCTATCGAGACTGAGCCGTCAAGAATTATCTTGTTTCCCGGCTTGAGATCGAAGTTGAACTTACCGAACCTCACCGTCGCCCCGAAGTCGGCCCACACCCTATCGATGTCTATATCAACATCAACGATGCCCAGCGTCAGAACCGCCGCAACCCAGTCAACCAGCTCATCTATCCAGTCAACGATATCCGGCATATCAAAGTCCTTGCTACTGGTCTGGGTCACTGACTTGGGGTGCGTTGTCCTCTGCCACCAGAAATCATAGACCCTGTGCATGGCTCCCTCATTAATGCCCACACCGGCGTGGTTTCCATCAGTGAAGTCATAGACCGTGTTTATGTTTCCACCCGTGTATCCGAGGAGGTTGGCCGCCGCCGCCATCACGTTGTTGTTGAATATCTTCACGTTACCCATGCCTATGGTCAGCTTATTCGCGTCACCGGGAGGCATGTAAGGAAGCTCGGCTCCGTAGAGCACCGGGCTCAGCTCGATGGTCGTTAGATCATATGTTAAGAACTCCTCCATCCCGATGGCTAGTATCTCATTCAGCTTGGCGATCACGTTACTCGGCAGATGGAACGTATCGTTAAGCTCAACGTCATCTATTGAGGCATCCACGAACTCCAAGTGGAACTGACGGGTATACTGGTTGAAGCTGGGAACCACACCCACAGTGAACTCCACCTCAAGCTCAAACTCGATGCCCCCAAGAACAGTGAACTTGCATTGACCACGAATATTCAACACGGCGCTACCAGTGACCGTAAAGTCAATGGAGGGTGCCTCATTCACGGACACCTCATAGCCTATGTCCATGAACTCCTGCATGCTCTCAGGCACATCCTCTATGGGCAGCGTATAGACCCCGCTGAAGACGGGGAACTTGCCAATGCAGTACCCCAGCTTCAGGAACTTGTTCAGGAGAGTCTCGTTTACCTCAGCAACGACATCGTATCCGCCGGTCTGCATCAACGACTCCTCCTTAGGGACTTTGTTTTGGTTCCGGTTGCTTTATCGACCTTTACCTTGAGTTTGATGGGCTCGTCAGCCAATACTCGTTTCAGGTACCAGTTCTTGCTCTCAGGGTTCTCATCAGCAACCCGCCTGATATCTGTCTTTATGGTTTCACGCCACTCGGTTCTAATCTGCTTCTTAAAATCTTCATTAATGGTGATACCCTGAGCCCTTAGGGTACCCCTGAAGTCCTCCCTCAGATTCCGTTTTATCTCGGGTTTCTTTTCGAGGATGGTCTTCAGTTCCTTCAGTGGCTTGAACTCAAAACGTTCAAGCCTAGTTCTGTCTATTTTTACTCGTTTCTGCATTATACTCACACTGCGAAAACGCATTAAGAAAATATACAGCATATGATAAAAAGGCGACTAATCCACTATTCTTAATATATATAGAATATTCTCTTGAAATTATTTATCATTATAAATGGTTTCTTTGATTTACTATATTTAATAGATATAATTATTTTTATATTAATAAATATGTAATAAAGTGTTGAATGTATTTGGATAATAAAAAGATCATCATCTTAATTTTTGTTATCATTTTAATCGCGTTAATTAAATTCGGTGGACAAGGAATTATCAACGATTTCCCGGACTCCAATGTACCAGATGATTATTATCAACCAAATGGGAACACTGAAGACTTGATAAACGCGATGCACGAAGCAGGAGACCACTTATTGGCTTATCTCCCAAATAGCAGGTCCGGGCTTTTAACTGTGGTCGATATCGAGACAGGGTCTATACTTGGCTCAGTGAAGCTGGGGGAATTCGGGAAAGGGCCATTCAACATCGTCTTTACCCCGGATAGAGTTAGGTTTCTGTGCCCTTTTCCAAAGTTGGACAAGGTGAAGGTGTTTGATAGCGATTCCTTCGAGTTGGTTAAGGAGATAGGTGTAGGGGATTTCCCGGTCTTCATTATCGGTGACGATGATTATGCTTATGTCTACAGTGAAGACTCAGGCGTTCACGTTATCGATCTGGGGTCACTGAAGGTAATCAGGGTAGTTTCTATGCAGGAGGGACCGGAGGATGGAGTCATAGCGCCCAATGGGTATGTTTACTTCACTAACGACTTTGGGGTTACCAGAATCAACCCAGAAGGTTCCGAGGTGAAGCAGGTTGTATCAATGGAATCTGAGGAATCTCAACTAGCCATTAGCAACGATGGCTCAGTCCTCTACTATGCTTACTGTGTTGACTATGAGAGCCACTATAATCTCCTACTATTCGACACCTCATCATGGGAGACCTTGTTCGAGTTAGAGGAAATGACAGAGAGACCCGCCCCAGACGGGATGGTGCGCAGCATGATCGTAACAGAAAACGATTACCTGCTCTACACAGACGATGATAGCAGCCAAGTCTATACATTTGATCCAGCAAGCCTCAGAGTGATAAACACGGTCTACGCAGAGATAGAGGGGCTTCACTGGGGGCCTCAAGAGATTTTCTCATCCCCCAATGGGGATTATTTCTGTACATTATCCTCTGGGGGTATCGCCATAGAGGGAGGCCACGTAGATATCCCAAGCGGTCTACTGGTAATGGATGAGGATTTGAATTGGATACATGAGATACAGCTCGGCGAATACGCTGGAGTGAATTTCATGGCGTTTCGCTGACCAAGAAAAGTATGTTGTTACATGAAATATTCCCCAGAAATCAGTTATCCTTAAATGTGATGAACAGTGCATGAAAGGTTACGTGAGTGATATGGGGTATCGCTTTATTAGGTAAGTACCCAAAACAGGTACAGTTTTTCGACACCACCCTCCGCGACGGAGAACAAACCCCCGGAATAAGCCTGACACCACCCAAGAAACTACAGATAGCACAGGCACTAGACCTGCTAGGCGTCAAGGTGATAGAGGCTGGATTCGCAGCAGTTAGCCCAGGGGAAAGAGAGGCAGTCGATTTAATCAGCAACGCAGGACTAAGCGCTGAGATATGCAGCGCCACCAGAAGCGTCATCAAAGACATTGACATAGCGATAGACGCTGGGGTAGACAGCGTCAACATCATCATACCAGTGAGTGAGCTCCACGTTAAACGCAAATTCAACAAGGAACACGCATGGATACTGGATGTAACAAGCAACGTTGTCCAGCACGCCAAAGACCGTGGGGTCATAGCCGAGATATGCCTGGAGGATGGGTCGAGGACAGATATGCCTTTCCTGGAGCAAGTGATCCAGCGAGCCATCGACTCGGGGGTAGACAGGGTGACCCCATGCGATACCGTGGGCACACTGACACCGGAGCAAAGTCTGGAGTTTTACAGCACAATACACGAACGGTTCCCGGAGATGGTTCTGGGGATCCATGTGCACAACGATTTTGGGCTAGCCACGGCAAACACCATAGCTGGGGTAGCTGGTGGAGCAGGGCATATCCACGCAACTATCAACGGCCTCGGGGAACGGGCTGGAAACGCGAGCCTTGAGGAGACATGCGTAGCGCTGGAGATGCTCTATAAAGTCAAGACAGGCATCGACATGCAGCGGATAACGGCCACAAGCTATACTGTGAGCAAGGTAACGGGTATGCAGGTCCAGCCAAACAAGGCCATCGTAGGCAGAAACGCATTCGCACATGAATCCGGCATCCACACCCACGCCATCCTCAGAGACCCCACAACCTATGAACGCATCGACCCCGCGTTGGTGGGAGCAACAAGGAGGCTTGTGAGCGGCAAACACGCTGGATCAACTGGACTATTCAACAACCTAACCGTCATGGGGCTGGAGCCCACCGAGGAGCAGTTCAACCAGATACTGGAACAGGTGAAGAGCCAAGGGGACAGGGGCACCCTCATCAGCGACACCGACCTCTACGAGATAGCAGCCGATGTAATGCACCTACATCAACAGAACCCGCTGATAGTGGACGAGTTCATAGTAACCACCGGGAACAAGATCACCCCCACAGCCAGTATCAAGGTCAGACGCAACGGCGAGAGCTACATGGAGGCAGCCACAGGAAACGGACCAGTGGACGCCACCCTCAACGCATTGGTGAAGGCAGTGGCAATAGACGACCCAGTGATACTCGAACTCTATCAGGTAGAGGCCATCACCGGTGGCACTGATGCCGTGGTCAACGTCGAGGTGAGGCTCAGGCAGGGAGACAGGGTTGTCACAAGCAGGGGCGTTGACGAGGACATAGTCTTGGCCAGTGTGAACGCTTATCTGAATGGCGTGAACCTGTACCAGAATATGAAGAAGGATAAACGATGAGCACAATCAGCGAGAAGATATTAGCAAAAACATCAAACCAGGAATCGGTCTCTGCGGGAGACTTCGTAAAAGCCAACGTGGACGTAGCTCTCAACCATGATGTCACCAGTGTACTGGCCTTCGAGGCCATGTATCAGATGGGCTCCGAGAAGGTCTGGGACCCAGATAAAGTGGTCATGATACTGGACCACGTTGCTCCACCTAGCAGCGTCAACAGCGCACGGGTACACAACGTCATCAGAGACTTCGTCCACAAGCAGGACATGAAACATTTCTTCGACGTCAACAGCGGTGTATGCCATCAGGTACTGCCTGAGCATGGATTCGTCAAGCCTGGTATGCTTGTGATTGGCGCGGATAGCCACACCTGTACTCATGGAGCCTTCGGGGCGTTCGCCACTGGTGTGGGGTCAACGGATATGGGAGCAGTATTGGCACGGGGCAAGACATGGCTCAGGGTACCCGAGTCCATCAATGTAAATGTGAGTGGGAGACTTAGCAAGCAAGTCTACCCAAAGGATGTTATCCTCAGGATCGCGAAGAAGATCGGTGTCAGCGGAGCCACGTACATGACACTTGAATATCACGGCAATGTGGTTGAAGATATGAGCATAGCTGGGAGGATGACCCTATGCAACATGGCCATAGAGATGGGAGGCAAGGCAGGAATCTGCGAGCCAGACCAAAAAACAGTGAAATGGCTTGACCAACGCACTACTGGACCCTATGATATGGTGAAGGCTGACAAGGATGCGGTTTACAAGGAGACGCTGGACCTAGACCTGACAGGCATGGAGCCTCAGGTTGCTTGTCCTCATAACGTGGACAATGTGAAAAACGTCAGCGAGTTGAGCAAAGTAAAGATCAACCAATCATTTATCGGCTCATGCACCAACGGACGCCTAGAAGACCTAGAACAAGCCCACGCATTACTCAAGGACAAACATGTCAACCCAGACGTAAGACTTCTAGTGGTACCAGCCAGCAGAGCCGTCTACAAGGAGGCACTCCAGAAGGGCATCATAGAGGACCTGCTGGACTCGGGTGCCATCGTTAGCAATCCATCATGCGCTGCCTGTTTCGGGGGACACATAGGCTTGCTTGGACCCGGTGAGAGAGGAATCAGCACCAGCAACCGCAACTTCAGGGGCAGACAAGGCAGCCCAGAAGCCGAGGTATACCTGAGCAGCGCGGCAGTAGCTGCAGCATCAGCACTAACAGGATACATCACACATCCAGAGGAGGTAGCCTGATTGAAGCTCACAGGACACGTGTGGAAATACGGTGATGACATCAACACCGACTACATCATACCCGGTCGCTACATGGAGCTAACAGACCCGGAGGAGATGGCTGAGAAGGTATTCGAGGAACACGACCCCAGCTTCAGACGAGGCGTCCAACCCGGAGACATGGTTGTAGGGGGCGATAACTTCGGATGCGGATCAAGCCGAGAACACGCCCCAATAGCTCTCAAGGGGAACGGTGTGAGCATAGTGCTTGCTGAGAGCTTTGCACGCATCTTCTACAGGAACGCCATCAACATCGGGTTACCCGCGTTGGAGTGTCCCGGCATCTATATGGCTGTGGAGAAAGGCGACACCCTTGAAGTGGATGTAACCGGGGGGATCGTGAAGAACCTGAGCAACGGTAAGACGCTGCGGTTCAAGCCTCTACCTGAGTTCATGGTGGAAGTGTTAAATGCAGGAGGCTTAGCACCTTACCTAAACAATACAGAGGAATGGTAAAATGAAGTACAAGATAGCATTGCTACCAGGAGACGGCATCGGTCCAGAGGTAATGGACGCCACCGTCACCGTACTAAAAGCACTGGAAAAGAAAAAACCAATCGAATTCGAGTTCAATACCTACATGGTAGGCGACGCCGAGAAGAAACGCAGCGGAACAGCACTACCCCAAGCAACCATAGACGGCGTAAAAGCCGCAGACGCCTGCCTATTCGCCTGCGTAGGCGAGACCGCCAAAGAAACAATACTGCCCCTACGGCAGAAGTTTAACCTCTACGCAAACCTACGCCCAGCCAAGGCATACCCAGGGGTACCAGCCGTGAAGCCCGAGACAGACTTAATGATCGTACGTGAGAACACAGAGGGCATCTACAAGATGATCGGGGACAGACAACCCAGATCAGCCTTCAACGTCAGGGTCATCACGTGGGAGGCATCAGAGCGAATCGTACGCTATGCCTTTGAATACGCCAAGGCAAATAGCAAGACCAAGGTTACCTCGGTGCACAAATCCAACGTACTGGACTACACCGATGGGCTCTACCTGGAAGCATCAAGAGAAGTAGCCAAAGAATACCCAGATATCGAGTACCAGGAACTCATCGTGGACGCCGCGGGAATGAGACTCGTCATGAACCCAGAGATGTTCCAAGTCGTGGTAACAACCAACATGTTTGGCGACATCCTCAGCGACGTCACAGCCGGACTCGTCGGAGGACTCGGAATGGCTCCAAGCGGCAACGTAGGCGACGACATATGCATCTTTGAACCAGTACACGGTTCTGCGCCTGATATCGCTGGTAAGGGGATCGCAAACCCCGCAGCGTGCATATTGAGCGCAGCCATGATGCTGGACTGGCTAAAAGAGGAACAAGCAGCGGACATGGTGGAAGCAGCGGTACTCAAGGTACTGGAAGAGGGAAAGGTAAAGACACCGGACCTCGGCGGAAAGAACAAGACCACAGAGTTCGCAGAGGCAGTAGCCAAAGCCCTCTAAACTTTTCAATATAGGTCTATGAATGACCTTTAAACTTGTATTATCGCTTTGATTTCTCCAATTCTTTTGTGGTTAAGAGATATGTGCATTTCTCCCGTTTTCTTGCTTTGAATGATTAATCCATCTTTGATGAGTTTCTCTAAACATTTCTTCACATCCCCAGCGTCTGATCTATCAAAGCCTCTTAGAGCGCTAGAGAACTCGGTATGTCTACTGCCAATTACTCGATTATTGAATAATTTTCTTAGAAGAGTAATCTCTATCTCGTTGTAGTCCATTAATAATCTATGTTTTAGTTACATATATTTAAAAAACATATAAATATGGACATAAATGTCTGAACATGTGGACATAAGGTTTAAATGATGACTTGTGCCACAGTTTAAGACAAGCCTAGCTGAGACATGGTGCTAATATGACCACTACCAAAGACCCAGAAATGGGGGAGACTGGAGCATTAGAAAGGCTAATGGGTAACTTCTCGACACCAAAAATCCTCGACTTCCTAAGCACATTCAGGGAGTTTGATTACTCAATAAATGAGATAGCAAAAAACTCCAACGTAAGTTCAAAAACTGTCAGACGCGAAATACCTACGCTGTGTTACTATGAGATAGCGATTGAGTCAAGAACAGTCGGAAAAACAAAGATGTACAAATTCAACCCAGACTCAAACATCGCCAAGGCACTGAACTACTTAATCTCAGAGATAGCAACATTTGATATAGAGAACATAATAGAGGATGAACACTTAGAAACCACACAAAATCCAAGAAGAGTGCCAAGAGCATATCTGATACGAAAAACAGACACAGGGTGCAGTAAAAAAGAGAAAACACAGATAAAAACTGCCTAACCCTCTTTTTTCGTAGTTCAAATTGATGAGACATTAAACAATTATGTTTATCGAATTACTTAGAGCGTCAGAACCAAGACGCGTTTTGCTAATAAGGTCACATTCATTAACTTTATTAACGCCTTATAGGTATACAACCTTTGGTTTACAACCGGGTTAGGGATACTATGTCTGATGATAGGGACCGTATGCGCAACGTCTCGGGAAAGGACTTTGAGAAAGTCGTGGACGTTATAGGTAACCCAGTCAGACGAAGAATAATTCAAAAGCTCAGCGAGGGACCAGACTATACGCTACGGCTGAGCAACGAGTTGAATATACACCAGCAGCTGGCCAGTAAACACCTCAAAGTCATCAGAAACGCCGAACTTGTTGATGTCGTGAGGCAGCGCAGCGACCGGGGCGCGGATAAGAACATGTTCAGCCTCAACAAGTTCTACAGCCTCCAGATAGACTTCAGCCCCAACCTATACAATCAGCGCCTCATCAGCTTCAACAACCCCCAGCTATGGATCACAGCCGACAACTACATGGACAAACTGGAGGACCAGGTGCAAGAGCTAACGGATGAGGAGTCAGGCGTAGACACCATCAACCCACTCGCCCACATAGTCACGAGTATTGATGATGAGTTGGAGAGTCTGGAGAAACGTAGGGCCCGGCTGCTATACATCAGGAACCTAGCTATGAACGCCAGCGTCCAAGCACTAGAGGAGTTGGACCGCAAGAAGCGCCAGATAATCCACTATGTGCTCAACCAGGGCTCAGCGAGCATCGAGTCCATCAGCAGGCATATGCAGCTTCGTGAAGAGACCATCAAGGATCTCGTGGATGACTTGGAGCACGAGGATATACTGAGAAAGACGGGTAATTTTGTTACCTTGGCAGAGATCACCTAGTCACGATCGTAATCTTTTTTAACCCTCTAATAGTATACAACTTCTGGTTTACAACCAAAAGTGGCATACCATGATCGGTGAAAACAACACAACCACAGATATCTATCACACAATTCTACACGCCGTTCATTGCCACAGGTTAAACATTAAAGGAGAATAAACAACAATGAGTGCACAAGGTCAACCCGTCGTAATACTCAAAGAGGGTACCGAGCGCTCTACCGGCAGGGACGCCAGGGGCAGCAACATTATGGCTGCACGCA
>CAZVMT010000084.1:0-12104 GCA_964628765.1 uncultured Candidatus Bathyarchaeia archaeon | reverse complement strand
TATAGAATGAATACCACCGAGACCAACGGCTATCTTTGCCTCGGGCACAACACTGATCATATCAAGCAGTTCAACTGCTCCGGATAGGACAGCCTCCGAGACTCTATCCTTGAGTCTATCACCTAGATCGGCTGCCAATATTCCGGTTCCCTCTATACCTACTCCTTTGGTGAGCACGATGTGGTCACCCACCTTTGCTCCACCAGTGACCACATACTCATCTTTACGTGCCTCACCCAGCATAAACCCAGCAACGATAGGTCTCCCAAGATCAGGTGCTACCTCAGTGTGACCTCCTGCGATGCAGATGCCTAGTTCACGGCAAGCCTCATGCTGTTCACGCATTATCGTCTCAAGCAGTGACTCATCTGCCCCATTGGGGAGGAGCACGACGCTTAGATACCAGAGCGGTGTAGCTCCCCGGGACGCTACATCATTGGCGTTTATGTGAACCGCCAGCCAACCGATCTTCTCCTCGGCTCCGGTGATGGGGTTAGCCTTTGCGATTAGCACCTTATCGCCGATATCGATTACCGCGGCGTCCTCACCGATCAAGGGTCCCCGTATGAGTCGTTCGTTGGGTACCCCTAGGCATGTGAATACGTATTTTGTGAGTAGTTCTTTTGGTATCTTGCCGGTTGGGAGCTTGCGAGTCATGTCTCTCTTGATATTAGATTATCTGGATTTAGCTTAAACGGTATCCATGGTGCAGGTTATGCCCATGACATTGCTGTAGTACTCAAGGTCCTTGAACCCAGCCACTCTGAGACGCTCCACGACACCCCTCTGCAGGTTGACACCCCTGTATCTTGACCTCGGTTCCCCGGTATAATGGAACATCCTGCCACCCGGCTTCATTGCTCGGGCTAGTTTCTGGTAGAACTCTTGACCGTACAGGTGTCCAGCTCTATCGTGTCTCGGTGGATCATGGATAATGTAATCAAACCGATGAGGTGGTAATGCATCTATAACGTGGTTGATATCACCGATGATCTTGTGTATCTCTGGCTCATTGAATAGTTTCATCGACCATGGGTTGAGCTGGGCTATCCTGATGACATTGGGTTCATACTCCACTGAGATAACCTGTTCTGCACCACGTTCTAGTGCTTGAATCGCTGTGTATCCCAATCCCATGCATGTATCCAGCACATACCCGCCATTCAAACCAAGAATTGAGAGCTTATCCAAGGCATCTCGGTCAGGAGTAGTGCCTTTTGTTCGATGCATCCGGATTCCATCGATTTCAAGGGTTGGGGCTCCCATGGTTTTGGCTAGTTTATAAAAATGTTTTCCACCAATCGCGGCGGTGTAGACTGTTTGGTTGTCTACGAAGAATATGCTTCTTTGGTCTTGGGCTATTTTTTCGAGGCTTTTCTTGTCGATAGTTTCGACTTCATTAAGCATATATGTCGTTTTTGTCTGTTTTATCATTGTTTCTGATAACCCTAGATCTAGAGATACGCTGTTTTTTCCATCCAGAATGTTTTTCGCAGTCTCTGCTGTGAGCATGGGGGGAGTTTTTTGGTTCATCTATGGCATTTTCCACTGTTTTTGTGATATTAGATCGTTATCAATGCTTTAAATCCATCAGGGCTCCATATCATTGATCTATTTTTTCATTATTTCTAAACCTATTTTTCGCCTCATTTTTATGCGACAAAACAGAAGCGTCCAAATAATGTATAAAAATGTAAATTACATCAATACATGCTTTACAATTTTAACAATATACAGCAACCCAGAATGTGGAATTAGCAACCCTTATATGGTATTTTTTAGCGTTCACCCTCGAATACCTATGGCGTCTGATGAAAAACAGAACGGCTTCAAGGGCATGGTAAAGGACGTAATAGACCAGATCCTACCAAGCGCAGAGGTCGAACTAACGGACATCAAGGATGAAATATGGCATGATCTCTCAGCTCTCTACTACAAATATGAGGACGAAGACCAGAAAAAAGCCTTCAGAGAGGTAATGTACGAGATATCTGATAGAATTACTGAAGGAAAATGGGATAGTGTCTACAAGAAACTATACCGTGTAGAGCAGAAAGACAAGCCATACTAGCTTTCAAAGATTCAATCATCCTTTAACGTTTATTAAGACTTAAATTTTCGAACACTGAGGTGTTCAATGGTAAGACTCGTTTATTCATTGCGTTTCCCGACGTAAAACGAGTCTTACCACCCGCGGGCTTGTATATTCACGTTGTTGGATAGATTAAGAAAGTGTTACCTACCATTATCCTGTTCTTGGATGTTGCTTAGCTTATTGAAGATAGGTCTCATTCCATGGCGGGATATAGTACTCGAAATAGATCATCTTACCATAAGGGGTGTCTTCGTATCCTGCAGCAGAGACATTCAGCAGGGTCGCCTTGGCTACTACGCTGAGAATCTCAGTTGGGTCACCATTCTTGGCGTCGCCTACTAGTATCTTCAATGTGTTTCCTTCCATCCTGATGCCCATGACCTCGACGAGCCTGTCCAGACGCTCTATGAAATCAGCAACGAACTCGCCTTCAAATGTTAGATTTGACCCTACTTGTTTGAGTTGCTCCAGTGTGGTTTTAGCTTCTTGGTTCAATGTGGTTTCAGGTGGCGTTTGGCGAGTTTTAACCTTTACTTATTCGGTTTTCCCGTTGTGAAGGTTCACTAAGGATGCTGTGGATAGCACTGCGAGCACCCAGCTAATCATATTTATTGTGTACCAAAAGTCCCTTATCCACCACTTGTTGACAGACCAGATATAGAAAGGAAAATCAAAAGTGTCACCCGGTAGAGCAACGGCTATCTCGATCTGCCAGAGAGAACCAACCAGTAACCCAGTTGCCAATATCAGTCCCAGTAATGGGATCATGAGTTTTCTCAGGGCTGGCTGATGCTCTATAATCTGCATTTTTCAAACTAGCCTGCCTTTACTCGTTAATAAATGGTTGGTTTAAGTGAGTTCGCATAACCTCATCAGGTTCTTTGTGGTGACCTCACCCACATCTTCCATGGAGAGACCCTTCAAGTCAGCTATGAGCCTGCATACCGTCTTTACTCCCTCGGGTTTACTGGAGTCAGTCTCAGTGAGAAGGTACTCCAGTGGTGTTTTCTCGACGGCGTTCAAATATACAGGGTCTGCGCTCTGTATCGTCCTCAACCCCACAGAGAGATATATGCCGTGATCGACGCAGCGCCTCGCATACTCAAGGTCCTTTGAGAAGCCATGGATAGCGATACCGGTGTTCGTGTTCCCAGATCTCTCCAGGATGTCCAGTATATCCATCTTGGGAGCACGGTCATGGACAAGAACGGGTAGGCTTAGTTCACGCGCTAACCCGAGTTGAGAATCAAGCGTCTCGTATTGGATCTTTGGATCGATGTATCGTTCTTCTCGTACCCATTCATGGGTCATCCTACCAACAAAGTCCAACCCTATCTCGCTGATAGCGACGCATTCAGGGTCTTCGCTTAGTTCAGCGAATCTCTCACCCACACCAGAACTGTACTCGTCAGCGTACCATGGGTGGACACCTAGAGAAGCCTTTACGATCTTGTGACTATTGGCCATCTCAAGCGCTTGCTCTGAGCTGGGCAGGTCGATACCGGCTGTAAGCAGCAGGGTGAATCCTTGTTTCTCGGCTGAGTCAAGGTCTTCCCGTGTTAAGTCCCTTAGATGACAGTGGCTTTCAGAATACATGAAATATAAAATGAGGGGGTTTATGAAAATACTTGCTATAGATGAACCATGTGGACAGAGCAGCTGATACAGGGATCATAAGCCCTTGCCATTACCTCAAGAGCATGCTTGATCTCCTCATCGGGTTTCCCAACGAGGTTCTCGGCTATGACCCGTGCGTCTTTCTCTATGTTGGCTGCGTTCTGCGCTGTTGGGGTGATGATGTTAGACCTAGTTATGGTTTCCTTATCATCGAAAGTATAATCATGATACAGGAGGCCCCGCGGAGCCTCAACGACGTTAATCCCTCGGCTCGCAAAGATATCAAACTCAGCCAAACCCTCTTGCCTGATGCCTTCAGACAGAACCCCCTCAATAACATCAATGGCTCGGTCAACAGAGTGAACCAACTCAATCGCCTGGGCTATGTTGTTGCTGATACTATTCCCATGCTTCACCTTGTCTCTGTGTTCCTTGTAGAGTTCAGCTGCGGTTCCCACTAGTTTCTTGTTGCTTAGCTGTATACGTGAAAGCGATCCAACCATGAATGATTTGCCATTGTATTTTGAGTGCTTCGCATAGCTGTGCTGGACCACAGATTCATTGGTTAGTTTCATGTAATCCGATTGAGGATAAACAGAGCCATCAGAGACCAGTACCCTGTCCCCGAGGAAACCAAACCTATCGCCGGAGTCAATAGCCATCAACACATTATCCGAGTCATTATAGGAAGGCAGCTCGAAACCAGCCAGCAAGTTAACAGCAAGCTCGGTTGTAGGCTTGACTTTAACGAGATAATCTTTGATCTCCTCAAGCTGTTCAACGCTGGGTAACTTGCTGAAGCCTCCGACACGATCATTCATACCATGCACATCTCTACCGCTCAACGCGGTATGGATCAGGTTACCAGTCTTCTTCAACTCTAGAGCCGCCTTAACGGCATCCAAATGACCAGAAGCCATATGGATGGCGTCAGGGAACCCGAGGAAATCAGGCAACGCCAACATGAAAACGTGAAGCGCGTGGCTCTCGATCATCTCACCGTGAATCAACAAATCACGTAATGCCTCAGTCTGTGGAGAAACCTTGACGTTGAAGGCGTTCTCGATTGCACCTATTGAGGCTAGGCTGTGGGACGCTGTGCATATGGCGCAGATTCTTCGTGTGATGTCTGGTATCTTCTCGTAGTAGACGGATTTGATGGCGTGCTCGAAGAATCTTGGACCCTCAAAGATGTTGAACTTTACATCCTGGACTTTCCCATCCTTGAGGCTGATCTCGATTCCACCATGTCCCTCAACTCTAGTTAACTCATCAATCTTGACGCTCTTACTCATCAGCGACACCTCCTATGAAATCGTCGCTCAGCTCACCGCTGAACACCCGCAACCTGTTCAAGATATCCTGTTTCGTGTAACCCTTATCCAGTAGCATCTGGTACTCGGCTGCGAAGTTCTCCGCTCCCTCCACGGGCCCCCTGCAACCGATACAGTCTAATCCCAGTCCCGGGCACCGGGCATCGCATCCAGCGCGGACAACTGGTCCAAGACATGGTTTTCCATGCTCTTTGATCACACAGGGGTACTCGTTGAGTTTGCACTCGACGCACACTGGGTACGAGAAATATGGGGGGCTATCTCCGTGGAGGAGAGATGTGATCCCCCTGAGGGTTTCCTCTTTCTCGATGGGGCAACCGGGTATACTGAACTCTACATCAACGTAATCCGTGATGGGTTTCGATAACCGGGCATCAAAAAACGCCTCATCTACGCCATAGACATCCTTGATTCGCTCAGCGAGGGTGGTCTCACCGTTTCGCATGGCTTGAATACAGCCCTCGATGGCGCAGTTACCCAATGCTATCAACACCTTGCTTCGTTCCCTGATCTCCTTGAGCTTCTCAAGGTCATGTTCAGTTGAGACAGAGCCCTCGACGAAGGCGACATCGATCTCGCCCTCGACTCTCCTGCTGCTTCCCTCCTGAAAGTCAACGATATCGAACCTGCTTACGAGGTCGAGTAGCTGGTCCTCCATGTTGAGTATCTGGAGTTGGTCTCCTCCGCATCCAGTGAGGCTGAATATTCCTAGTTTTGGTTTGCTCATCTAGATCATCCCCTTTGTGTTCATGGCGTCCCAGAGCGTGAAGACCGGACCATCCTTACAGACATACTTGATTGACTTGCCCGTACCCACGATACAGTGGCCACACTGGCCTACACCGCACCGCATCCTACGCTCAAGGGTCATATAGACCTCATCGGGCGTGTACCCCATCTTGTTAAGCTCGATTACAGTAAACTTGTACATTATCGGGGGCCCACCGATGAGAGCGACAGAGTTCCTGCCCTTCTGGTCCAGTAGGCTGAACAACTTGGTCACCATTCCTTGGGTGCATCTGTCACCGCGCTCGCTTTCAAGCCCTTGACAGACCTCATCGTTCTTATCCTCATAGCTCAAACACAGTTTGACGCCGATCTTGTCACCGTTCCTGAAATAATCCAGTATCTCATCCCTGTAGAGCATCAGATCATAGCGGCGGACCCCATAGAGGAAGCTGATCTCGCCATACTTTTCCCTGTGCTGCAATGCATACTGGAGAACACCACGCATAGGCGCGATGCCAAGCCCACCAGCAACAAGCAGTAGGTCTTTTCCCTCAAACTCCTCCATCGGGAACCCATTACCATAGGGGCCGCGAACCCAGACAGAGTCACCTGCGTTAAGCCTGTGAACCGCATTGGTTACGCGCCCAGCGTTCCTCACACAGAGTTCAAGCCCTGATCCAGCGGACTGGGCTGTGCATATGGAGATGGGTGCCTCTCCGACCCCCATCACGCCAAGCTTGACGAATTGCCCGGGCATATATGAGAAACTCGTGGCGTCTTTCTGGTTCTGGAACCTGAGTTTGATGAGTTTCTCGATATCGGTCATCTGCTGTATCTCGGTTATCCTTGCCTTCATGGGTGTAAGCGGGTTACCATCTGTCACTTGATCTCACCTCGTATTTTTTTCAATATCTCAACATAATCTATCTCAGCTGGACAATAGGATGAACACCTGCCACAACCAACGCAGTTGGTCATATCCTCCTTCAGGCTTCCTTTGCAGTTGATCCTGTTTCTGATGCGCTCCTTTGATGTAGCCCTGAAGTTGTGCCCACCAGCCACCAAGCCATGCTCCTGCAACATACAGGAATACCATTTTCGTACCCTCTCACCTGTGTTCATGTTCAAATCCAAGTAATCCTGTACATCATAGCATCTGCAACGGGGACATACCAAGTTGCATGAGCCACAGCTGAGACACTTGTCCCCATACTCTTCCCATATAGGGCTATCATAGCTCATATCGAGCAAGTCTTGAAGCCCAGAGACCTCAAGGTGTTTGGTAAAGGCGTTTAATCGATTTCTCTCAGCCTCATTATAGCTGCGGATATCATCATCGGTTACCTCTGAAAAGAGAGAGCTAGTCTCTACAAGAAGCTTGTATCCCTTTAGAGAGCCTACTCTAACAAGGTATCTATCGCCGATATCGTGAAGGAATAGCTCAAACCCATCCATGGCGTAGTCTGTGCCCATGGATTCACAGAAACAGTGTTCATCTGGTGTACAGCTGATTCCTATGATAGTGGTGTTGTCTCTTCTCTCTTGATAGTATTTGTCAGTGAATGACTCCAAGTAGACCTTGGCCAGGAGATTCAAGGCATTCAAATCGCAAGGATGTACCCCAAATAAGATTGTTGGCTCATTGATCGCAGAGACCTCTATATATTCCTCTTTTTCCTTGTTGAATGTGAAAATAGTCTCGCTCGGAGAAATGAAGAACTTTTTCGGAGGGATCATGGTACGAGTATACCCAAGGTCCGCTTCTTTCAGATCAGCTACTTCCTTGAAGCTATGTGATTCTTTGCTGGTTTTTACTGGCGCAAATAATCTTCCAGAGCTTCTAATGGAGTTGCTGAATTGGTCTAGTTTCTCCTTGCTAAGAATTTTATATAATTGCTCAGTCAAGTCGCATCACATAGAGCCTATTTATTATTTTTATAATATTTAGATTATTGGTGTTTAATTTCTCAATAAATGTAGGCAAATTCGACAG
This sequence comes from uncultured Candidatus Bathyarchaeia archaeon, assembly GCA_964628765.1. GTDB lineage: Archaea > Thermoproteota > Bathyarchaeia > TCS64 > TCS64 > RBG-16-57-9. Next base: position 4,336 of record CAZVMT010000084.1, on the reverse strand, counting down.
TGATCGATTATAACATCGACAATCGGAGAAGGATTAAAATATTCCCCCCGGAAACTTCTGAGATTTCCAAATAAAAGGGACACCAGATGATCAAAGAACCAAACCAGATAGCCGAAACCATACAAATAAACGGAGAACAAAAAACTCGAATCGAGACCAGCAGACTATTGGTACTCGGAATATTAGCTGGAGCATATATCGGATTCGGAGCTCAGATAGCCACCATTGTCTCAGTAGATGCAACACAATATGTTGGATTGGGCATAGCGAGGATCATCACAGGCACTGTATTCTCCGTCGGGTTGATATTGGTGATTCTTGGAGGAGCAGAACTGTTCACTGGAAACTGCTTGATCTGGTTATCTGTGATTGGAGGAAAAGTAAAGACACATGAATTGGTCAGGAATCTATCAATCGTCTATTTGGGAAACTTTCTTGGTTCGGTCCTCCTCGCGTATATTATCATGAACACAGGCAGCCACTGGGTGGGCTCAAACACGCTTGGGGTAACAGCCATAAGCATAGCCAATGCAAAAGTCAATCTGACATTCACAGAGGCATTCTACCGTGGAGTAGCGTGCAACTGGCTTGTATGTTTGGCGATATGGTTGGCTGCCTCGTCTGAAAGCGTATCAGGTAAGATACTCTCATGCATTTTTCCCATCATGACATTTGTGGGGAGCGGGTATGAGCACAGCGTAGCCAACATGTTCTTCATACCCATGGGGATAATGCTCAAAGACATACCGGGATTAATCACCCAGACTGGACTAGACACTGGAAACCTAAACTGGGTACAATTTATTCTGAGAAACCTCATACCCGTCACCCTTGGCAACATCATTGGCGGAGGATTTTTCGTAGCTACACTATACGGATATATTTACACTAGGAAAACTAACTTAGCTCCTCGATAATCGCCTTTGCTGTCAACCGGACAGCCTCAGCGCTGTTATACCTAGGAGCCCAACCCGTCTGCATCAACTTACTCATATCCAACTGCATGACCTTAACATCACCCTTCCAGCCACGCCCACCATCAACACCGCCAGTGAGCCGGATCACAGCATCAGGCAACCCCATCTCCTCCTTCACAGTCTCGGCGATGGCTAAGACATTGGTCCGATCAATAGAGCCTATATTAAATATGTCAACAACTCCCCCTTTCTGAACCCCATGCATAATCCCGGATACACAGTCATCAACATAAAGATAGGACTTTGATTGACTACCATCCCCCAAGACCTCCAACTCAGCGGAGTTACAGCGCAGCTTTCCAATGAAATCATAGATAACCCCATGATTGCTCCTTGGCCCCACTACGTTAGCCAATCTAAAGATAACAGCCCTGAACCCATACATTGACGCATAGGCTGAGAGAAGCCCCTCACATGAGAGCTTGGACGCACCATAGAGGGAGATGGGAGCCATGGGGCCATAATCCTCTGTTGTGGGAATCTGTTCAGGTTCACCATAGACAGTGCTAGTTGAGGTAAATGTGATGAGACGCTGCTCACCGCTCCTCCTCATAGCCTCAAGCAGATTAAACGTAGCCTCGATGTTCTGCCGAAAATGATCCATGGGGGAAGCATTTTTGGCGTTGACCTCTGGATTAGCTGCGAGATGGTATACCTCGTCACACCCATTGACGACCTCAGATATCTTGGATTTGTTGAGGAGATCAGCTTCAATAAACTCAAACAATGGGCGCCCAATCCACTGCTTTAGATTATCGAGGCTTCCTGAGACAAGATTATCGACGACCCGGACAGGCTTACCAGACCTAATAAGATAATCTACAATATGGCTTCCAATGAATCCCGCTCCACCGGTAACTAGGGCTCTCATACGATCCCTATGGAATACGGTTCCTCTGTTAAATTGTTAATCAGAGTGACGGGAATAATAAACAGCGAAGATAATCTGGGCTACAAAGAAAACGACCAAAGAGGCTGCGAAGAATGTCAAATTAAACACGCCCATCAGATAGAACCGGATGAAACCAGCCCAGACCAGCGAGAACAAGCCATTAAAAACCTCCTGAACTGATTTCAAAGGATAAACCCACAGATAATACCGCAACACACCAGACGCTACACCCCAGACACCCATGGCAATAAAAAACCAGTAACCCGAGACAAACAAAACATCTGGAGGCAACACTATGGAGCCCTCAGTCAATGAGATCACCCATGACAATAAAGCTCCCACAGTCTCAGGTGAATTAACCAAGATCGTTGCTGATACAACTAGAAATACTCCAAAGTCCAAAACATTGAAGGGATCAAAATCAGAAACCGTATCCGAGGAAATTATCTCACGAGAATCAGACCCCACAACTCTCGGCCTAGCCAAGAAAGGTATCTGAATCCCCCTGCCACTATAGGAGACATATGTTCCGCTTATCTTGTCGAGGTACTTGTCTCTTGGGATCTTGGATGGGAACACGCCAGCCATGAAATCTAACAATAACAAGACCCAGTGAGCCTTGGAGAGGTTCCTCATCACCACGCCATACAATCCGGGACGCCCCCCCTTCTTGGAGAGAACGACCAGACCTAAGATCTGTTTACCGAAGGTAGCCCCGTAGAGTAACTCAAGAACCACGCTATACACGATCTGGGCTAACCCAAGATACAGTGGAACCGCCCAGATACCCCTCCAAGACCAGTTATCACCGAAAAGAGACCCTAACATCAAGGGAACAAAAGCAAACACAGACAAAAGAAACGATAAAACACCTACAAAAACTAGGTCCAAGAAATAGGCAAACAGACGTAGCGCCCAGAGGCTCTGAAAACGGAAATCACCCAGAAGAGCCTCCACACCCTCAACACGAATCTCAGGGAGGAGCCTGGCACCACACCTCCAACAATAGACATCATTTGACTCGTTTGGTTCGCCGCATTTTCTACATCTAGGCATGGTGTCTCAAGAGTCTCTGATGTAAAGACTGGATAAAAGAGATATGGCTACTCTGAATCAAACCGCCATTTGAGGTCAAACATGCTCCCAAGAGCCCGGGCAACACCGGGGTGAGCAGTCAAAGCAGCCTCCCTCAGAAAATAAGGAACACCCTCTTCTTCGACGAGGAAGATCGCCTTCCCATTTGAATCTGGGTCGATTATGCATCCTCGTATCTCCACAACATCACTGTACCGTATACTAACATCACCATCCAGAAGCCCCTTCATCGCGGATAGAGTCAATTCCTGTTTAGCAGCATCCCCAGTACTCAATGAGGATGGCTTACGCATTAGAACCCTGATATCAACACCTCTATTCTTGGCTGAGATCAACTCATCCTTGACCTCATCAAAATACTCCATCGCTCTCGTCGAGATCATCAATACCTCATTGGCCTGCCTATAGAGCTTCTTGGTCTCCTCCAGAGAAACATCACCGACACTCACAACACGAATAAGACTAGTTCTCTGTTCAGCAGCCCCAGCTTTGAGGAACACTTTTTCGGATACCTTTTCAAAATCATCGCGATACGCCTCCATTACACTGAGTTCTCTTCTTATCTCCTCACGACTGGCTGTAATCAGAGCATCAGCGATCTCTTGAGGAGTCAAAGGAGCATAGAGAGCAGGTCTGCCGGGACGAATTATAATCAAGCCTTTCTGGCTAAGTTCATCCAAGATCCCGTATATTCGGGCATTGGGGACTCCACTTGATTTACTGATGATAGTGGCTTTTGTTTCTCCCAGAAAAATAAGGTGTGCGAGAGCTGAGGCTTGATACTCGTTGAGTCCCATATTGGTTAGCTGTATTTTTACCTGGTTTATCTGGGGTTCCATAGTAGTCGCCTGTTGTTGTTTTGTAGATAATAGGATTTATAAGAGATAAACTTACCATCCACTAGTAGTAACATAGGCGATTATTATGAAGGTAATGATAATGGGCATGGACGGCTACCTAGGCTGGCCACTGAGCATGTACCTCGCAGACAGAGGACACGAAGTATGCGGGATAGACAATGGACTCCGCAGAAAGATGGTCGCAGAGATAGGAAGCCAGAGCATAACCCCGATAAAAACTATTGAAAAACGCCTCACAACATACAAAGAGGCATCAGGCAATGATCTCACATTCTACAAGGGAGACCTAATGGAGTCAGCGTTCGTAAACCTTGCGATTAAAAAAGAGCAACCAGAGTGCATAGTCCAGTTGGGACAGATACCGAGCGCACCCTACAGCATGATAGATGTTGACCACTGTAACTTTGTGCAGCAAAACAACATCATCGGACACAACAACATCCTATTCGCGATAAAAGATAATGTTCCTGATTGTCACCTGTTGAAGCTGGGGACAATGGGCGAGTATGGTA
>CAZVMT010000083.1:0-12181 GCA_964628765.1 uncultured Candidatus Bathyarchaeia archaeon | reverse complement strand
TAGCTCGATCCCCTGATTGAGGTCAGCGTCCTCAGGGTAGAAACCCATGAGCATCAAACCGGGTCTAGTTGCGTCAAGATACGTGTAGGGTTTGTGGAATATTGCGTTGCTGCTGGCTATGCTCTTGGTGCCAACCGGTATGCCTTTCATTTTGCATGCTGCCTCGATGTCCAGTATCCTCTGGACTTGTTGACGGTCCAGTTCCTCGGCTTCACTCAACGTGGAGAATATCCCGGTGAGTTCTAGATGCTCATAATCAGTGATTTCCTCGATAAACTCAACCGCGTCACTCCAGCGGACACCAACCCTCCCGAGACCGGAATCCACCTTAACCCAGATGGGTGCCTTTTCCCCAGCTTCTCTGGCTGCCTTGTTGAGGCGCTTCGCTGGCTCTGATTGGTAGATAGTCTGTGTGATGGTGTTCTCGACGACCTTCCTGTAGTCTTCATCGCTGAACAGGGGATCGATGGATACGATTCCTATGTCCAAGCCTGCGTCTCTTAGCTGCATGGCTTCGTAGAGTTTGGCTACCAGTACCTGTTTGATGCCATGCTCCATCATATGAGCTACAACCGGGACCACCCCGTGTCCATAGGCGTTGGATTTTACGCAGGGGATAATCTCTCCGCCTGTCCTTTCCCGGACCTGCTCTAGGTTGTGGGTGATGGCGTCGAGGTCTATCTCAAGCCACGAGGCATAGCCCTTGATGCGCCTCTCTATCTCCTGAGCTGTTGGTTGTTTATCGAAGTATATGCTCATGACTCAATAGAATATGAGATTATATTTAACGGGTTAGAATAGGAAGCTAGGTGGCAGGCTCCATTTCTCTATCTCGGTCTTTGTTATGGCTTTGATTCGCTCCAGCTCCAGCTCCTGATCGGGTAACACGAAGGTTATTGCTGTGCCCTTCTTGCCTGCTCTGGCTGTCCTTCCTATTCGGTGGAAGTACATGTTGGGGTCATCCGGGATATCATAATTGATGATATAGGGCACATCGTCGATGTCCAAGCCTCTTGCCGCGACCTCTGTTGCGATCATCAGGTCAAATTTACCGTCCCTGAAGTCGTCCAGCACTCCCTGTCTCCGTGCTTGGCTGTAGTCTCCGTGTATTGGCTCGGCTGGGATATGTTCACGTTTGAGGTAGCTGGTGAGTCGGTCTACCGTGTATTTGGTGCGGCAGAATATGATGCCTCTGTCTACTTTGAAGTACTCGATTACCTCTTTGAGGTTGTTCTGTTTCTCGTGGTGGGCCATCACCATATAGTACTGGGTGATGTCTAGGTTGCCTATCTCGTCTCGGCTCATATTCACCTCGACGTACTGGGGCATGAATCGCTTGCTCAGGTTCATGGTGCGGTCATCGAAGGTGGCGCTCCAGAGGCTGATCTGTCTCTTCTCTGGGAGTTTTCCCAAAATGTACGAGATATCATCGTAGAAACCCATGTCAAACATCCTGTCAGCCTCATCTAAGACGATCATCTTCACGTTTCTGAGGTTCAGGTTGCCTCGTTTCATGTGGTCTATTAGTCGGCCCGGGGTTCCAACTACGATGGTTACTCCTCTGCGCAATTCCTGTATCTGGGGGTTGAGTGAGACTCCGCCGTAGATGGCGGTGGCTCTTGTTTTGAGGTATTTTCCATAGCTGTTGATGTCGTCTGTGATCTGTTGCGCTAGTTCTCTAGTGGGTGCGATTACGAAGCCTTCTACGTTTCCGCTTTCTGGGTCCAGCATCTCTAGCATTGGGACCCCGAACGCCGCTGTCTTGCCTGTCCCTGTCTTGGCTTGCCCCATGACGTTCTTGCCCTCCAGCATTGGGGGGATGGCGTTCTCCTGTATCGGGAACATTTCCTTGAATCCGAGGTCTTTCAGTGCCTTTTTGATCTCGTCTCTGATGGGTAGTTGTTGGAACTTCATTTTGATCATTATGTTGGTCGATGGAATGCCACAGGTTACGTGGGGGTGGATATAAAGTGTATCCCTAATGTAACAACAGCATTATGACTCCCATGGGGGTTTGTACCGGTTAAGGCTGCGGCTCCAGTGACTCTCGCATTATAGTAGACAGGCGCCTTGATTCACGTGTGAAGCAAAACCAGACCAAGGCAATCGTGGCGATAGCACTCATTTTACTCCTGGCGCTGTCTGTCTATCGTACTCAACAGGGCCTCGGGGGCAGGAGCGCTGTCATCATAGATCAGCTGTATGGGGACAACCTTGATTATGGGTTCTCTATGAAAACAAGAGCTCTCCTGATGAGTAATGGCTACGATGTCCGGCTGTATCAGGGTGAGGATGTGACCCTGGACCTGTTCTACGGCGTTGACTGGAGCGTGGATATCGTTGTTCTTCGCATGCACTCCGGTGTATTCGATAACCGCACCTGGTTGTTTACCCACGAGGAGTATGATTCATCCAAGCACGTATTGGAGCAGCTGAGCAGGGAAGCCAATATCGGCATATGCGGCTCAGTGGAGTACCCTGTATTCACAGTTTCCAGTGGTTTCTTTGAGCGAAGCATCGAGTTCGATGGGGGCTTGGTTGTGGTTATGGGGTGTAATGGTTTGGAGGTGGATGACCTCGGTTCCGCCTTGATGGGTTGCGGCGCTGGGGCGGTGGTTGGCTGGAGTGGAGCGGTTACCATTGAGGAAACCGATGAGGTGATCTTGAGATTCATGGAGCGTGTGATTGATGGAGACTCAATTGGTCAATCAGTTGAGGGAACAGGGTTAGTCATTTTCCCCGCTGATGCCGTGGGTTTTAAGTTGGGTTGATTTGACAAATCTTTTTCAATCATCTTTCTAGATTTCTATTATGCTTTCAAGTACATTGTATACCATAGTTGCTACTTTATTGATCAGCCTCCTCTCACTGGTAGGCATCTTCACGCTGAGCCTATCAGAGGCTCGACTGCACCGGATCCTAAACTTCTTGATCGCGTACTCAGCGGGCACTATTTTGGGTGCTTCCTTGTTCGACTTGATGCCTGAGGCCGTGGAGCTGGTGGAGGAGCATATTGTTTTTCCATTAATCGCTTTTGGTTTTGTCTTTTTCCTGTTTTTGGAGAGGGGTCTCTACTGGTATCATGGGCATGGGCATACACACGAGATATCAGAACACGAGGATCATGAAATGGGGCAGACCAAGAGCTTTGCTTACCTGAATATCATCGGAGATTTTGTCCACAACTTTATCGATGGCATGATCATCGCGGCGAGCTTCATCAACGGTGTCACTGTCGGTATCGCATCCAGTATCGCCGTTGCATTCCATGAGTTGCCTCAGGAGATGGGGGATTATGGTATTCTCGTGTACGCTGGGTTGGACCAGAAGAAGGCGTTGTGGTATAACTTCGCGGCTGCCCTCAGCATCGTGGTTGGCGGGGTCTTTGGCTCGTTCTTCATATCCATGGTTGAGGAGCTTAGCGGCTGGATGGTGGCTTTTAGCGCTGGGGCTTTCCTGTTTTTGTCTGCGTCTGAGTTGATTCCCGAGATTCATGATGATAATGACTGGAAGAAGTCGCTGATCCACGTAGTTATCCTGGTGCTTGGGATGCTCACCATCTACTCACTGGGTTTCATCTTTCCCCATGAGTAGATCATATTAAGATGATCCCCGTCTTGTTGATGAATGAAGATAGTTAAAGCAGACAGGCAGGGAATCCAGTACGCTGCACAGGTTATCAGAGACGGGGGAGTGGTAATCTACCCCACAGAGACTGTGTATGGTCTCGGCTGCGCCCCCAATGACCCAGATGCTACCAAGAGGATACTCCAGATCAAGCAACGCGCAGATAAGCCATTGCCACTGATATGCTCATCAATAGAGGTAGCTAGAAGGATTGTAGAGTTCAACGCCACCGCTGAGAAGCTCGCAGCCCGGTTCTGGCCGGGTCCATTGATGCTCGTCTTGCCCAACAGGATCGATTACCCCATCTATGTTAACCTCGGTAAGAAGAGCCTCGGGGTACGTGTCCCTGGTAGTGAGGTCTCCCGGGAGCTTGCTAGTCTCTGCGCTGGTGTCATTGTGAGTACCAGCGCGAACAAGTCTGGCGCGAATCCGCCCTTGACTGCGAAGGAGGCTATTAACCAGATTGGGAACAAGGTTGATGTGGTGGTGGATGGTGGGCCTGCGCCTGGTCAGCTGCCTTCTACGGTGCTTGACTTGAGTGGTAGTGAGATGTGGATCGTCCGGAGTGGGCCTATCACTGGGGATATGATCATGGAGGCTCTGAGGAGCTAACACTACTTTAAGCGGTTACCGTCTAGCCACCCATGCAGTGACTGTACCGTTATTGGTGCATCACAGTGACAGCTATTGGGGGAAATTGAAACAAAATAAACTATTCATAATTGTAATCATAACACTCACGATTCTAATCCCAATACAAGCAGCGAACACGATACCTTCAGGGTATCAATCCTTCTACGTGCTAGGAAACAGCACCATGATCGTCATGGAGGCAGTGGATGAGGCGTTTGGACTCGACACCGGGGGAGCAATCCCATCAAGCATATTCAGCGTAGTATCATACCAAGATGGCACAACCATATACATCGACCAGAAGGGAAACGGGTACGGATTCAACGAGTTCAACTTCACAGGAGCAGACGCCATATTCCAGCTTGACAAGGGTGGGGTAATAACATTCGATAACCAGGCCCCACCCTACTACAACATCATCCCGCCGGGGAGCGGCATACTCGTCTCTGGTACATTGAACAACCCAGGGGAGAACCGGATGGGGATCGATGGCGGCGACTACTTCTTTGTGGCTGGTGGACCCCTCACTGTATTCAGGGGGGTTACTGACGCCCGGTCTGATCTGGGTAACGGTAACTATGTTGCCGGTATGTGGGAGCTCTACTCCGTCGAGGAGGGCGGTGAGAACGCCCAGAAACAGTACATCGTACCATGTGGAGAGAACACATCGATTACCGAGGACTTCTCTGGACCAGCTGAGGGTAATGGGGGGACCTTCGCGGTTGTGCAGAGCACAGAGGATGATACGCTTGTTAACTATACCAAGAAGGGTGTTCCAGACTCTATGTTGCTGCAGAGGGGGGATAGCTTTGTCATCGCCCATGTAGACGAGAATGACTACATTGTGGCTAATAACAAGATTCAGGTGGGTTTGATCGCCAGCGGTGGAGAGGTATTTGACATCAGATACTTTACACTGCCTGATTACAGGTTGACTGGGAGAGACTACTGGATACCAGTGTTCCCGAATGGCTCGACGCCCATGGATATACGATACCATATTCACGCATTCACAAACGCATCGGTTACCATCGAGACCCTCGGTGGGATAGTGCCTGGCTGGAACGGTAAAACCCTGATGATGGGTGAGACAGATGCTAGTTATTTGACGAACGGGACCTTCCCGGTTCACATCAGCGCCCTGCCTGGGGAGCAGATCATCGTCTTGGTGACCGCGGATGCTGGGAGCGGTGATAGGGACTGGGGATACACGGCTCTTGACAGCTCTGGCCTCATCTTCGAGTACTTTATTCCCTATGCGCCTAGCGGCCGTACCTCAAACTCGGATATGCAGCTATGGGTCATGGGCATCTACAGCGGCACAACCATCTTTGTTGACTATAATCAGGATGGGTTGGTTGAGGACTTTGTGACCCTCGACAAATACGAGTCCCATGGCTTCTACGATAGTGACTTGGATAACACGGGTACTGAGTTCTTCTCGGATTTCCCGTTCACCGTGGTCTATGGTGAGTCCAGTACCGCGCCGATCGCTGGTTTGGCTACTGCGGGTTATGACTGGGGATACACGATTATCCCGTTGAACATACTGGAGGCGAACATCGTGCTTGATCTGGATAAACAGGTGATCCCGAGAACAGTATCAACGGATGGCGTGGTGAACTTCACCATCATCGTCTCGGCGGGGGACAATGACTTCGCGTTACAGTTCAACGAGATAAATGACACTCTGCCGGATGGCTTCACCTACATCAACGGCACGTCTGTCATCACTCACGCTGATGGCTCAATGAGCTATGAGGACCCTGTTATCAACGGGAGCTTGCTTATGTGGGCTTTTAATGAGATCATGTTGCCATTTGAGAACATCACACTAGAGTTCAGCGCCTACCCCTCACCGATACCTGCAGAAGACTACATCAACACAGCTGTGGCTGAGGGAGAAGACCCCTTCGGCAACTATTACAGGCCCACTGGTAGAGCCTTCATCACCGTCTCGGAGAAATGCGTGGTCTTGGGTCACATCACTGATGTTACCTGTGGCGGTAGCTTGGCTGTGCCTGATATCACTGTCTGGCTGTACAATTGCTCTGGAGGAGCCCCGGTTCTATTGAACACAACGGTCACTGATGCCAACGGCTTCTATGACTTCATCGAGTTAGAAAATGGGACCTACTGTGTGGCTTATGATGACTCGGACCCTGACCTGGGTTTAAGGGTACCATACAGCGATGATGATCCTCTTGTACCGCCCATGTCCCCATGGACCAGTTCCGGTAACATCTCGTTACAGGGTAGCTGCACATACATCCATAACTTCCAGGTGATCATCCCCGTTGATCTCTACATAGTGAAGGGTGGACCAGTCTATGCCTTGGTTGGGGAAAACGTGACCTACACGTACACTGTGGGTAACAACGGCTTCACTGGGGCAAAGAACGTGACATTGATGGATGACGTATGTGGCTCACCAGCTTATGTTTCCGGTGACGATAACCATGATGAGCGTCTGGACCCGGAGGAGGAGTGGACATACACATGCAACCACACGGTCCCCGGCGTACCCGGGTTACTGGTGAACGTGGTCAACGTGACTACCACGAGCCTTGAACTGGACCCCAACGACAACAACGATACATGGACCATCATAATCATCAGCCTCGGCCTAGATGTAAACAAGACACTCCTAGAGCCCAGTGACGGCGTGGGATACATCGGAGACCCAGTCATATTCAACGTGAACATCACCAACACCGGCTCCACAGCATTGGAGACAGTGCCTTTCATGGACACATATGATCCAGACAAGCTGGATTATGTGATTGCATCGACTCCACCGGATATTCCAGATGAGGTTAATGGTGAACTGGTGTGGCTGGACCTCACTGGAGGTGGATCGCTGGCACCGGGTTCAAGCATACAATTGAATATCACCTTCAGCGCACTAGCCGGGACAAGCCCGGGGGTAACAGTGAACGCCGCTAATGTGACGGATGCGAAGATCGAGGATTATGACGAGTATCTGAATGCTTCTGATACTGATGTTGTTCAGATCCTTGAACCAGACCTAGTCGTGGACAAGGCACTTGTCTCGCATCAATCGGGCAAAGCCGTCATCGGTCAGGAGATCGTGTTCAACATAACCATAACCAACAACGGCGACGCAGCCATCGTAACCCTCCCACTAAAAGACACCTATGACCCAACATACCTAGACTATGTATCAGCAACACCTGCCCCGGATTCAGTGGATGAGGGCAACGGTGTGCTGGAGTGGCTTGACCTCACAGGCGGCGGCTCTCTCGGAGTAGCCGGATCGGTTACGGTCCAGATACGCTTTGACGCCATCGATTGGACAGATGGGCCGACTGTGGACCTTGCTGAGGTAATCAACGCCTATGTTGGGGACTCTGTTTATCTCAACGGCAGCGATACAGCGGAGATCATCATCAATCCAACGGTGGGAGGCACGATAATGGAACCACCCATCGTGACAGCTGGACCCTACATAACGGTGACAATGGTATTGATAGTCGTGGGTTATTGGCTAACCAAAAGGAAGTAGCGGGGTTAGGATCCCCTTTTTTATATTAACTCGTTGAAGAAGGCGGTTACCACCATGTCCCTATCTAATGTGATACGGATATAGTGCTCGCACCCTATCCCTGGTTTTCTCACTGAACCATCAGCACCCATACCGATGTTCCAGTAGGCGAAGCTCCAGTGCCCTGTCTCACCCGTACAGGAGAATAGCTGCTTCAAGCCCTTGTTTACGAAGTAGACACCGGTTGGTGGGCTCGTGGTTACGCCTTCTAGCTGTGGCTGGATCATTATGGTTATCTTGACCTTGCCCTCTGGTGCGACTATGCCTGGTGTTGGCCCAGGGTTGGTTGATACTAGTTCGAATCCTATTGGCAGGGGTATTGATGGGTCTGCGATTTGTTCTGTCTCGGATTGGTTTACTGGTTGGGGTTCTTCTGGTTCGGGTGGTGTTTCTGGTTCCTTTTCTGGCTCAGGGTCTGGCTGTGTTTCCGGTGGCGTCTCTGGCTCTGGCTCTGGCTCAGGTTCGGGTTCGGGTTCTGGGAGAGCTGGGATGCTGTCGAATACAGTGCCCGTATTAGTCTCGGGGTCTACTAGGGCGAGTACGCGTGTTTCTCCTGGTACAATCTCGCCGTCCTGGTAGAGGGTCGTGAAGAAGGTTGATGGTGCACACCATGTATCGATTATTTCCCCATTCAACGCATACGTGACCTTGAAGGAGTAATACTCGTTGACCCTGATCTCTGAGACTATTCCCTCGATGGTCATAAAGTGTGATACGTCTGGGATGTTTGTGGTTGCGCCTGTGAATGATATGCAGAGTACTGTGACTAGTAGAGGTATCGAGGTTAGGATTAGTTGTGTTTTTTTATTCATTGTCTTTCTCCCCCATGGGTTTTGTCTGTTCGAGTTGTTCTTTCTTTGTAGAAATCATATGGCAACTGTCACTGACGTTCATCATACTCGGTCACTTCATTATCGAGGGTATAAATTTCATGAGGTTTGGGAATGGACAGGGGATAGGTATTTTGTTATAGTAATATGAAAAAACTGAAATTAAGTAAATACACAGTAAGTTAATGAGAATTTCATCAATTTTAAAAAAATAACAATAGTGAATACTGGTTCTAAAATAACAAGACAACCCAAGCAGTATAGAGGTAAAAACCAACATAGTTCCATCTAAATTTTAACCAATTCAAGTAAATGAACACATGGTACAGAACTCTGTACTTTTACATATTTATTAATAGTTTAATAATAATATTATAAATTACATAAAAAAACAGAAAAAACGGAGAAAATCACCGCGATAACCCAAACACACCAAACAACCCAAAAAAAGCTAGAGTCTCCAGCCCATATCAACAAGGAAAGCGATGCTCTCCCCCTCCGGCGCCCCCACGGCGGCAGCCACGGGCTCACACTTGGTCCTGAAGAGGTACATTGTGGGGCATGGGGCTGGTGTCTCGGTCATGGTCTCCCAGTTTGCCATTCCCTTCGCCAATATGAGGTCTGAGGTGTTGTAGAGGTCTATGAACCATTCTGGGCTCTCATCTAGCCTGATGCCTATGGCTTGGGCGCCCGTTGTGATGAGCTTATCAGCCGCCTTATCCATGCCAACCAGTAAAGCGTCATCCATCAACGCATCATTCAAAGCGGGGGGACCATCCTTGACCGCAACAGTCACATACGCGCCAAGCTGCTTGAGCTCTTTCACCAGCAATGTATCCAACGCTATTTCTCCAGCGTTATCCGTTAGGAATAGGAGCGTGGCGCCGGGTTTGATGAGTTCCTTGAGCTTATCAGTGTCATCGATGAAGAAGGGTGTCTCAAGCAGCTCTAACGCGTCATCCAGGTTGGCGTTGTTTCCCGGAACATCATAATCGATGACGTTTCCCAGGCAGGCGATCTTGCACGCGGTTCTAAGCTTTTCCTCTGATGGTGTTTTTTCTAGTATCTTCTCCAGCTCGGGTAGCATGTTGAGTGCTCGTCTATTCTCTTCGAGTTTCTGTTCCCTGTATGGGTCCTGGCATCCTGTGATCTGGGCGATGACCCTGCCACGTTCCTGTCCCAGTACTGATGGGACGGTTTCCTCGTTGAATCCCTCACCCATCAACCGTAGGAGCGCTATCATTGCCTCGCGGCGGGTCTCCTCGTCCTCTGTGCTGAGTTTGATCATGCTGTATCCGCGGTGGAGCAGGCAGTAGCCGCACCTTGAGCCGACCTTCATTTTAGTCAAGGGTGGGTGGTATACGCAATATAAAAAGCCTTCAAAGATGTCTATGGTTGTGAACTGCGTTGGAGTACAACCTGCTAGCCACAACCGAGAAGATAACCATGAGCGGCGCCAGTAGCCAGCTCTGGATGAACCTACGAGCCGTCGGTGACCCCGAGCCCAAGGTGAACAGGACGAGAATCAAGGGAGTCGTTCAGGGAGCCACTTCGCTTGATCCAGTTGAAGCGATCGCTTTGATGCGTGAACACATGCGCGGTGAACCCGATAGATACGATAAACTGTACAGGATAATGCCTGTCTTGAGCTGGGTCGAGACAAACATCGACGCCATTGTCTCTGAGGTGGAGGCTCAAAAGGAAAAGATGGATGAAGATGATTCCTTCAGGGTGACCCTTGAGAAGCGGCGAACCATGCTCAGGAGTCTTGAGGTTATTGACGCTGTGGCGGCTGTGATTGATAACCCGGTTGATCTTGAGAACCCTGACTGGGTGGTGCTTATCGAGATCATGGGGGACCGCACAGGGGTCTCGATAGTAAGCCCAGAAGCCTTGTTTAATGTCCAGAAGGAGCGGGCTGCACTCATCTTCTCAAGCTGATCAATGTACTCTTCTCTGTGATCAAGCTGGAGAGCGCCATGTATTTGTCGCTTCCAACGGTCTCGATGGCTGTCTCGGTTATCTCGTAGAGCTGCTTCAGTGACTCGTATTTCGCTGGAGAGGGGGCGAGGATTCCGTCGTTGACGTCCCCGAGTTGTTCAGCGATCTCCGTGGCTAATGGATCATTCTCCCTCTCAGTGATCACTGCTACAGCTATTCGTTTAGTCTGTTTCGATACCCCCACCAATTGGATGGCCTTGGAGATCTGGTTCTGGGTCGAGACATAGAGCAGAGTCTCAACGTCCAGCTTGTTACTGATGTTGTTTCCGTTCTCCAAGGCATACAGGGCGTTCGCCGCAGCGTAGTAGATGTGGTTCTGGTCAGCGATCTTGTCCGCGTCGAATAACTGGTATGTCCTGCCCTTAACCATCTCATCCAGCTGCCTCAGGGTCTCATTGATATCAGCTACATTGGTGTTCTCTGCTGCTGTTATTATAATATAGAGACTAGAGCCAGTTATGGAGTATGAGTATGGCATTTTCAGACCCTCATAGAAAGAGTCTTGGGTTTAAACCTATCCCACAAAGCCACTGATTTCATCAACCATACCCAGATAATCCGGCTCCGCGGATATGAAATAATGGGGGATGGGAATCCTTTTACGCCCCTAGAGGCTCATCTCATTAGACCATAGTGAGATATTGGTTATGTCAGACTACGAAGAAGAGCCCCAGATGAAAATCGGGGATTTAAAGAGTTATTCAAGGAAAGTATACACGGTCGCCAAGGTCATCAGCATCGGCGAGCCTAGAGAGGTAACCTCTAGGAACGACAACACCACACACCAAGTGTGTGAGGCATTAGTAGCAGATGATACGGGAAGCGTCTACCTTACATTGTGGGATGACGCCATCGAAGCTATTGAGGAAGACATGGTTCTGAAGCTCGATAACGCTTACGTTAATGTTTTCAGGGGCAGCATGAGGCTGAATCTGGGAAGGTACGGTAGCTATGAGGTTTTGGATGAGGCCCCCTTTGATGAGGTCGAGCTTGAAAACAATGTCAGCGATCAACAGGTCGAGTACCAGAGAAGACCATACGGTCGCGGCGGAGATCGACGCGACAATCGGAGAAGATACTAACTCCTTTTTTTTCTAGTACATCTTTTATTTATCCAAGCACATCCAGTGATGGTTTTAGATGAGCAAAGTAAGGGTTGGATTAGCGAAGCTACCATACAGCGGAACCTTTGGGAGACCCGAAGACGATGATGGACCCAAGACCATGGAGGAAGGAGGACTACTGGGGCTCCTCGATGACTGGGGATGCGATGTAGTCTCCAACGAGTATGCGATGTTAAAGGGAGAACAGGAGAAAACCTATGGAGCCAGATACAGGCTCGGGTTAGCCAACGACAACCTTGCTGACATCGTCGCGGCCCAGATCAAAGATGATGTGCTGCCCATCGGTTTGTTGGCGAACTGTAACGGCTTGATGGGTATGCTGGCTGGGCACCAGAGATCAGGCGCAACAAAGAAGCCCCTCAGGGTGGGATTGGTCTGGATTGACGCCCACGGCGACTTCA
>CAZVMT010000082.1:0-12246 GCA_964628765.1 uncultured Candidatus Bathyarchaeia archaeon | reverse complement strand
TGCCGCTGTTAGCTATTCTGGCCGTAACAACTAATAATATTCACGGGCTGATGTGGACTGACCCCGGACTCGATATATATAATCCCTACCTTCCGCTTCAACCTACCTATGGTCTGTTCTATTGGGTTTGCATGGTTTACATAGGTGCCATGACTGTATGTGGTAGTTTTCTGATTGTCAATAAAGTAGTTCAGCAACACAATTTCCACAAGTGGGAACCTTGGATTTTAATTTTCTCGGCAGTTATACCTTTATTAGCGGCTTTCCTCGAAATCATGGGCTTCATCCCGGTAACAGATCTTACCATAGGTATAACACCCTTCTTTTCCGGTCTCGGAATCATCGTACTGGTAGTGAGCTTACCTCGTTTTCAACTGAAACAGATTATCCCTGTAACACAGCGTATTGTTTTTGAGTATATTAGCGATGGCGTAGTCGTGCTGGATATGCAGAACCATATTATGGACTTGAACCCAGCAGCTGAACACTTGGCCGGTTGCACTAGTTCAGAGGCTCTTGGGTTGCCAGTGGAACAGATATGGCCCAACTGGCCAAGCCAGTTATTGCTCTCAAAGCAAGTTTCTGCAGTATACGAGGAATTGATCCTGACACACGCTGGAGAGCAAAGAACGTATTACCTCCACAACTATGTCATTACCGATCATGAGAACCATCCTGTGAACAAGTTAGTCATACTGTCAGATGCAACCGAGCGTAAGCAAGCGGAGAACAGGCGAGATGAATCAGAACAAAGATTTCGAACTCTCTTCGAATCGACGGCTGAAGGTATACTTTTAGCCGATCTCGAAACCATGAGATTCACACACACCAATCCAGCCATTTGTACAATGTTGGGCTACACTCAAGAAGAATTGACAAAAATGAGTGTAAGCGATATACATCCAAAAGCCTCACTGGAGCATGTAATTGCTGAATTTAATGCCCAGGCAAGAGGAGAAAAGACGTTGTCGTCAGCTCTTCCCTGTTTGAAAAAGGACGGTACTATAATCTATGCGGATATCAACACTGCCCAAGCCATCATCGATGGAAGAATGTGTAACCTTGGTTTCTTCACCGACGTCACCGAGCGCCAACAGATGGAGCTTGAAGGAGAAAGATATCGGAGCCGCCTCGAGTCTCTCCATGAACTTGGCCTTCAACTTGACACAGCGCAGACAATAGACCAAACCGCTTTAATCGCCTCGAATGTGATCAAAAGCCTCTACGGAGAAGAATTTGAGAATCTAGCACTTGTCGAAGGAGACTCGCTGGTCAAACTTTCGGTTCCGGGGGAAACAATGCCGCCTACAAGACTTCCGCTGGATAGTAAAGATGTGCTAGTTAAAGTCGTCAAGGAGGCTCAAACCATATACATCGATGACCCATTAGTCAACACCGAATACTTTAAGGAAAATACCAAATTCCTCTCCAGGCTGGTGGTGCCTCTGAAGGTTAAGGATCAGGTATTCGGCGTCCTGAACCTCGAATCTAAGGAGAGAAACGCTTACAACTCTGACGACATCAAACTCGCCGAGATCCTCGCGAGCCATATCTCAGCGACTCTAAACAGGATAAGCTTAACAGAGAAACAACGGTACGCCATCGAGACTGCCCGACGCAGGGAGGCTGCCGCTGAGCAGGCGCAGGAACTCGCCAATGTGAAGACGCGTTTCTACTCCTCGGCGACTCACGAGATCCGGACACCCCTCACAAGCATAAGTGGCTACACGGAACTCATACAGATTGCACTGCAATCAGGAGACATATCCGAGCTTCCCGTCTACTTTGACGCGGTTAGTAGGAACGTAGAGCGGCTGACGAGGCTCACCGACGACCTCCTCGACACGCAGAGGATCGCTGAGAATAAACTGATAATATCTAAGTCGCCCGTCAAGACTAGTGATCTGATACGCGATTTAGTTCAGGAAGCCACCCCCGGGTTCAAGCGTAAGGGGCAGACACTGAAGATCAGAGATGAACCTAATGTCACGATAAGCGTCGATAGGGATCGGGTGATTCAGGTGCTCGCTAACCTCGTGAGTAACGCTTCCAAGTTCTCCCCGAAAGGTGCCACGATCCACCTATGCGTCGAGGAGCGTGACGGGGATGCGCTCTTCTCAGTTCGCGACAACGGCGTTGGATTAGCTGAGGATGATATCCCGAAGCTCTTCTATGCTTTCCCTGGGATATGTGTTGAGGGGAATACGGATAGCACAGGGCTGGGTCTGAGCATCTCAAAGGGCATCGTTGAGTTACACGGGGGCCGCATCTGGGCGGAGTCGGGGGGCCCCGGGAGGGGGTCTACGTTCAGTTTCTCCCTGCCTGCGCGTGCAGGCTGATTAAATAATTAGTTTTGATGCTGTTTCTTATATATTTTCATTTGAATATGAGCGCGCGAGACTACTTAATAATGTTGAATAATTTTATGCGTTTAGAGAGATGAACAGAAAAGTAATCCCAATAAGTGTAAGCTTGCGCAAGTAAACCCGACCTTGTGCTTCTAGACGTAGTACTGAGGACCTATCTCTGTACCCTAGTCACCATCACATAATACGCGTGTACCCAAACCTACTGAGACTTTGCGTTAATCGCTTTTCTTTTCAATTTCTTTTCTTACTTCTTTCAGATATACTTCAATTCTTCCCTCAAGGTTGTGAAGATTATCCTCTTCAAGGATACCTTCCTTGAAGCCTGCAAGCACCTCTCTTTTAAGGTTCAGAAGTTCCGATTCGCACCTGTTTGCGTTCATCTAAAGCTGCTATAGATGTCGTCAATCTCGTTCATCAGCTTGTTGAAGAGGATTTGTCCTCTTCTCTTGTTTCTTCCTTTTCAAATTTTGCCATTATAGGTTGAATGGTTGAGTTGTTGTAAGTACTGGGAGCGGTGATGTTTGGATAAAATCATCGATTCGTTACATTCTTTCCATTAAGAAGGATACTGGTCTTGCAGCATCAGGACAACAAGCAAATGTTTTCCCTGACTCCTTATAGAACTCTAGATAGTCTCCACCTCGTCTAAGGGTCATAATATAAGGCCAGAAAGTATTCCATGCAAGAACACAGAAGCCATCAGGTCTCTCTTCGCCCTCTACTATGATTTCTTGTCCTTCTTTAAAGAATGGACAAGGACCACTATAGTTTAACTCTAATGGAACTGGTGTCACATCTCCAATATCTGTTACATTTGTAACAGTTAATTTGACTTTCATTTTTTAACCCAATATTAGACTTAACTTTTAGTGATGATAAAACATTCTTTTTTTAGTGAGCGTGTTTATTTAAAACTGGTTATTGAATTATTGGTGATTCCTATAATTGTGTGACATGTTCTGAAGATTGTTTAAACAATTTCCAGATTCTATAAACGTATGAAAATAGGAGTGTTCCTTGCAATATTCATACCCATATTCTCGGCAATATTGACCGCTATAATAATGCCTATGTATCGTAAATCAGAAGAAAAAGCCATAAAAAAGGGAAATAGATAGAGAATGTCTACCAGGTTTCTCCACTTAAAGTAGGTTTGGAATCCCACCACCCGCACCAAAACACGACAACAGAGTGATTATGAGCGTGCGTGTTAGATACCCAATGCCTTTTTCTGGGCCGCGATAATCTCTTTGATGCCTTTCTCAGCCAAGTCAAGCATCTGATTCAACTGGTCACGGGTAAAAGCCCGCTCCTCGGCTGTTCCCTGCACCTCCACCAGTTTACCGCTCTCAGTCATAACAATATTCATATCAACATCAACCGTCGAATCAAGCGCATAATCCAAGTCCAATAATACCTCACCGTCCTTAACACCAACACTAACAGCGGCCACCATCTCACTCATAGGAATACTCTCAATCATACCCTCATCTTTTAACGTGCGCAAAGCCTGATAGAGGGCCACCGCACCGCCTGTTATGCTGGCACAACGAGTACCACCATCAGCGTCTATGACATCGCAATCCACATAAATAGAGTTGGGACCTATGGCCTCCATATCAACAACGCTGCGCAGGCTACGGCCAATCAAACGCTGAATCTCAACGCCCCGAGAGTCAACCCTGCCACCCTTGGGGCGTGGTTTACGGCTCTCTGTTGAGCCGGGGAGCATGTTGTATTCGCTGGTTACCCATCCGCCGGGAAGGTCCTGCTCGACTTTCCACCGCGGTGCCCCGGGTTGAACGGAGGCACTGCATAGTACTCGTGTTTCGCCGAAGCCGATGAGTACCGAGCCTTTTGGGTGTTTCTGGAAGCCGATATCAAAGGATATGTTGCGGAGTTCGTCGTGTGCGCGTAGAGTCATATGTATTAACCATAAGGGGTTCTAGTTAATTGTTGAGGATACGCGCATGTTTTTTCAGATTCGTTGATGAATTAATGGTTCCTGTTTGCCTCGCACCGTTGAAATACTAGACTGGCGGAAATCTATTTGAAATGAAATCTGTTTCCGTGGGTTCGAACCTCACACCCGCCCACGTGTTTATACAGGTTGATTCCCTTTCGTTTTCTTGTAGTAGAGTGGGTTCGCTGTATAGCGTTTTTTCTTACTCTTTTACTAGTTCCTCGGGGATGATTCTGGTAATATTTTTAACTCGATCATATGCGTGGTCTGTGCTTAGGATGACCGCGTCTCGACCTAGCGCGGTTGCGGCGTGGTATGCGTCAAAGGGACCAAGCCCGTAGCGTTCTACAAGTATCGAAGCTTTCAGACAGGTTTCCGGTGAGACAGGAACCCACTCCACGTTCTTTAGGTGGCTTAACGCGTTCACAGCCTCGACTGTCTCTCGGTGTAATCCTTGGTTATATAGCCAGAAGACGATCTCCTGAATAGTTGCCGTCGATGAATAAACTCCAGTGTGCACACCGTTCTGGATATCAAGTAAAATCCTCTCGGATACAGAGGAGAGTCTATCCTCGTTCTTGAACAACGGGATCAGGAGATCAGCCTCGATTAGCATTACTACTCACCGCGTATTGCTGCCTGGGTCGCTGCTTCCAGTGCTTCCCGTTTGATCTCTTCTACACTCTTCTCGGAGTCTACTTTTATCTTCTTTAGTGCTTCGATTGGGTTTTTCGGTTTGGGTAGGAGAATGATCTGGGCTCCGAGGTCTATGTAGGTTACCTCATCTCCTTCTTCCAGTCCATATTTTTCGCGGAGGTCTTTTGGGATGGTGGTCTGCCCCTGCCGTGTTATACGTGACTCATAGTACAAACTCAATCACAACCTTATAGAAAATACTATTTTATATGGGTTATCATTAATTTCTCCATAAAAATACTATTTAAGACACTATTTCTTTAGTTAAACCGGGTGAATCCTAGATCTGATGTATTAGTTCTCCGTGGGTTCGTACTCTCCTCTACAATCTACTGGTATCATTGGGTGGTAACCTCGGTTTTTTGAATTATCATATAAACTATGTTTTCCTTTAGGTAGGTAAAGTCATTACCCAACCATATATGAGGATAAAGTCATGACTCTTTATTTACCTTTAAAGACCGGCTTCCGCTTCTCAAGAAAAGCCGTCATACCTTCAGCCTTATCTTCGGTCTCAAAACATCTAGCAAACAGCTCAGCCTCAAGCATATCACCCTCACCAAGATCTCCATAGGAACTAAAATTCACAAGTTGCTTAAAGTAGCCAACCGCTATGGGAGCCTTGCTAAGTATCTTCTCCGCGAGCTCACTGGTTCTAGCTATAAGTTCCTCATGCTTGACCACTAGATTAGCCATGCCTATTCGGTGTGCCTCTTCAGCGTCAATCATATCCCCTGTGAAAAAGACCCATTTTGCTCGTTTTGGTCCCACTATACGGGGGAGCCTCTGGGTGCCGCCAAATGGAGTCGTGATGCCGATCCCCGCCGGTGGGTCCCCGAACCGTGCTTTTTCAGACGCCACAACCAGGTCGCAGGCGATGGTTAGATCGCAGCCAGCTCCCAACGCAAAACCATTTACAGCGGCAATAATAGGCTTGGGTATACTCTCTATCTTGTCAAGTATCCTGTGAGTCATCGCCGCAAAAGCCGCGGCGTCGCTGCTGTTCATCCCTGCTAGCACTTTTATGTCTCCACCAGCTGAGAAAGCTCGATCTCCAGTTCCTGTTATTATCATCACATGGTGTTGATTGCTTTCTGCGAAGATATCCAATGCTTTCTCTAACTCTTGAAAGGTTTCTTCGCGGAGAGCGTTGAGTACGCTTGGTCTATTGATTCTCACCAGCAGAATCTTGTTTTCGCTTTCTACAATTAGGTCTTTAAAATCCATAATAACATGTAACCATAAACAATATTTCACGTTTCTGAGTGCATGCATACATGCGCTGTTTAAATCTCAACAAGACTAACCAATAGACAGTCTCATATCGTTGTACGAGTGTGTAAGAAGCCATTAATAGAAAAAATGGGTTTTTTAATAAAATGGATATGTTTATCTAAAAGGGAAATTACTGTTTCTTGGGCTAAAAATGGTTGTGGAAGAAAGAGAAATACAACAAGGTGGCAGGGTGACGATCCCAAAAGAGATCAGAGACAGGTTTGGGTTAGTCGAGGGCACAGTTGTTAAGATAAGTACTCGTGGAGGAAGAATAGAGATTGAGCCACCAACAAAATTGACCAGTCTTCTCGGACTCGTCAAGACCGATGACGCCTCAGATGACCCTAAGGGTGAAGCCCGGAAGCACCGTAACAGTAGACTGCTTAGAGAAGACAAGTAGGTTGAAAGCCTTCATAGATACCAATGTCTTCGTCTACGCAATAGAACTGCATCCAACCTACGGTGAAATAGCGGGGAGGATCCTCAGCCTTGTTGACTTGGGGGAGCTTGATGGATTCACATCGAGTCTTGTCATCATGGAGATATGCTGGTATCTAGAATCTAGAAAGAGATTTAGTGAGATGCAGGAAATCATTGATCTAATTACGGGGTCGAGGATGCATGTTTTAGAAATAGAGCTGCAGGACATCAAAAGAGGGGCGGAGGATAAATCAGAGTACCAAGGCATTGACCTCAACGATCTGATCAACTACAACCTGATGAAACGACAGGGAATAGAGACTATTTACACCAACGATTCTCACTTTCAGAGGCTCCATGGGCTGGAAACAAGGTTTAGTTAATAGCATACAACTGATATCGATGGCTCTTCATATTGCTAAGTTAATGCGTGCTTTTTTTCTACTGGTTGATACTAACTGTATTTTTTCCTTGGGTTTGTGCGAGTTTACATTAATTTATGTGATGATGTGAGAAATGATGAACAAATCATCGATCCTGGTGCCAGTACTAGGAGTTGTTTCTCCGTATATTGATTAACATAAGCATGTACTCAAACAGAATGTTAATTTAGATAAAACGGGGGATAATTCACATGGAATTTACTGTCAGACCAGAAGTAAAGATCCTCTACCCATCCGCACATTTCGGATCATTGACGATACACAACCAGAATATCCAGAAGAAACATGCAACCTCTGTCTAAAGATGCACCAAGACTCTTCACCCTTTAACAAATTCAGAGAGCCAGCGCATGCATTCATGTTATCGCTCGTATTGTTTTCTGATTCCACCAACTACGTAATCTTTTCCCCAAATATGATGGAGAGGCTTTACCTGTTCCACACGAACAACGTTGTCAAAGGCATCCATTTTTATCTCGGCTATTAACACTTCACCAAATATCCACACCGCTCTGGGGCTGAGATCAACTATCTTGGTCATCCTGCACTCGATCCACCCATAAGCCTCACCTATTCTGGGAGGCTTTACAATCTTAGAGGGTACCTCAGTGAGACCTGACTCAGTAATCTCACTTACACCATAAGGCAGATCACGTGCTAATTCTCTCATTATCGAGCCGAAGCTCTCATCAACCAAGTTAACCACAAACTCGTTGTTTTCCCTTATGTTTCTCAGGGTATCGTGTTCCACCTCGCAGCAGAAACCATATGTGGGTGGTTTTGTGGTTGCCGGGCTGTTAAAGCTAAAGGGAGCCGCGTTAGACGCTCCATTACTTGACAGGGTTGAGACCACTATGCAGGGTCGGTATAACATTTTATTAAAAGGGGCTTCTAAAATATCGCTCATATATAGTCTAGAGAGGCTATAGATATTAAAATCGTAGAGTATAAATTAAAAAGCGTACACAATACGAGTCCAAGCGCTAATTCAAAACACTATTTCTGAATTAGAAGAAAAAGACCTTGATGAAAACCTTGAGGTAGTTGAGGCCCATAAATAGATCTCCAAGAATATTCGGGGTGAGACCCCCACTACTGGGAGGATTCGAACCCCACATCTCGCGCCTTTAGGGTCTCCGGTGGGGTTTTGGTGCTATTGTGTGTGAATTAGTATGAGTTTGTGTGAAGGTGTGGTAAATCATCGAATAGTATCGTATTCTAGTAGGTTACATGGTCATCCCAGATACAAATAGATTAGGGAGCCGAGCAGTATCATGAATGTAAACAAGACCACATATCCCATCTTCCTGTTTTTGTTAAAAGAAACCCCGATGATGCTGAACTCTGCCGCATAAAATACAATGATGTAGAGGATGTGGAGCCACAGTATTTCTCTAAAAGGGATTAGAAGGATTTTGTCAAACAATAATTCCAATAATAGATATAATATGATGACTGCATTAGATATGATCACTCTTCTTTCATCATTGTTTTTGATGAATCGGTATAATGTGTACCCGAAAGGAAGGATTAATGAACCAAAGGGATAGCCAATGGCTTTGACGAGTTCCATGTTATCAAATTTAGTAGATATGTAGACAGCACTCACGAGTAGATTGAAAACAAGTGATGACGCTATGAACACTTTCTCATGAATAGCATCATTTTTCATTTGTTCTCCACCCATCTCTATCCACGCATTTAATACAAGGGTTAGGGATAAGTGATGATAAATTCTTTGACTATGATTGTCTACATGGATAGTGGAAGGCATCTATCATGAAGTATGGTTTGTATTGTCCTACATTTGGAGAGTATTCTGATCCGAAATATCTCGTAGAATTAGCTCAGTTGGCAGAAAAATCTGGGTGGGATGGTTTCTTTATCTGGGATCATATATTGTTGACTGGAAGAGGACTGCCTGTAGCGGATGCAGTAACCACACTATCAGCGATAGCAGCTAAAACAGAAAAAATCAAACTAGGTCCAATGATCACGCCTATACCAAGACGAAGACCGTGGAAACTAGCAAAAGAACTCATCACAATAGACCACTTATCAAGTGGAAGAATAACGCTGGGAGCAGGAATAGGAGACCCCGACTGGGAATATTCGTTATTCGGTGAGAACCCTAGTCTGAGGACACGTGCAAAAAAGCTTGACGAAGGGTTGGAAATTATTTCCCAGATGTGTTCCGGGGAAATCGAGTACCATGGGACTCAATATGATGTGCAGAAGGCAGAGATAGGTCCATCAAGTCTACAACAACCAAGGATACCCATCTGGATTGGAGGAACGTATGGGAATAAACCTCCATTTAGACGCGCAGCGAAGTGGGATGGTGTATTTCCTATTAAAATGGATATAGACGAATTACTACAGCCTGTTGAAAGTGTCCGGAATTGGACATCAATGTGGCTAAAACCCAGTCAATTATCTGAGATCACCGAATTAATAGTCAAATATAGAGGTTCTCTCGTTGGTTTTGATGTAGCCAATTCAGGTTCAATACTGAATATCAGTGAAAAAGAGGCTAAAGAGAAAATAAAGATGTTTGAGAACGTTGGAGCTTCTTGGTGGCTTGAGTGGATTCTTGATGCTCCTAGCTTGGTCGATGATTATAAAGAATTAATAATGAAGGGCCCGCCTGGGTGAGGGTAATAATATCCACACACAGAGGCTCAGATTCTAATTTTCAATCATCAAATCGT
This sequence comes from uncultured Candidatus Bathyarchaeia archaeon, assembly GCA_964628765.1. Lineage (GTDB taxonomy): Archaea > Thermoproteota > Bathyarchaeia > TCS64 > TCS64 > RBG-16-57-9. The sequence goes on along the minus strand of CAZVMT010000082.1, from coordinate 2,369 downwards.
AGATCAATTCCCTAGAGTATCGCCATCCGAAACTCGAGGCTTAACTAATATCCCCGTTTTTCTAGCCATATCTGAAAAAGAAATAAGATCCCTCGCTTTTCCAGGCAATGGACAATTTGATTACAGAGGTTTTATCTCAACGGACCGTAGAGCCATCAACTGGTGTACAGATTTGTTCAACCATTATTGGAATCAAGCAAAAAGAAAGCCATAACACAAGTAAGCGAACAATAAAACATTTCTAAGAACCTCACGGTTGTTGAATCACAATGGAAAAATGGGGAGTGTTTTGGGTGAAATCTCCAGTTTAAGACGTAAATTTTCCATGTGATGATTATTTAAATGCGAATGTGGAGAGACTATTATGACTCGTTTTCTAAAACTTTTCACTCCGATGAAACTAGGACCTTACACGTTGAGGAATCGGATTGAAGCTGCACCAATGGGGATGCACGGTACACCGGAAGGATACATCACCCCTGAAGGCGCAGCCTATTATGAACTCCGGGCGAGAGGCGGAGCAGCCATTGTATGTCTCGGAGAAAGCATGATAGACTCAAAGGGAACATCTCATGGGAGAGTAACCCCACTGGATGACCCGGGAATACTGCCCTCGTTGATCAACACCACAGACGCAATAAAACGCCATGGAGCGATAGCCTCAATCGAATTACTGCACGCAGGAATACGGTCTGGGACACTACACCCAGACGACCCAGTATACGGACCAAGCGCGGGAACATCATTCTATGGCAAACAAATCATCGAGATGGGAGAAACAGAAATCCAACAGGTAGTGAACGCCTTCGGAGACGCAGCCGAGATGGCCAAGCTAGGCGGAGTACAGATGTGCATGATCCACGGAGGCCACGGCTGGCTTCTATCACAGTGGTTCTCCAAGCTACACAACCATAGAACAGACCGCTATGGAGGAAGCATCCAAAACAGGGCACGCATAGCCTTGATGATCATCGAAGACATACGGAGAAAATGCGGACCAAAATTTCCCATCGAGATCCGCCTCAGCGGCGACGAGTTTACGGAAGGCGGCATGAAGCTGGAAGAGGTAGTTGAACTCGCCAAGGTGCTCGATGGAAAAGTAGACATGATCCACGTATCAGCAGCAACGTTTAATGACCGAACCGCTGGCCTCAGGATGTTCCCAAGCGTATTCCTCCCAAGGGGCTGCAACGTGTATCTAGCCGAGGCAGTTAAACATGTCGTGAAGACCCCAGTGAACACAGTTGGAGCATTAAACGACCCCGCCCAGATGGAAGAGATACTGGAGACTGGAAAAGCAGATATGGTAACTCTGGGGAGGGCGCTTCTAGCTGACCCTTACTTGCCTGAGAAGGCGAGAAAAGGCAACGAGGCAGACATCACGCCCTGCATCCGCTGTAACTACTGCATCAGCCAGAACTTCACCCCATACGTGAAATACCCAAAGGGCATCGTCAGATGCGTCGTCAACCCCATCATAGGCAGGGAATACGAGAGCCGGTTTGTCCAGGTGAGCGATGGAAAGAAAAAGGTGATGGTGGTCGGAGGCGGACCCGGTGGTATGCAGGCAGCCATCACCGCCGTAGACCGGGGACACGAGGTGGTCCTCTGTGAAAAAAGCAACAGACTCGGAGGAACACTGCTGTATGCTGAACGCGAATACTTCAAAGAGGATACAAAAAAGCTTGTTGATGTACTCATCCAGAGGATAAAACAACGTCCCATTACATTGATGACAGAAACAGAGGTATCGCCCGAGTTTGTACGCGAAATCTCACCCGACGTATTAATCGCAGCAGTTGGAGCCGAACCAATCATACCCAACATACCCGGAATAAACAACAAAAAAGTGGTCATAGCAGCCAGCAGGTACGATGAAGCCGCTATAGGGGGTAAGGTAGTAGTCATCGGAGGCGGCTTGGTGGGATGCGAGGAAGGACTAAACCTTGCACACATGAGCAAGCAGGTAACCATACTGGAGATGCTTGAAAAGGCGGCACCGGATGCACCCTACCTGCACTGGCTGGGGCTAATGAAGGAACTTGAGAAAAGCGTCAACCTCGAAACAGGGGTAAAATGTACACGAGTAACAGATGAAGGCGTGTATGCAGTGGATATGAGAGGCGAAGAAAGGTTCTACCCTGCAGATACTGTACTGTTGGCAGCCGGGTTGAAGCCGAGAACAGAACTAGTTGAGTCTCTACGTAACTGCGCTCAGGATTTCTGTGTGATTGGGGATTGTCTGCAACCGGCAACGGTAATGGAAGCCATTCATATGGGTTATTTCTCTGCCATGGATATCTAAAATCTTCAAGGCTGCTGATTCTGGGGTCCCCTTCTCTAAAGAACACGTGCATCCATTATGGGTA
>CAZVMT010000081.1:0-12255 GCA_964628765.1 uncultured Candidatus Bathyarchaeia archaeon | reverse complement strand
CGAGACGCGCCAAGGAAGCCGGGGTAAAGATTTCTATCGGTACTGATGCTCACAGTGTTTCCCAGATGGAGTTCCTGTCCCTCGGCGTGGCTGTGGCTCGCCGTGGCTGGCTTGAAGCAAAAGATGTTGTAAATACATGGAATTTGAATGAATTACTTGGGTTTAGGGCGAGATAGGAGATCTACCACTCTATGAGGTTGGATGCCCAGCTCAAGCCACCACCATAGCCCACGGTGACCACTATGTCGCCTTTCTTGAGGCTGCCATCCTTGGCTGCCTCGTGTAAAGCGATGGGTATGCTGGCTCCGGCGCAGTTGGCGTATTTCTCCAGGTTGATGTAGGCTTTCTCTGGTGGTAGTCCAAGGTTTTCCATGCAGGCTTTGATCATGACCGAGTTGGATTGATGGGGTATTATCCAGTCCACATCATCCAGCATGTAGCCGCAGCGCTTCACGACCTCCTTGACTGCCTCAGGGTATTTGACAGTGGCGAAGTTCCAGACTGCTCGTCCATCCATGTGGAAGTATTCGAGACCCGATCCAAGTATCTCTTTAGTGATGGGTAGTTTGGTGCCCCCGGCTGGTATCTCTATGACCTCTGCGCCTGCTCCGTCGGCTTTCAGATATGAGCCTTGTACTCCGCCCTCATCGGTTTTCTGGAGTAGCATTGCGCCTGCTCCGTCGCCGAAGTAGATGCAGGTGGTCCTGTCTCGCCAGTTGAGTATCTTGCTGTAGACCTCAGCTCCGATGACCAGCACGTTATCCATGTAGGGGTCGAGAACCATCCTTGAGCCCACATCCAAAGCGTACACGAACCCGGTGCATACACTGTTGACATCAAAGGCACCAGAGTTGCTGCACCCCATCTTCGCCTGTGCCCTAGCAGCAGTGGAGCTCAGCACCACATCTGGGCTGCTGGTGGCGAGTACAATCATATCAACGTCCTCGGGTTTGACCCCAGCGTCATCCAGAACTGCATTACCTGCCTTGGCTGCTAGGTCGCTTGTGCATACATCGCCCTCTACTATGTGTCGTCTCTGCATCCCTGTCTTGGTTCTTATCCATTCGTCGTTGGTCTCAAGTCCCATGGCGACTAGGTCATCGTTGGTGAGTACCTTCGGTGGCACGTACATTCCTGTGCCTTTTATTCCAGCCTTCAATTCGGTTATCTCCGTTCTGCACCGAGGAGCGTCTATTAGTATTTATAGACTTCGACAAGAAACGGATGGATAGACGACCTTTGTCGATTAATTCTTCATTCTGGGGACCAGTTTCTCCATCCACCCAAAGATCAGGTCCCTGCTGGGCTTCCAAGTGACCGCGATGCTGAAGACAAGTGAGCCTATGACCATCAGGGCTGAGGCTAATACCGTGCCTATAGTGTTCTCCAATCCACCGTAGATCAGTCCACCCATCAAAGCCCCAACGCTGTACAGTGTTGATTTTCCTAGTATCTCGACTATGACTAGTTTGGTGAAGGGTAGCTTCCTTGAACCAGCCAATATGATGATTGGAGTATCTGGCAGGGGCGTCAAGGCTACCAGCAGCACTGCCCAGAGCCCATACTTGTTTATCCACCGCGCGATCCTGTCCTCGGATTCACTCATCTCCTCCAATGACTCAGCGACGCCCCATCCAAGGAAATACGTGGTGACCTCTCCCACTGCGGCTCCTACCCCTGCAGCTGAGCCCAGTATCACCGGGTGGTAGACCGATGCAAGAGGCAAGAAAAGCGGTATGAACATGTCACGGGCGACCACGGTGAGGTGACTCAGCATGGCTGCGATCAACACACCTATCAACCCGAGCTGCCCGAGGCTGTCACCCTGAACCATGAGCCTCCAGAGCAAGGCACCGGAGATAGTGGCTACTGCGATTACCCCGATTATGCTGTAGATGGCTCTGCGTTTCATGGGTGTCACCGGTTACAGTGATTGATGGCAGGGGCTTGATAATGGTATCGATAAAGAGGGAGGGTTAGACCAGTGGCGCAACTTTCTCCATCAAGACCTTGATGGACTCAGCCTCAGCGCCATAGGGGAACACTATCACGAAGTGGCTTGCACCCAGGTCCTTGTATCCCCTGATGAACTCGGCTGCTTCTTTGGGTGTTTTGTATTCCCAGTTGCGTTTGCCACTGTATTTCTCGTAGGGGGCTGGCTCCGTTGCCTCTGCTCCCTTGAGTGCTAGGTGGAGCCCAGCGCTCTTCCTGATGCTCTCATAGTCTCGGTTGTAGCGTCTGCAGTGCTTCTCCAGTACCTTGAGCTTTTCCTCATAGGTGTCCAGTGGGGTGTTCCACGCGAAGTTGGCTACGTCAGCGTGTTTGGCGGTTATCTTGAGCAACTGATCACCCATGCCACCGATGAGTATGGGTATCTTCCCAGATGGTTTAGGCATGGAGACGGTGTTCACGCTGTAGTATTTCCCAGTGTATTTCGCCACCGGGTCGCTCCACATTCTTTTCGCTATCTCGACTGCTTCCTCAAGCTGCCTGAGCCTGACCCATGGCTTGGGGAAGGGGATGTTGTAGGCTTTGTACTCTACCTCTTTCCACCCCGCTCCGATGCCGAAGTAGACCCTACCACCAGAGATATGGTCCAAACTCGCAGCGATGTTCGCATGCACAGCGGGGTTCCTGTAGCTCTGACTGGATACCATGTTGCCGAGTTTGAGGGTCTTGGTCTCAGAGGCTAAGGCGCTTAGTGTTGTCCAGCATTCGAGGCAGTTTACGTCCTCTGCTTCTGGTCGGATGAGGAAGTGGTCGCTTGTCCAGAGGCTCTCGAAGCCATGTTTCTCGGCTGCATGTGCTACTTGTTTGATGTGGCTGTATGTGTAGCCGAACTGGGGCTCTATCTGGACACCGTAATCAATCTTCATAGGATGAAAAAGAAGCTGCTTAATATAAAGGGGTTAGAGGGGTTTGCAGATTATCTCGTGGAGCTTCAGGTCCCTGATCCTGCTGCTCTCGGAAGCCTCAAGCATCATCACGGTATCAGCGCCAGCGTGGCTACCAGCCACAGCGATCACCTTGCTACCAGACCTGACAACGTTACAGTCTACCGCCATCATGGCTATCTCTGCGCATACCTTGACTCCCATGCAGAACTGTCGTAGGGTGTTGGCGACGATGACGTTGGGTGGTGGCACTATAAATGGTAGCCTTCCTTCCTGTGGGTCTGATTTCTCTGGGCGTTGTCTGCCTATGCCAGCGCTTACTGCCCCAGTCAATACATCTGTGCAGGTAACTACCTCGCAGCCTGCCTCTTTGAGCTTGGCTCGGGTCTCGTCGGGCATCAATTGGACGCCTTTCTCGCGGTACCCTGTTGAGTGGGTGACTATTACCAGTTTCAATCCGCTGTCCTTGAATACCTTGATTGCCTCCAACGCGACGTAGCCGGTGGTGCTGCTGATGAGGACTGTGTCTATTCCCCGCTCCTTCGCTGCATCTAATGCTATTTTGAGTGTGGCTTCTGTGTGTTCTTTTCCGGGTTTCTCCCAGTATGTTACTTTTCTCTCTATGCTCACATTGTTCACCTAGTTTATGGATATCACATTGAATAGGGTGATAAGATTTTCCTAGAGGAGTGGACGGTGATTCTCACGTTGCCCCTGTATAGGTATCGGTGTTCCGCATTTACTGCACTCCATCTTCTCGTTTAGCTTCCAGTCATCTATCCTGTAGCCGCTGCGTTTCACCACATGGGTGCCGCAGTTTGGGCAGACCGTATCCTCCTCTCCTCCTCCACGGACATTACCCACAAAGACATAGCGGAGACCTTCCTCTATTGCGATCTTCTTTGCCTTCATCAATGTCTCCACCGGGGTTGGTGGGAGGTGCTGGAACTTGTACATTGGGAAGAACCGGCTCAAGTGGAGCGGTGTATCTGGTCCCATGTTCTCCACGATGTGGTGCGCCATGGCTCTGATCTCATCTGGGCTGTCGTTGGTGTCTGGGATGATGAGGAATGTGATCTCCACGTGTACACCGTTCTCGTGCATGAACTGGGTCGCCTCCAGTACCTTGTCCAGCTCTGCTCCGCAGTGTCGCTTGTAGAACTCCGGGTTGAAGGATTTCCAGTCCACGTTCGCCGCATCAATGTACTCGGCTACGTAGCTGAAGCTGGGGAGGTGGGTGTATCCGTTGGTGACCAGCACGTTCTTGATGTCTGACTCCCATGCGAACTTGGCTGTATCCTCGACGTAGTTGAGGTTGATCAAAGGCTCATTATAGGTGTAGGCGATGCTTGTGCAGTCCTGGGCGATGGCTATCTCCACAACCGCCTCAGGCTCCATGTACCGGGTGTGAACATCATCGATCTTGCTCTGGCTCAACCCATAGTTCTGGCACCATGGACAGGTGAAGTTGCAGCCGATGCTGCTGATGCTCAAGGCTAGGCTCCCTGGGTAGAAGTGTACGAGGGGCTTCTTCTCGATGGGGTCCACTGCTAGTGCGCTGAGGCGCCCATAGCTGAGGTCGATTATCCTGCCATCCTGGTTCTCTTTCGTGGCGCAGACTCCGCGTTTCCCCTCAGCCATCACACAGAGGTGTGGGCATATGGTGCAGCGTAATGCGTCTCCTGCCTTCTCGAAGAACCTTGACTCCATCACAGGATCATGAGCACTGGATTGTATAACGGTTATGGGAAACCATGAAAAGCAGACCAGCGTAAGTTTATTTGATGTGGAGAGTTTCGAGACCAGACATAGACGGCATACTGGATGACCCCGGCGTTAAGGCTGCTTTACCGAGATACGTTGAGATAGTGAGGGGTAAGAAGTACCCCAAGTTCTTGTTAGCCCAGTCGATGCCATCTGAGTACAGCCGCAGAGCAGAGACAGAGGAACTCTGGACCATCCACGACAACCAGCTACAACAATTCCACGAGTATCAGGAGACTCAAAAGAAGAAACCCAAGAAGACAGACCACAGCTTCCTCGACCTCAAGATACTCCTAGCCCACCACATCATGCAGAGCTGCAGATTCTGTACCCGGGAATGCGGAGCGGATCGCCTCCACGGGGACAAGGGCTACTGCAGAGCTGGGCGTAACTTCAGCTTCTACTCTGCTTTTCCCCACATGGGTGAGGAACCCGAATTGGTCCCATCGGGCACCATATTCACGGGAGGATGCAGCATCAGGTGTATTCACTGCCAGAACTGGGATATCAGCCAGTGGCAGAGCAACGGTGTGAGCTTAACCCCTGAGATGATGGCGTTGCAGGTTGCTGAGCTTGCCGATAAGGGGTGCAGGAACATCAACATGGTGGGCGGTGACCCCACGCCCTATGTCTGGCACTGGCTAGAAGCCATGAATCACGTCAAGCAGCCGATAGCCACTGTCTGGAACAGCAACAGCTACTATAGCCTGGAGACAGCCAAGCTCCTAGCCGGGTTCATCGACCTCTATCTACTCGACTTCAAATATGGCAACAACAAGTGTGCCTCTGAGATCAGTGACGCCCCGGGTTACTGGGAGGCAGCCACACGGAACCACCTCTGGGCACATGAGCATGGTGAGCTAATTATCCGCGTATTGGTGCTCCCGGGTCACAACGAGTGCTGTACACGACCCATACTAGAGTGGATACATGACAACCTCGGCGCGATGACCCGGGTCAACCTCATGTTCCAGTACCGACCAGAGTGGAGAGCAAGGGAACGCCCAGAGCTAAGCCGCAGACTCACCCAAGCAGAAATTACAGAAGCAAGACAGATCGCTGAAGCGGTTGGTCTTCTGAACCTAGTCAAATGAGACAGTGTACTCTGTGAAGGAGGTCTCGCATGCGTTTCCTGGGCAGTAGTATACGTGGCTGTTCTCGGGTGCGGAGTTTAACGCTATGATGGTTGAGCTGGTCTGTTTGAACTCTGTGCTGTGCCAGCAGATGGAGGACGTGGATTTACCATACTGGTGATCGGCTGATACCTGCTTCATCTTCTCCAATGCGTCTTCAATGCGATCAGGGTTGTAATCGCGCAACATCTGATTCGCTCGTCTTCTCCGCCTCTCAGAGTCGAGCCCGATCTTCTCAGCTCGTTCACTCAACTCGATCCCAGGATACATTGTCACAACACCCATTGCGTATGGTCCGTGATGCAATTCTCTAACCGTGGTGGTGTGATCCCAGAGGACATGCCACGCGGTCTCAGCATCCGCGACGACAAAGTTTCCCGGTCTATAGAGGGGTCTGATAGATGGGTCCAGCAGATATTCCTTGGCTCCAATGGCTGAGCTACAGTCTCTGAGTATGTCCAGCGCCAGTAGTCCCCGGCTCCTGGTGGGGTTCTCTATGGTCTCTGTCTCCTGGTTTGTTATAGCTAGTAGGAGCCCATCCTTGTTGAATCCAAACCATGTGCCAGCAGAGGCTATGTCTATCGGGCAATAAACACCATCCCCTATGCTCTGGGGTGGTTTTTCCTGTGTATCTAACCCGAGGTACCTGTTATGCAACGCGATGACAGGGTAATCCTCAAGCATCTGGTAGAGCATTATGAATGTGCACATGGAATCCCATCATGAACGTTGAGACGTTTTTAAGGTTAACCACCCAAAGATGCAACCTATTTTAACCCCAACAACACAATACTATACGGGTTTTCTAAAGGTGACAAAAACATTATTGGAATTAGCTCAAACCAACCTATCCGAATTATTTCTTTCAAAGGGAAGCGTCTTCAGCCTAGATGATACAGCGAGCAAGGTACTCGGTGTACTAAAAGATACAAACAAGACAGAGGCAGTAGCCTCCAACGGGGAAAAAATCGGTATAATCACTGTGAGGGACCTTCTCGGCGTGGATCAACCCGAGAACACCAAGATCGAGACCATCTGGAAACAAGTTGGCTCCATTACCCCCAGCTCCAGTGTGCTTGAAGCCGTGAACCATTTGATCAGAAACAACGTAACAGCCATGCCAATGGTCTCCAGGAACGAGGTCTCCCTGCTCAGTCAACGGGATATTAGCTCAGCCATGAAAGATGTCCCCGAGCTTCAAGGGATTAAGGCAAAGGAGATTATGATGTCTCCAGTGGTATCTATGAGCAAAGATACGCCAATAGCTCATATCAGGAGAACCATGCTCGATCGAGGAATCAGCCACATACCAATCACAAACGACAGCAAAGTATTGGGAATAATAACCGGCGAGGAGATAGTCACCACATTCATCACCTCAGCCACAAAGACAACAACCGGGAACCGTTCTGGAGAGAAAGTATCAAGGTTCCCCGGACAAGCATCAGGGTTCATGAACCGGCAGCCGGTGACAGTAACCCCCGAGACTGGTGTGCTTGATGTAGTCAAGAAGATAGACAGCATGGATGAGAAATACTGCCTGGTGGTGGATGAGGACGAGAAGCTCCATGGAATAATCACCCACCGAGAACTGCTCGCTGTTATCAACAGCCTGATGCCTGAGACAGAGTTACCCGTCTACATCGTTGGATTAGAAGGCGAGGACTTCTTCGAGACAGCGGTGGTAGAGGAAAAGATCAGGCGCACTGTCCAGCGCTCCATGAAAATGCAGGAGATCACAGAAGTGAGTGTAAAGGTAAAATCCCAGCGAAACAAGGGTGAGAGAACCAGATACACCATAACCGCGCGAGCCATGGGTCCATCCATCAGCTTCAACGTAGAGAACGAGGGATGGGGACTGATGGAGGCATTTGACGGAGTGGTAGACGCATTGGATAAGACTCTGCGGAGGGCAAAGAAAGAACCCCAGAAGGGTGCACGCCGTGGACGCAGGAGACCAAATCCCCACCTTAAACCTTAACCCTTCAAAGCCCAGATATTTGCTGAATAGAGTTGCCAGATATCACTGTCATAATCAATGAACCCATCAACAGGATGGGCGTAGAGTACCTCAAGGAACACGGTGTAAATGTTATTGAGCTACCCCCGGGGAGCACAGGGGAGACCCTTGCACAGTATATCGCTGATGCTGATGGGATCATCTCAAGAGACAGCATCAAGATAACCCGAGGACTCATGGAGTCCAGCCCAAGACTCAAGGTGGTTGGGGTCCACGGCATCGGCTGTGATCACGTTGACCTAGTAGCAGCCAAGGAACTCGGGAAAACTGTATGCAATACACCGGATGCATTGACCATTACCGTGGCTGAGATGGCTATGGGGTTGACACTCGCCGTCACAAGAAACGTGGTGGCAGCTGACAAGGCTGTACGAAGAGGCCAGTGGAGCCGTAAATACAGCGACCTCATAGGCGTAGGGTTGGCTGGGAGAAAGGTGGGCATCATCGGGTTGGGTAGGATCGGCAAGGCGACTGCGTTGAGGATGAAGGCTTTTGACGCCGATGTTTATTACTGGAGCCGGTCCAGAAAGCCCATGGATGAGGAAAAATACGGATTCAAGTGGCTTGAGCTAGATGAGCTTCTAAGCACCTGTGACATCATCAGCCTCCACATACCAGCCACCATGGAGACCAGACACCTCATCGGAGCAGAACAGATAAACAAAATGAAACAAGGAACCTACATCATCAACACAGCAAGAGGCAAGGTAATAGACGAGCAGGCGCTCATAGAAGCGCTCCAGAGCGGCAAAGTCAAGGGAGCAGCTCTCGATGTCTTCGAAAACGAACCCCTATCCACTGATAGCCCCCTCTGCGGCATGGATAACGTGATACTTACCCCCCACCTAGCCGCCAGCAACCTTGAGGGAATGCAGCAGATGGCTGTACAGGTGGCGGAGGGAGTACTCAGGGTAATCCAGGGACAGGAACCCGCAAACAGAGTAGTATAAACTAGGGGGAGGGGGGGTCAACTATCTGAGTCAAGACACACCCCCTTTTACAAAAATAACCCCCAGAACCACCCAGATCAACCTCTGATACATGACGAAAAGCGTCATGGTAACCGAAGAAACAGGGACAAACCCGGTTGGTAAGACACCGAAAAACAGATCCAGAGTTACACCAGACTTCTAACACTTCATAATAAAACATTATAGAATGCTCAAAAAAACCGGGTTACACCTGCTCTTAACGCCATTCATATTCATACTGCTAATATACACAATACTGCCAAAACCACCCCACCAAGAACCAGAAACACCAGCGGAAACCCAACAAAAAACACTAGTCGGGATCTACTTCTACCTCTGGTACGGCAACCCAGATGGAACACCCGGCACAAGACACTGGGACAACACACCAGACACCCCAGTAATAGGAAGATACAGCAGCCACAACGAGACCGTCATCAACTGGCAACTCGACAAGATACAGGAACTCGACATAGATTTCCTGTTTCTCTCATGGTGGGGCGAGGACAGCTTCGAGGACCATGCGATAAAAAAACTACTCCAAGTAAACATGCATCGACAAAACCCCATTAACTTCACGATATTGATAGAGCCCTACGCTGGAGACCGATTGGCTACAGCCCAGACACGAGACCCCACCGGGGAAACACCGTTTGACTACACATACGCTCACCAGTACATCCAGCGAACATTCATCGACCCATACACAGGACAATACCAGCATTACCGTGGAAAACCACTGCTGGTCTACTTCAACCCAGCCCACCCACCAGACGACCCACGATACGAGATACACATAGCAGGAGACTGCAGCCCAGACGAGCCATGGGAAGACTGGGTCTGGATGCTCTGCGACTACGGCGCGACCAGCGATAACACCACGATACACCCACCATGGTTCAGCGCCGAGGAACAAAGAGCAAAAAACAGGTACTGCAGCGTACTACCAAGATTCGATGACACCCTCCTATACGTGAACCAGTTCAGAGACGTATGGCACAGATTCGATGTAAACTACACACAGGGACTCTACGACAGGCAATGGCTATTCGCCATACAGGAAGCCAGGGCTGGAAACATAGACATCATCGGGTTATTCGGGTGGAACGAGTACCAGGAACGAACCCAGATCGAGCCCCACAATGACCCCTACCAGCAGGACCCCTACTACATCTACGAGAAGACAAGACACTACATAAAGATGCTGAGGCAAACAAGATGAACATAACAAGGGAAGAAAGACAGAGCCTACTCATAGTCACCGCATCAAGAATAACCCTCATCACCATAAGCACCCTAGCCTCGCTCTTCCCCACGAGAGTCCCCTACCCGGGGGAAACCCTCTGGAACACAGAGGCACCCATCGCCGGAGCCTTCGCGAGGTGGGACACAGGATGGTACCTATACATAGCGGAACACGGATACGATAGGAAACTCCTCTACGCCTTCAGACCCATATACCCCACGGTACTCCACATAACCCACCGCATAGCCGGGGGAAACCCGTTACAGACAATGGCCACAACAGGGTTCATCTGGAACATACTGATGCTGCTGGCCGCAACCATAATAATCCACAGACTCACAAGCCAACTATACAACGCTGAAACCGCCCAAAAAACCATCACCCTCCTAGCGATATACCCGTCAACAATATTCCTCACAGCCCAGTACCCAGAAGCCACCTACCTGCTACTAACAGCCGCGACACTATATCTGCTGGAGAAAACCCGATACTCCTACGCCATAATAACAGCGGTAACAGCGGGGCTAACACGCCCAGAAGCACTAATGCTAGCCGTACCCTTCCTACTCAGATACATCTACACCGATAGAGACCCCAAACTAATCACAGGCACGATCGCATCCCTCAGCACAGCACCAGCCTTCATGCTATTCACCCACCTGAACGGAGACGACCCACTATACCTCTTAACAAGCCAAGAGGAGTGGAACAACATCAGGATACTGAACATCCTCGCACCCCACCCCCCTGAACAGACACAGTTCCTCATAATAGGCGCAGTAACCATGATTATCGCACTAACAGCCACCCTATACGAGACGACACAAAGATTCAACCTTAAAGAGACCAAGACACACTATCTAGTGTGGGCGCTCATGCTCCTACTGGTGTTCACACTGGTGGGAGACCTCAAGTCATGGACAAGGTACACATTGACCATAATACCGGTACACTGGAGCCTAGCCGCGAGAACAACTAAACGAACCTGGCTGCTCAACAGCATCATAATCACCTTCACCGGGGTAATGACCTACGGGACCATAGCCTACGTAAACTGGTACCACTTCCTGTAACCACATAAAAACACCGAGACGTACAATCCACTTAACGAAACCCCAGCCCGCATATAGACGACCATGAACAAGACAACAGTCTACCTCATGCTCCTCCTCGTAAGCCTAATCGGCGCAACAGGCAACATACTACTCAAAAAAGGGACAAGCAGATTCGGCGAGATAAAACCAGCCAACCTCATGAACCCAAGTTTCCTACTCCAATACACCTTCACTCCGCTGATAATCGCCGCCATGATAGCCTTCTTCGCTGGGCGGATAATAGTGGGAAGCCCCCTATCGGTGCTGGGAACCAGTCAAACAGCCATCGCCATAGCGGTGGGCACCCAGACACTGACACTACTACTCGACACCTTGACACTGGGACAAAGGTATACTCAGAGAACATACATCGGCGTGGTAATCGGGGTAATCAGCCTCATCCTCGTCTCTGATCCACAGCTGGTGTAAACAGTTGTCGATAACGGTTAGCCTCATAGTGCCATGCTATAACGAGGTAAGACACATCAAGGACACCATAAGGGAGTCAGAAAAAGCCCTCAAAGAGACCACCGAAGCCTATGAGATACTCATAATAGAAGACGGAAGCACAGACGGCACATCCGAGGTAGCTAGGAAGATCGCGGCAAATGATCCACATATACACCATATTCACAGCGAGAACAGGCTGGGGAAAGGAGCAGCGATAAAAAAAGGGTTCAACGCTGCACGTGGAGAGATACTGGTCTTCATCGACGCCGACTCCTCTGTATCACCGAGTTATCTGCCAAGGGTAATCGAATACATCAGACAAGGCAACGTTATCTGCATCGGGAAACGCGACCCACAGCAGAGAAAAACCCATAGAAAAATAGCGAGCACCACATACAACTGGATAACTAGAAGACTCCTGGGAACCAGTATAACCGACCATCAATGCGGCCTAAAGGCATTCAAAGCAGACACGATCCACTCAATAAATGCATACTCAAGTGAAGACGGTTTCCTGTGGGACACCGAGGTACTGACACTAGCCCATAGGCACGGAGTCGCCATAATGGAGATACCTGTTGACTGGACGAAACAGGGGAAATCAAGCCTAAACCTATTAACAGACCCAGTGAGGATGCTGAAGGGATTGCTCAGGATCAGGAAGCACATGACTCAAATACAGC
>CAZVMT010000080.1:5787-12261 GCA_964628765.1 uncultured Candidatus Bathyarchaeia archaeon | reverse complement strand
GTGGTGCATACAAAGACCATGAATTATGTTCAGAGTAAGATAGAATACCCGACAGACATAAACTGGGAGAGAAGAGGCAACGACCTCTATGTCTCTTGGACTCCGCCTGAGGGTATGACCAAGGATAACTGGTACAAGGTGCTGGTCTGGAACATGGATGATACCCCTGACCTTTTCATCAGCCTCTCATTCGATGGTGATGCCGCAGAGGGGCTGATGGAGGATGTGCCGTTAGTCGAGGATGGTAATTATATGTTGGACGTGGCGGTCTTTTATCATGAGGGCTATGCTTACACTGAGATGTACTTCTTCAAGTGGGACCAGTACGCATCAGAGCTAGAGCCCTAGGTGAGATAGACGTCCCTTATGGATTTCAATGACTTGAGCGTAGCCTTGAGGCTGTAAGGAGGCTCAAAGCCACGAGCATACTTGGATAAGTCTTCACCTGCTACATCGATCAGATCAGATTCTATTGGTCCGATTCCCCGTGCAGCGCTGAGGGCGATATGAGATACAGCAGCTGGATCATAACCCATTAGTCTGCTGCATACCGAGTCAACAGCCACTGGGTTCCGCCCTGCCAAGATAAGGTTCAAGCAGACTGGGTTACCGATGATGGGACCGTTTCCCTCCATGCAGTTTATCCCATCGACGATGATGAGGTCATTTCTGAGGGTCTCGGCTAGGAATGGAAGTATCTCGTCTAGGTGCTTGTGGAGCCTGCTTTTTTGTCTGCGCTGGAGTACTCCGTAGAGGTTTTTTATGCTGAGGGTGACGAGGGTGTGGGCGCATGTCTTGATCTTGGGTATGTTGATGAAGTACCCCGCATCCAAGACAGTGCAAGGCAACCTGAGAGCAGTCCCAGCTACCTCAAATTCCTGATAATCGTCGTGACTTAGGTTCAGGAAGTCAACATCCCATTCATCGAGGAGCCCCATCAAACCGGATTTCTCCATGCGGCGCTCAGCGAGCCCAGAGATATTATCTGACTCAACAATCACCAAATCGTTGCCATTCTCACGCACAAGGTCCACGACTGCCTTGATGACCCTGAAATCTGTTATCACCATGCCGTCTGGGTTCTTGGGGTTACAGATATTGGGCTTGATGACCACATCTTTTCCCGGGTCAAGCATTAAGCCACCGATTAATTCAACGCTCTTTCGCACAGCCGTATCGACATCGGTGACGTTAACGAGGGATACCTTCTCCATACGCTACCTCATCTTCCCCGAGACCCTATCCATGGTCTCCAGTATATTGATCTCGTCATCCAGTGTAATCAGGGGTGCTCCACCGTTCTTAATCAAGTCATAAAAGTGCCTGTACTGGTTCCTGAAGCTGGGGTGCCGGAACTTTACGAGATCAAGGTACCAGCTGATGCCCTTCTCCTTCCAAGTACTGGTCTTGCCTCCGGTTGTGAGCTCCACCTTGTATGGATCCATCATCAAATCCGAGTATAGGCTGCCTTTCATGCCGTTTATTGTGAGGCTGAATCTTGGTATTAGCTTGGTCCAGCTCATAGAGGCAGCCACAGGTATGCCGGTCTTTGATACTAGCTTGACATCCATGTTGTCGCATACCTCGTAGTCCTTACACCACCAATCCAATGAGCCTACTTCATCGATGTGCCCAACTATGGGGTAGACCACAGACAATACATGGGGCAAGACATCCTCAACGACACCGTTCCCGATGTTCTCCCTGAAATCCGTCTGGCTCCTATAAGACTTCAACAGGTTCTCAAAGGAGACCCTTACATCAGTTACATGTCCAATGGAGCCATCATCAACATAAGAGACAATCTTGGCAAGGCTCGGCGTGAAAGCGTAGTTGTGAGCAGGTAGAACAGTTAACCCAGTCTCGTCTTGAAGCTCCTTGATCTTAATGCATCCCTCGACGGTCTCAGCTAAGGGCTTCTCGCATAGAACATGCTTCCCAGACTCTAATGCATCCAATACGATGACTTCGTGAAACCTTGGAGGAGTATTAACAGCGACTGCCTCCACAGCTGGGTCAGCTAACAGGTCCCTATAATCGGTGTATGCTCCAGATGCGTTGCAGCTCTTCTGGATCTCTTTCATCCGCTCCTCGCTGACATCAGATAAAGCCGTAACAGTGATCTCATCTACCTGTTCTATGGCTTTCATGTGGAACATGGAAGTCACTCTTCCACACCCGATGACCCCGAGGCGAAGCATGCATCTTCACATAATTAGATGTCTGTATAAAATATTCCGAGACTCAGAGGTCTAAGAACTTACAGAACAGTTGGTCTGTCAGGTTCTTGGGCTTCTCTAGGTTCTTTGGCTTGGGTGGGTCCCTGATGTTGCAGAAATATTTCCAGTAGAAGTACTTACCTACAGTGATCTCCATGTGGAATGTCTTGTGGAGGAACACGTCTACTGTTCCCATCCATGCTCTCCCGAGGAAGCTGCCTGCGAAGGCCATCCCGAGTAGATATGTTGCTATTGCGAGTAGTATTTGAGTCGCGGTTTGGATCGTGAACACCATTTATATCACTAGCGATACACAGCCCGTCGCTGAATAAAAGCTTAACTCAGATAATCCCTCAAAGCCTCACGGTAACCAAACCGGAAACTAATAACCCCACACAGAAGCAACTCAAACCAGTAAGTAGCCAACCGGGTAAGCAAACTAATAGCACCGGCAACATCCAATGGCACCCCCACAACGACCAAAGCCCCCGCCAGCCCAGCGTCAACTATGCCCAGTCCACCCGGGATGATGAAGTTAAGCTGCTGGATAAACTCGATAACCGCGTAGATGAGCACTATGACCCAGAAGTTAATGGGCTCATTTAGTGATCTAGAGACCATGTAGGCTGTGATGGCACCGGTGCTCCAGTGGAACCCGACTAGAAACAGGCTTAACAGGTTTTCCAATGGCTTCTTCCTGAGGGTCTTTAGGGAGTTCTGTATCTCGTTGACAAATTCATCGAAGCTATCTAATCCAAAGTCTTGGCTGTAGATTCTTTTCCTCATCAAGACATTCAGCCACTCTGGGCTCTTGCTGTAGAGCCACATCATTATTCGGGGAGTCAGGATCACAGCGAACATCGCCATATTGGATAATGCGAAGAGGACGGCGAACCAGATGAACCCAACCTGGATGGGTATCTCTGTGTTATTTATGAAACGTACGATGATGGCTGCGAGGGAGATCATCATGCCGAAGCTGATGAAATAATAGACCTTACTCACTATGACTGATGAGACAGCCTTACCTATGTTTCCCCCTTTCTTATCCCTGATCAGGTAGGCTCGTACAAGCTCGAATCCAGATGGGAAGGGCAGCATCCAGACCACGAACAAGCCTACAAAGGAGATCTGGATACTCTCCCAGAGACTGTTCTTGAAACCTAGACCCTTCAACAGGATATGCCATGAGGCTGAGAGAAAAACAAGCCCTAGATAGTTTACACCAACAGCTGCGAGGAACATCCATGGATCAAATCGCCCCACCTCGGTTAGAACCGCGAAAGGGTTGGAGTATACGAGGTACGCGATGAAGAGGGCTACACCGACAGCAAGGAATACTAGACCCCACTTGCTCCTCTTCATAATATCCCCAAAAATGAGCCCCAGAGGAATAAAAACCATGGGAGTAAAACAAAATAATCGACACATAGTGATATTCTTTGATGGATAGCTTCGAGGAGTTTCTAGTCGCAAATCAGGACAAGTATATGTGCGTCATCACTCCCGGTGGGAACCATGGGGATACTTTGATCCACATGGGTTTGATGAAGAAGCTCAGAGAATACGACATCAAACACACATGCCTGAACCTAGAAAAACTATACAAAGATAACCTACTGCTGGGGGCTAAGTATCTCGTGAATATCGGGTTATGGAGACTGGGCTCAGACATTGGATTCAGGCTACTCAAAATACCACCCCAGACAGAGCTGATCCTCTTTGAGGGAGGAGGATACATGAGCGACATCTGGTATGGGCCAACTCTGTTGAGGCAAGTCATGAAGAGGAACCCAGCCCAAGTCGCTGTTGGGCCACAGAGCTACCTATTCACCAATACAAGGTTCCATCAATACTTTGAGGACGGGCGCCCAGTGGACCTGTTCTGCAGAGAAGAATACAGCCTCGAACACCTCAAGAAGAAAGGACTGCCTGATACTGTCTCGATCCACCTCTCACCGGAACTAGCCCTGTACCTAACCCAAGATGATCTATCTGATTTCATCGAGGAGAGAACAGATAGCTATACTTTAATCGCCTTCAGGAAAGACAGGGAATCCGCGATCGGTCAAGCCGCTAGAGATGAGATCGTCCAGATGTCTGGCAACTCCCTGATAGCAGATGTCTCCATGGAGAAAACGTTGAAGGATTTCGTCTCAGCAGTCTACAACGCTGACTCCGTATACACAGACAGGCTCCACGTGGCGATCCTATCCAAGATACTGGATAAAAAAGTGACCTTGTTCGGAAACAGGTACCATAAAAACCGAGGAGTCTGGGAGTACTCCCTACGAGACTCCGTGGAGTATGTCGAGACAATATAGTGAGTTTTATAACGCAAGAAAACACAAAAATAATCATGGTGCTTGCGAGTGAATACCCTTCACTCAGTATCATAATACCAGTTCTGAACATGGGTAGGACCGTCAGAGCGACGCTCGACTCCCTAATGAGGCTAGATTACCCTAGAGAAAACCTTGAGATCATCGTGGTGGATGGGAAGAGCAGGGACAATACACGGAAAATAGTGAAAGAGTACCCTGTTAGGCTCGTGGATCAAGATGGAAAAGGACTCAACGCTGCGAGAAACACCGGCATCAAGAACAGTTCCGGAGAAATAATAGCCTACACAGATGGGGACTGTGTGGTCCCCAGAAACTGGGCGAAGAAGATCGTTGAAAACTTCAGCAACCCATTCATCGGCTTCGTCGGCGGCACAATGGATGGCTATGATCGGACCAGTATCCTCAGTAACTATATGGATGAGAGCCTCTTCCAGTCCAAACCAGGGTTCAGTATAAGAATCGAGGCAACAGACCTCAAACTAATGCAGTTCCCAGCCGGTGCCAACATGGCTTTCCGCAGAAAAGCCCTTGCCCGCGTCAAGTTCTTTGACGAGAACATCACATATGGGTTTGATGACCTCCAGCCTGTGGAAGCCATGGGTTTCAAGGGCTTCAGGATAGTGTTGGACCCTGAGGTGAAAATCCTTCACCAGCACAGGAGCACCCTACTTGAGCTGTTAAAACAGCACTTTAACTATGGTAGGGGAGGCTCGTTGTTGATTATCCATAAACGGGCGAGCATCTTAGCCAGCTGGTACGCGGCGTACCTCATCAGCACATTAGCTTTGATGACTGTCATGGGTTTTCTTCTTTACATCGGGTTTAAGATTTCGCACCCCATGCCGTTTAACCTAGCCATGGGTATGTTCGCTATCTACTGGGTATTCAACACCATCTATTATCTGCCTGTGAGTATTCATTCGGGTAAATTGTGGAAGATTCTCCTGTATCCAGCGCTGGACATATTACGTGGGTTCGCATTCACATTTGGAGGGCTATACCAGATGGTGCAGTCACTCATACTGAAAGTGAGACAATAATTGCAGAAAATAACGTTACATGAAGCCACCGAGGACGACCTCCAGGCCATCCACATGATAGAGAACATGGTCTACCCTACCCCATGGACGTTGAATTTTTTCCGCGTAATGTTCCACATGAACCCCGGCTTGTTCCTAGTGGCGATATCTAACGATGAGATCATCGGATACGCTGTGGGGGAGATCGAGAAGATGGGCAAGGTGAGCAGCCCAAAGAAGGCTGGACACGTGATGAACATAGCCGTTAGGGACGATTTTCAGGGGAAGGGCGTGGGAACCATGCTGCTTGATGAGTTGGAGAAGCGTTTCAAAGATAATGGGGCTGATATCGCGTATCTTGAGGTCCGTGAATCCAATAAACGAGCCCAACAGGTATACAGAAACAGGGGATACACGTATGTGAGAACAGCCGAGGACTACTATGGGGACGAGGATGGATTCATAATGACGAAGAGTCTGTATAAATGATCTATATTTGAAAATAAAGCCTCTTTATATTTAGCAAACACGTTATTCAATAAAATTAGTTTAACGAGGCATAAATATGAGGAAGGTTTGGAATCAAATTTTTTTGGGAACACTGTTGCTGGGCTTGTTTACCCCATTGGCGCTTGGACAGGATTATACATCTGATTCATTAACGGTTGAAGTTTACACCGATGGAACCGTTGATGTAACCTATGTTGTTGAACCAGATACCACTCTAGCGCAGTTCAATGTGTCTCTCATGGGAGAAAGCTATCAGGACCTTTTGGCTGTGGATCAAAACGGGATAATTCTGGACTGGGAGCTATCACAGGGAGGCATAGAGGTAGATTCACTGGGTTCAACATCGATAACCATAACGTATTCAACAGACACCCTCACAGA
>CAZVMT010000080.1:0-5687 GCA_964628765.1 uncultured Candidatus Bathyarchaeia archaeon | reverse complement strand
GAACCAGTGCTCCAGAGACCGGATACAACGCAGCCAGAAGTCGATCTTGACATGGTTTTCCGTAAAAACCCCCACCTCAGGACCGATGATAAAGCGATTTTAAGGTTCCTGGAGGAGACTGGCGGGGCGTTTATCACCGAGGTCCGGGAGAAGTTCGATATACCCAAGTCCAGCGCCTGGAGGATGGTACGGAGGCTAGAGGAGGATGGAATCATAGCTTCTTCCAAGGTTGGCCGGGAAACTTACCTCCAGTTAAAGACCCAGGAGGAGAAACAATGAAACCAAGGTTCCATTTGGTTCCCTCGGGTCCCTCTTATTATATAGATGTATATGGGGTTTCAGTGAATAAAGCCATGAAGAAGTCAATAATTTTACTCGCGACGGCGATGCTCCTCGCCTCAGCGGCAAGTTTAACCATTGTTTATGCCCAGGATGACCCTGCGGTTGTCGCAGAGGGCCTGCTGGATTCCGTTAACATTACGAGTGCAGAGGTAAACAATCTATTCGATTCATTTATCGCGGGCAATGGAACGGTCCCGGAGAATGCATCAATAGCCCTCGCTGAGGCTAATGCGTTGTACGCGGAGGCCCAGGCAGCCTTTGAAGCAGGTGAATACGAGGAAGCCATAGACAAGGCCGCAGAGGCCCTGAACAAATACGGTGACGCCTCAGAACTGCTAATAGAGGTGGATGAGGATGGGGAGGACGACGGCGAAGACGAGGAAGATGAAGAAGAGGATACCTATTACAAGCTGGGTGGCTATGAGAGAGCTTTAGATCGTTTAGTGAAGTTGCGTGATATAGCAACGGATCTTGAGGGACAGGGCGTAGATGTATCAAATGCCACGGCTTTACTGGATCAGGCAGAATCAATCCTAGGAGACATAGGAGCTGCCATAGACCTCGGGAACTTTGAAGGTTTAGAGGAGATGCTTGATGAGGCCAACTCCCTGATGGGACAGGCCACAGGACTACTCCAGAGTAAGAGTGAGCCAAAACGTGTCGAGAAGACTGAGCACTTCATCAACCAGACAAGACACCACTTCGAACAGCTTGAGACAAAGCTCTACAGGATCATGACAAAGTACAATATCTCAGGTGAGGACGCTGATGCTATTCAGTTCCAGTTCCAGGCTCTACGAGACGCATTGGATGACTTGGAGGATGATGTTGACAAAGATGACCTAAAAAACATGACAAGACGCCTCCAACACGTGGTTAAGGAGTCTAATGAGATAGGCAAGGACAAAGACATCGACGACGATCTTATCGAGAAGGCAAACGAGGCAAGCAGAAAAGAATCCAAGCTCAATCGGTACCGTGAAAGACTTGAGACTCTAACCCAACAAGGTTACAATACAACTGAGATAGAGGATCTACTGGATCAAGCCCAGGTGCTTCTAGATGAAGCAGCGGAAGGCCTTGACGAAGAGACAGTAGATGACCTAATTGATCAGGCGGATGATTTGATCGATGAGGCTGATGACCTACTAGATGACCTCGAGCATGATAGAAAGCACGGGGTAAAAGGTGACGACGATGAAGAGGACGATGACGAGGAAGACAAAGGTGCTAAAGGTTTCGAGGAGAAGGTACAGGAACTCAGAAGAAAGATCAGCAGATACCGTCAGCAGATCGAGAATAGAACCCGCCGTGGAGAGAACACAACCGAGATAGAGGCTCAGCTAGACGAGATAGAGCAAGCACTCGATGAGGCAGAGACAGAAGATGACCTTGATTTAATTGAGGATCAACTAGATGCCCTTGAGAGCCAGCTAGATGATGAATCTGAGGTTGAAGCTGAATCCGAGGATGAATCAGACGACCACGGGAAGAATAATGGGCATTCAGGAGACGACGATGAGGAAGACGAGGAAGAGCCCGAGCCAGAAGAAGGAACCGGATAAACCTAAATCTCCTATTTCCATTCTATTATTTTAAAAACCACTAGCCTTTATACTTGTAACCTGTGTTTCTAGGTATTACAGTGGTTAAGTTGAGTAAGATACGTATAGCCATCGCCGGAATAGGGAACAGCGCATCATCCCTGCTCCAGGGGATTCAATACTACGCTGATAACGGTACCCACCTTGGGCTCCTGCATGAGAAACTAGGAAAATACAGCGCAGCTGACATAAAGTTGGTTGCCGCGTTTGACATCGATAAAAACAAGATAGGCAGAGATGTCTCAGAGGCTGTATATGCCGAGCCAAACAAGGCGCCAAAGATCGTTGAACTCAAAAAAACTGGTGTCACTGTCCAGATGGGGCCCCACCCGGATTCCCTGAACGGGAACACCATGAGCCAGATCGAGTTAGCAAAGACCGAACCAGTTGATGTAGCCAAGGTACTAAAGGAGACCAAAGCCGATCTAGCGCTGAATCTCATCTCTGGAGGCGCAGATAAGGCGAGCAGGCTCTACGCTGAGGCAGCCAAGGAGGCAGGATGCGGATTCATCAACGCTACCCCAAGCGGTATAGTCAACGATATCTCCATCTCATCAGCCTACAAGATGAATGGTCTTCCCCTCGCCGGTGATGACTTGATGAGCCAGATGGGGGCAACGGCTGTACACATAGGCTTACTTGAGTTTCTTGATAGCCGTGGCGTGCACATCGATGAGAGCTACCAGCTTGATGTGGGCGGTGGAAGCGAGTCAATTAATACTCTTGAGAAGACCCGTGACATCAAACGTACCATCAAGACAGAGTCAGTGAAGAAACACATCCCATACGACTTCAAACTAGTATCAGGGTCAGCAGACTTCGTGGACTTCTTGGTTAATGGACGTGACAGCTTCTTCTACGTCAAGGGCAGCTACTTCGGTGGAGCAGAGTTCACCCTTGACATGAAGCTGAGCACAGAAGACTCACCCAACGCAGGCGCCGTACTCGTTGACGTCATCAGGGGCATGATGATCGCCAAGGACAAAGGTATCGGAGGCCCAATAGAGCCAGTCTGTGGCTATGGCTTCAAGAGACCCCCACGAAGATATATGATGCCTGAAGCCTATAGACTCTTCAAGGAGTTTACTTCTTGAACCTGATATTTGTGCTAGGTACAGCTGGATGCGGGAAGAGTAGTTTCACAGCAAAGTTCACACGATTCCTAGAGTTCAACCGCGAAGATGTCATGGCTGTAAACCTCGACCCAGGCTCTATGATACTTCCTTATGCTGCTAACGTGGATGTGCGCGAGTATATCAAGGTGGAGGAGCTCATGGAGGAGTATGGGTTAGGCCCCAATGGCGGCTTGATGCTGGCACACGACATGATGGCTGGAATCGTGGAGGAGCTCAGCAGCGATATCGAGGACTTCACACCAGACATATGCATCGTGGATACCCCGGGTCAGATGGAGTTATTCGCCTTCAGGGACATCGGAGCCCAGATAGCCCAGAGTTTGACTGACGCCGAGAAGGGCGTGATATACATCTTTGACGGCATCCAGTGCAGGGACCCGTTGAACTATGTGATGAACATGTTCCTGGCAAGCGCTATCAACACCAAGTTCTTCATGCCCCAGTACCACCTCATAAGCAAGGTAGATGTACTGGAGCCCCATGAGGTAGACGAGATCGTTAGCTGGAGCGAGGATCAGTTCGCGCTTGAGGAGGCTGTTGACGCGAGGCTCACTGGGTTGAACAGGACCATGAGCCAGGATATGATGGAGATCATCGGCAGGATCGGCATGGAGTTTGAGCCCATACCCGTCAGCAGCGTCAATAATGATGGGTTCAGCGACCTCTATGCTCAGTTGATGTTGACGTTCACAGATGGGGGAAAGTTCACCCCATAGATTAGAACCAGAGGGTCTCGGCTAGTAGCTGGTACCCCATCCTAGTGAACTGGGTCTCGTAGTCTCTTAGATAATAGATCCCAGTATCTGTGGGTACCTTGCCGTGCCTGAGGTCTATCTCGTTTTCACTCATCTTTTGGCAGATATCGGTGATGTCCTCGAACATCACATCCGAGACTATCAATGGGATGTGTTCGTAGCCGTGTTTATCCAGTATATGTCTCCGTTCTTTGCCGTACTTGTAGATGTCCTTGCCCAGCTTGAGGTTGATGGGGTGATGCTCCCAGAAGACCCGTTTCAGGGGGAAGAAGTCGAAGTGGTTCTTCCCGAGCCTGTACTCCATATGCATCTTTCCGGGTGGTATCCCGATGTGTTTGAGGTACCTGTAGCATTGTACCTCTTGGAATGAGTTAAAAAAACGGTCATCGAAAACATACCCATTATCCACCTGAGTCGCTATCAAAGAAGATTCACCACGGGGCGTAGAGGGTGTATCAAATGTAACGCTTTGAGGTTTGAAGATGTGGAAGAGATTTGGCGACAGTATTATGCACCTGTATCCTCTAGCTTGATTATAGTTGTCTTTATAGTAGTTAATATTTACGCACCGTGAATGTGTATTGTAAACATTTGTATGGTTTGAGGATAGTAAACGATCTATTTTCATCCCATTATTCTGTAATAAATCATTTTAGGTGAGACAAAGAAGAGGAATAAGAACCCCAAGTGGGTTAAACATCAATAAAAACTATCAGAGAATAGCATTCTTGGTATCCTCGAAATCATTAAAAGCCCAGTCAACCCTTCACATGGTGATTCAATATGACACTCTACCTAACACAGGACGAGGTCAAGCAAGTTCTTGACATGAAGAGCACCCTCGAAGCAGTCGAGGGCGGCTTCAAGGAGATGGGAAACGACAACATAGAGATGCCCCCAAGAGTATACCTTCACTTCGAGAAAGGCGTCTTAATAGCCATGCCAGCATACATGCCCGGCTTAAACGCGGCGGGCACCAAGATAGTGACAGTGCACCCTGGGAACAAGCAGGCATATGGGCTCCCGGCTGTAATCGCACGGATTATACTGAATAGCCCGGAGAACGGGGTTCCACTGGCAATCATGGATGGAACCTATATCACTGCTCTGAGGACAGGGGCAGCGGGAGCAACTGGGATCAAGTACCTGAGCAGAGAGAACAGCAAGGTCGCAGGTGTCTGCGGTACCGGTGTTCAGGGAAGGAGCCAGGTAATGGGCTTGATGGAGGTGAGACCCGGGATCGAGAAGGTCAAGGTCTTTGACATCATCCCTGAGGCGATGGAGGCATTCGCCAAGGAGATGAAGCAGATGTTCCCCAAGGTGGATTTCGTACCAGTCAAGAGCGCCCAAGAGGCGGCGGAGGGAAGCGACATAGTAATCACCTGCACACCCAGCCCCAAGGCATTCATGGATGGAGCCTGGCTCAAGAAGGGAGCCCACGTCTCAGCTATAGGAGCAGATACAGGCGCCAAACGAGAGTTGATGACCAGCGTCATCAAGAAATGTGACAAGCATGTTGTGGACTTCATCCCCCAGGCCTTCGTGGTCGGTGACTTCAAGGTACCAAAAGAGGAAGGAGTCATCACTGAGAAGGACATCTACGCTGAGCTCGGCGAGATCGTCGCTGGCAAGAAGAAGGGACGAACCTCCCCCGATGAGATCACCATGTTCAAGGCGACAGGCTTGGCCATCCAGGACGTTGGCACTGCTAGCAAGGTCTATGAGCTTGCCAAGGCCAAGGGCGTGGGCATGACCCTCGCTTAAACCCTTTTTTTATTGACATTTTCTTCTGTGGTGGATTACATTTTTGTATATATTTGACCACAATCTACGCTGTTCTGGGGTTGGAT